>NZ_JBIUXU010000010.1:0-171020 GCF_044744165.1 Streptomyces sp. NPDC087420
TATCTGGCGTTGACTTTTGGCACGCTGTTGAGTTCTCAAGGAACGGACGCTTCCTTCGGTCCCGTCTCCGGGGCCCTCCGGGCGCTTCCCTTCGGCATTTCGTGTTTCAAACTCTATCAGGCCTTTTCAGTGTTCCTGACCACCGATCCGCAGACATGCAAAAGCGGACCCGAGGTAAGGATCAAGGTTTGATAGATGCCGCCGACCCCCGACTCGAAGTCGCGTCGGTGTCAGGCAGGAGTACGACACTACATGCCGTCTCGCGGCCCAGGCAAATCGATTTGTGCCCTCCGACGGGCCGAGTCGTACGGCAGGTCACGTACGGAACCGTCACTTCTTATGACTTACAGTTCTGAACAGCACGTCGTCCCATCACAGGCAGTGACGACGGCTCACGAATCTCCGCCCCAGGGAGGCTCCCCATGACCATCGTGACGGCCCCACTCGCCGGACGCGCCATCGGACTCGCCGCTGTCCCCGACCCGGTGTTCGCCGGGGCGATGGTCGGTCCCGGTACCGCCATCGATCCCGTCCTCAAACCGTCCGTGGCCGTTTCACCGGTGGACGGGGTGGTGGTCTCCCTCCACCCGCACGCCTTTGTGGTCGTCGATGACGAGGGACACGGCGTGCTGACGCACCTGGGCATCGACACCGTGCAGCTCAACGGCCAAGGCTTTGAACTGCACGTCAACAAGGGCGACACCGTGAGTCGGGGTCAGGCCGTCATCGGCTGGGACCCCGGGGCCGTCGCGGCGGCCGGGAAGTCCCCGATCTGCCCGGTCGTGGCGCTCGAAGCCACGCCCGACGCCCTCTCCGCCCTCGTGGAGGACGGCGACCTCAAGGCCGGCGACGCGCTCTTCAGCTGGGAGTCGGCGTAATGGCGACGACGCTGCGCGGCGTCGGGGTCAGCCACGGGGTGGCGATCGGCGAGGTCCGGCACATGGGTACCGCCGTGCTGGAGCCGCCGGCCAAGCAGATCGGTCCTGAGGAGGCCGAACGCGAGCAGGCGCGCGCCCGCCAGGCGGTGGACGCCGTCGCCGCCGATCTCAACGCGCGGGGGAACCTGGCCGGCGGTGAGGCGCAGGCCGTGCTCGAAGCGCAGGCGATGATGGCCCAGGATCCTGACCTGCTGGCCGACGTGGAGCGGCGGATCGCCGTCGGGAGCAGTGCCGAGCGTGGCGTGTACGACGCGTTCGCCTCGTACCGTGCGCTGCTCGCCAACGCCGGGGAGTATCTGGCGGGGCGGGTCGCGGACCTGGACGACGTGCGGAACCGTATCGTCGCCCGGCTGCTGGGCGTGCCGATGCCGGGGGTGCCGGACAGTGACGAGCCGTACGTCCTGATCGCCCGTGACCTCGCCCCCGCCGACACGGCGTTGCTCGATCCGACCCTGGTGCTCGGTTTTGTGACCGAGGAGGGCGGGCCGACCAGTCACAGCGCGATTCTGGCGCGGGCGCTCGGGGTGCCCGCCGTGGTGGCGTTGCCGGGGGCCGTTGAGTTGGCCGAGGGAACGCTGATCGCGGTCGACGGGAGTACGGGCGAGGTCCATGTCGAGCCGTCGGCCGAGCGGCAGGCGGAACTGGAGGAGGCCGCGGCGGCGCGGAAGGCGGCGCTGTCGGGGGTCACCGGGCCCGGCGCCACCTCGGACGGGCACAAGGTGCCGTTGCTGGCCAACATCGGTGGGCTCTCCGACGTCCAGGCCGCGGTTGAGGCGGGGGCCGAGGGGGTGGGGCTGTTCCGTACGGAGTTCCTGTTCCTGGACGACAGCGCGCAGGCGCCGTCGGAGGAGAAGCAGGTCGAGGCGTACCGGTCGGTCCTCGAAGCGTTTCCCGAGGGCCGGGTGGTCGTGCGGGTGCTGGACGCGGGGGCGGACAAACCCCTGGCGTTCCTGACGCCGGCCGATGAGCCGAATCCGGCGCTGGGGGTGCGGGGTCTGCGGAGTCTGCTGGATCACCCGGACGTGCTGCGGACGCAGTTGACGGCGCTGGCGAGGGCGGCCGAGGGGCTGCCGGTGTATCTGGAGGTCATGGCGCCGATGGTGGCGGACCGTGCGGACGCGAAGGCGTTCGCGGACGCCTGCCGGGCGGCGGGGCTGCACGCCAAGTTCGGCGCGATGGTGGAGATTCCGGCCGCCGCGCTGCGGGCGCGCTCGATTCTCCAGGAGGTCGAGTTCCTTTCGCTGGGGACCAATGACCTGGCCCAGTACACCTTCGCCGCCGACCGGCAGGTGGGGGCGGTGGCACGGTGGCAGGACCCGTGGCAGCCGGCGCTGCTGGATCTGGTCGCGCTGTCGGCCGAGGGCGCCAAGGCCGAGGGCAAGAGCTGCGGGGTGTGCGGGGAGGCGGCGTCGGATCCTCTGCTGGCGTGTGTGCTGACCGGGCTCGGGGTGACGTCGTTGTCGATGGGCTCGGCGTCGATTCCGTATGTGCGGGCGACGTTGGCGAAGCACACGCTCGCGCAGTGCGAGCGTGCCGCGTCGGCCGCGCGGGCCGCGGACTCCGCCGAGGGTGCCAAGGCCGCGGCGCAGGCGGTGCTGTCCGGCGAGTGAGGGAAGAGAACCGGCAGGGGCTTTCCGCCATGGTGTGGCGGGAAGCCCCTGCGCCGTTCAGGCGTTCAGGCGTTCAGGCGTTCAGTGGTGGGTGTCCGTGGTGTCGATGCCCAGGTCGTATCCCGCTCGGTATTCGACGCCGGATTCCGGGGAGAGCGGCTCTCCGGTGTCCGCGTCCGTGCAGTAGGCGCTGAAGACCTCGGCCTCGGTGAGCGGGACGAGGTGTCCGTGCAGGAGCCGCCAGCCGTGCAGGCGGTCGGGGGTGTCGGGTGCTGTCGTACGGAGCACGACTCCTCCGGGCCGTTCCAGCGCGATGCCCGCGGCGAGCACCGAGACGAATTCGGCTCCTTCGGCCGGGTCGACGGCCGCGGAGATGTCGCCGGTGTGCTCGGCCTGGAGGGCGGCCAGGAGTTGTTCGTCGGCGGCGGGGATGCTGCACACCATGTGGTGGGTGCCGGGTCCCGCCGCTTCGAGGAGCGCGAACAGGAGACGGGACGCCCGGTCGAAGGCCGCTCGTCCGATGTCCTGGCCGCAGTCGGCGCAGTCCCCGAGGTCGGCGAGCAGCGCGGTGACGTACTCCCAGGTGGCCTTGCGGACCGCCGTGTTGATGAGCAGCGGGACAAGAGTGTCGAGGGGCTGGCCGGTGTAGGCGACGGCGGCGCCGGTCGCGGGGATGGTGGCGGTGAAGCGGCTGCGGCTGGCGGTGGTGTCGGGGTCGTGGCCGCCGGCCGCGCAGAACTCCGCGTATTCGTCGGGGTCGAAGAGGGCGACCGTGGTGTGGACACCCTGGGCGGTGAGCGATCTCAGCAGGGCCTCGATCTGCCGCAGGTAGGCCGCGTGGTCGTCGAAGGTGAAGGTGTCGTACCGCCGCATCGCGGTGAAGTCCTGCTCGTCGGCCAGCAGGCCGACGGTGCTGGGGACTTCGCGCCGCAGTCGGCGGCGCCGGGTGCGGTCGGTCTCGGTCTGCTTGCTGTGGTCGGTGTGCGCCATGACTCCCCCTGAGCGCTGTCGATCATTGCTCACTCAGCGTAATCGGGGGGTCTGACAGCGGGGGTCTGACAGCGGGGTTCCGGCGGCGGTCGTCCGCCGGGCCGGTCAGCGGCGCTCGCGGGCCAGTTCCTCGTAGAAGTGGAGGAGTTCGACGTGGTCGACGGATCCGGCGTTGACGGCCTTGTCGAGGCTCACGCCCTGGAGGAGGCGCTTGACGGGGACCTCGATGCGCTTGCCGGTGAGGGTGTGCGGGACGCCGGGGACCTCGATGATCTCGTCCGGGACATGGCGGGGTGAGAGCTCTTGGCGGAGGGACGTCGTGATGCGGGCCCGCAGCGTGTCGTCCAGCCGCTGTCCTTCGGCGAGGTGGACGAAGAGGGGCATCCAGTAGCCGCCGTCCGGTTCCTCGACGCCGATGACCAGGGATTCGCGGATCTCGGGCAGCCGTTCGACCACTTCGTAGATGTCGGCGGAGCCCATCCGGACGCCCTGGCGGTTGAGGGTGGAGTCGGAACGGCCATGGATGACCACGGAACCGCGGTCGGTGATCGTGATCCAGTCGCCGTGGCGCCAGACGCCGGGATAGGTGTCGAAGTAACTGTCGTGGTAGCGGCTGCCGTCGGGGTCGTTCCAGAAGCGGATCGGCATGGACGGCATGGGCCGGGTGACGACCAGTTCGCCGACCTCGTCGGTGACGGGCCGGCCCTGGGGGTCCCAGGCCTGGAGGTCCGTGCCGAGGCAGGCCGCCTGGAGTTCGCCGATGTGGACGGGCAGGGTCGGTACGGCGCCGGCGAAGCAGCTGCAGATGTCGGTGCCGCCGCTGACGGAGGCGATCCACAGGTCGTCGCCCGCCTCGTCGGCCAGCCAGCGGAAGCCGTCGGGCGGCAGGGGTGATCCGGTGGTGGCGACGCAGCGCACGCGGGAGAGGTCGTGGTCCCGCGCGGGGTGGGCGTCCGCCTTGCGGCAGGCCATGACGTACGCGGCGGAGGTGCCGAAGAAGGTGGCGCCGGTCCGGTCGGCGACGCGCCACTGGGCGTCGATGGCGGGGAAGCCGGGGCTGCCGTCGTACAGGACGATCGTGGTGCCGGTCAGCAGGCCGCTGACCAGGAAGTTCCACATCATCCAGCCGGTGGAGGTGTACCAGAAGAAGCGGTCCTCGGGGCCGAGGTCGCAGTGGAGGCCGATCTGCTTGAGGTGTTCGAGCAGGATGCCTCCCTGGGACTGGACGATGGCTTTGGGGAGGCCGGTGGTACCGGACGAGTAGAGGACCCACAGCGGGTGGTCGAAGGGGACCTGTTCGAAGAGCGGCGGCACGGTGTCACTGTCGTCCGGGCCCGGCTCGACCAGCGCGGACCATTCCAGCGCGCCTTCGGGAGCCGGGGTGCCGAGCAGCGGGACGTGGATCACGGCCCGGAGGGTGGGCAGTTCGCGGCGGAGTTCGGCGACGGTGTCCGTACGGTGGTGTTCCTTGCCGCCGTAGCGGTAGCCGTCGACGGCGAACAGGACGACCGGTTCGACCTGCTGGAAGCGGTCGAGGACGCCGCGGGCGCCGAAGTCGGGGGCGCAGGAGGTCCAGACGGCGCCGACGGCGGCGGTGGCGAGCAGGGCGGTGACGGCCTGGGGGATGTTCGGGAGGTAGCCGCTGACGCGGTCCCCGGGGCGTACGCCGAGGTCGCGCAGGGCGGTGGCGAGCGCGCCCACCTGGCCGCGCAGTTCGGACCAGGACACGGAGTGCTGTTCCTGTGTCTCGTCCACGTGCACGAGCGCGGGCATGTCGGCGCGGGCCGGGTCCAGCGCGGTACGCAGCGCGTGTTCGGCGTAGTTGAGGGTGGCGCCGGGGAACCACTCGGCGCCCGGCATGGTGTCCGCGCCGAGGACCCGTTCGTACGGGGTGGCGAACCGTACGTCGAACCAGTCGGCGAGCGCGGTCCAGAACGTGTCGAGCTCGTCCACGGACCAGCGGTGCAGCGCCGCGTATCCGCCCTCGGCCGGGGCGCCGTACCGTTCCGCGGCCCACGTCTGGAAGCGGGTGACCCCGGCGGCGGCGACGCGTGCGGGGTCGGGCTGCCAGAGCGGTGCGGGGCTGGCGGCTGTGATCATGATGTGGCTCCCGGTCTTGGCGCGGCTGACACGGACGATGCCATGTGATCGTCTTTCGCACCAGATGTCGTTCTCCCTCCGTCGGCGGGGCGGACAGGTGCCCCCACCTCGGGTGAACGGAAGTTGAACGAACTCCTTCCGGTGGCGGGCGAGTGGCAGGCTGAGCAGCATGGACGGTCGTGAACTGGTGCGTTCGATGAAAGTGGTCGGGTCGGTACAGGGGCTCCGCTCCGTGCGGTCGGCCTGGCGGCAGCGGCGTACGGATGCGAGGGCGCTGCCGGAGCGCGGCGCCGAGCGGGCCAGGGTGCCGGGGCAGGCGGCCGGCGCGCGGCCCGAGCCCGGCGGGGGTGTCGTGCGGTTCGCGCGTGCGGAGCTGCGGGTGTGCGTGACGGTGGGCGGTGCGGTGTTCTGGGGGTGGGACGGCGCGGAGCCGCTGCCGTCGTACGCGCTGGCGGGCTCTCCGCCGGATCCCGACCCCCGGGCGGTGCTGGAGCCGGACACCGACGGCGGCTGGCGGGTGGTGTCGGAGCGCGTGATGGTGACGGTGTCGCGCCACGGCGGGGTGGAGATCCGCACCCCGGGCGGGGTCGTATTGCGCCGTGAGCTGCCGCCGCGCTGGTGGGAGCCGGTGGCCGGGGGTGTGGCGCGGTGGGTGCAGCGGACGGAGGTGGCGGCGGACGCGCGGTTCTTCGGTCTGGGCGGGCGGGCGCGGGGGCCGCGGCTGGCGGACGGGACGTACCGGCTGTGGAACACGGATCCCGGCGGGCGGTTCGGTCCCGGGGACGATCCCCTGTACGTGACGATGCCGGTGCAGCTGGTGGTGGCGGACGCGGGGACGCATCTGGCATTTGTCGACAATTCGTGGGACGGGCGCGTGACCCTGCGGGAGGGTGAGGAGGGCGCGGGCTCGGGGCACGACCGGCCGGGGACGAGCGAGCTGCGCATGGACGGCGGGCCGCTGCGGTGTTGGGTGGTGATCGGGACGCCCGCGCGGGTGCTGCACGGCTGGACGGCGCTGACCGGGGCGCCCGTACCGCCGCCGGCCTGGGCGCTGGGTCCGCAGCACGCGCGGTGGGGGTTCGGCAGTGAGCGGGAGGTGCGGCGGATCGTCGCCGGGTACCGGGAGCGGGGCCTTCCGCTGTCGGCGGTGCATCTGGACATCGATCACTACGACGCGCATCAGGTCTTCACCGTGGACCGGGAGCGTTTTCCCGATCTGCCGGGGCTGGCGGAGGAGTTGCGGGCGGACGGGGTGCGGCTGGTGTCGATCGTGGATCCGGCGGTGAAGGCGGCGCCCGGGAACGCGGTGTACGAGAGCGGGCGCGCGGCGGACGCCTTCGTACGGGACGCGCGGGGCGGCGAGGTCCGGGGTGAGGTCTGGCCGGGTGAGTGCGTGTATCCGGACTTCACGGATCCGGGGGTACGGGAGTGGTGGGGCAGCCTGTACGCGGAGCGGCTGGCGCAGGGGTTCTCCGGGGTGTGGCACGACATGAACGAGCCGGTGTCCTTCGCGCCGTTCGGTGACACGACGCTGCCGCGCTCGGCCAGGCACCGGCTGGAGGGCCGGGGCGGTGACCACCGGGAGGCGCACAACGTCTACGGGCTGGAGATGGCGCGGGCCGGTTTCGAGGGGCTGCGGAAACTGCGCCCGGACGAGCGGCCGTTCCTGTTCTCGCGCTCGGGCTGGGCGGGGATGCAGCGGTACGGCGGCACCTGGTCGGGTGATGTGGCGACGGGGTGGCCGGGGCTGCGGGCCTCGCTGGCGCTGGTGCTGGGGCTGGGGCTGTGCGGGGTGCCGTACTCGGGTCCCGACGTCGGTGGATTTGACGGGAGTCCGTCGCCGGAGCTGTATCTGCGGTGGTTCCAACTGGGGGCGTACATGCCGCTGTTCCGTACGCACGCGGCGATCGACGCGGGGCGCAGGGAGCCGTGGGAGTTCGGCGCGGAGGTTTTGGAGCACGCGCGGGCCGCGCTGGCCGAACGGGAGCGGCTGCGGCCGTACTTCATGACGCTGGCGCAGCTCGCGCGGCTGACCGGGGCGCCGTACGTGCGGCCGGTGTGGTGGGGGGCGCCGGAGGACCGGGCGCTGCGGGACTGCGAGGACGCGTTCATGCTGGGGGACGGTCTGCTGGTGGCGCCGGTGCTGGAGCGCGGGACGGACCGGCGGGCGGTGCGGCTGCCACGGGGGCGGTGGTACGACACGGCGACCGGGAAGGCGTACGAGGGACCGGGTCAGGTGCTGGTCGACGCGCCGCTGTCGCGGGTCCCGGTGCTGGCGCGGGCGGGTGCGGTGATACCGGTACGCGGGGAGGACGGGGCGGTGGAGCTGGAGGCGTGGGCCCCGGCGCCCGGGCGGACGGGGGGCGGGCTGGTGATCGGGGATCCGGGCGACGGCTGGGATACGGCGGAGGTGGAGCGGTACACCTCGCGTGTGGTGGACGGTCAGGTCCGGGTGGCGCGGGTGACGGACGGGGGGACCGTGAAGCCGGAGCGGACCGTACGGGTACGGGGCGGGGCGTCCGGGGGGTGAGGGCCCCCGTGGCCGGGGGGCGGTCCGGTGGTGTGCGGGCCCCCGCCCGCGCCTGGCTCAGCGGCGTGGCCCCGTGTCGTACCGGCCGGCGAACCAGGACCGTACCGCCTCGGTGTGGAGCGGGAATGCCAACTCCGCCGGGGCGCGGAGCAGGTGCCACCCCGTCGTCTCGTCCGTGGCGGCCGACGGGGGGAGTTGGGCGGCGGGCCGCTCGGGGAGCAGGCCGAAGACGAGGATGTGCCCGTCCGGGGAGCTGAGCGTGTCGGCCAGCCGTACGTCCTCCTCGGCCGCCTCGATGCCCGTCTCCTCCCTCAACTCCCGTACGAGGGCGTGCTGCCAGGCCTCGCGGTGGTCGATGAAGCCGCCGGGCAGGGCGACTCCCCCGCGCATGGGTTCGATCGTGCGGGTGATGACCACCAGCGCCCGTCCGCCGGTGTCCGTCACCGGGAGCAGCGCGACGGCGACGGGCAGCGGGTTGCGATAGGCGGTGGCGCCGCAGACCGCGCATGTACGGGGCCAGCCGGCGTCCGCCGGGTACGGGGCGCCGCAGCTGCCGCAGTACGCGTTCATCGGAGGCTTCTTCTCGGGCTCGGGCACGCGCGGACTGTATCCGATCACCCTTCCGCCGTTCCCGGGAACCTGATAGATGAAAGGGCTCATGAGCCCTCTTGTGTCACTGCTGCGGGTGCTGACCGCCTCCGCCGTCGCCCTGCTCGCCCTTCCCGCGCCCGCGGCGGGCGCCGTCACCGAGCCACGGGCTCCCGAGGAGTTCGTGGCGCTGCGGTCGGTCGCGCCGACGATCATCCAGGAGATGCGCTACACCACGCCCCACGACTTCATGGGCGTGCCGGTGGACGGGTACCGGCAGCCGGTCTGTCTGGTGACCCGGCCGGCCGCCGAGGCGCTGCGCCTGGCGCAGGGGAGACTGCTGCGGCAGGGCTACTCGCTGAAGATGTACGACTGTTACCGGCCGCAGCGGGCCGTCGACCACTTCGTCCGGTGGGCGAAGGATCTCCAGGACGAGGCGATGAAGGCGGAGTTCTATCCACGCGTCGACAAGTCGCGGCTGTTCGAGGACGGTTACATCGCGGAGAAGTCCGGGCACAGCCGGGGGAGCACGGTGGATCTGACGCTGGTGAAACTGCCGGCGCTGCCGACCCGGGCGTACGTACCGGGTGAGCCGCTCGTCCCGTGCTACGCCCCGCGCGCGGAGCGCTTCCCGGACAACTCCGTGGACATGGGCACGGGTTACGACTGCTTCGACGCGCTCGCGCACACCGACGACCCACGGATCGAGGGGGTGCAGCGCGCCAACCGGCAGCTGTTGAAGAGCACGCTGGCGGAGGTCGGGTTCACCAATCTGCCCGAGGAGTGGTGGCACTTCACGCACCGGCCCGAGGTCTTCCCCGACACCTACTTCGACTTCCCCGTGGCGTGGCGGTCGGTGGTCGGGCCCTGACGGGCGGCCGGCAGGCCCGGCGTGCCCGTACTCCCGGCCGGTCCGGCGGGGAGTACGGGCCACTTCGCCGGGTCCGCCCGGTCGCCCGGGTCAGGTGACGGCGTGTTCGCGGTGGCGCTGCGCGCGGTTGAGCGCGTGCTCCACGACCGTCACGAGGACTTCCTTGACGGATTCCCGCTCGCGCGCGTCGCACATCACCAGCGGGACCTCGGGGTCGAGGTCCAGCGCCGCGCGGACGGTCTCGCCGGGGAAGCGGTCCGCGCCCTCGAAGCAGTTGACGGCGACCGTGAAGGGGATCCCCCGCCGTTCGAAGTAGTCGACGGCGGCGAAGGAGTCGGCGAGGCGCCGGGTGTCGGCGAGGACCACCGCGCCGAGGGCGCCCTGGGCCAACTCGTCCCAGAGGAACCAGAACCGGTCCTGGCCCGGGGTGCCGAAGACGTACAGGACCAGGTCCTCGCGGAGGGTGATCCGGCCGAAGTCCATGGCGACCGTGGTGGTCGTCTTCTCCTCGACGCCGTCGACGTCGTCGACGGGCCGGCCGGCCTCGCTGAGCCGCTCCTCCGTACGGAGCGGCCTGATCTCGCTGACGGCGCCCACCAGGGTGGTCTTGCCGACCCCGAAACCGCCGGCGACCAGGATCTTCAGTGTGACCGGGTCGACCGGGCGGGGCCGGTGGCTAGTGCGCCCGAGGGTCATGGCTCTCTTCTTCCCCGGAGGGGTGGGTGCGGTTCGGATACATCGTGGGTCCCAGGTGGTCGTTGGACGGTCGGTGTCCGCGTGGAAACCGTATCGCTGTGCCTGTCGGGGCGCCGTCAGCCGGAACGCCGTGGAGTCGGAGGGCCGTGCGTCAGAGCGCCCTCAGACCGTCGATCACATCGCGGAGGATGCTCACGTCCGGCAGTTCGGCCGGCGGGACGGGGCGTGTGACATGGACGATCGCGTCCTCGACGAGGTCGCCGACCAGCACCCGCACCACCCCGACCGGCAGGTCCAGGCTCGCGGAGAGCTCGGCGATCGACTGGGGGCTGTCGTTGCAGCGGTCGACGATCTCCACATGCTCGGGTGAGAGCATCTGGTCCCGGCCGGGGTCGTCCGCCTTGGGCTCGGGGATGACGATCGCGATCAGGTCGAGCCGGTGGCGGGTCGCGGTGCTGGTACGGCCGCGCGTCATGGCGTACGGGCGTACCACCGGTCCGGCTTCGCCGTCGAACCAGTGCTGCGCGTCCTGATCTTCGTCACTCATGTCGGCCCCCACTCACCCTCCGGCGGGCAGACCGGACCGCGGCCTCGTGGCGAGGTGGACGCCGACGCGCTTGACCATCAGCGTCATCTCGTAGGCGACCTGGCCCACGTCGGAGTCCGCGTCGGACAGGACGGCCAGGCAGCTGCCGTCACCGGCGGCGGTGACGAAGAGGAACGCCTCGTCCAGCTCCACGACGGTCTGCCGGACGCTGCCGGCGTCGAAGTGCCGCCCGACGCCCTTGGCGAGGCTGTGGAATCCGGAGGCGACGGCCGCGAGGTGCTCGCCGTCCTCCCGGGTGAGGTCCTTCGACGTGCCGGTCGCGAGGCCGTCACCGGAGAGCACAAGTGCTTTGCGGATGCTGGCGACCCGTTCGACGAGCTCGTCGAGGAGCCAGTTGAGCTCTCCGGCGCCGTCCCGGTCGGCGGAGTTGCGTGCTGCGGCGTTCGGTGCGGTCATCGACCGTCCCCCTCCGATGTGGTTCTGTCTGTCTCGCCGGGGCCGGTGGTCTCTTCGGCGTCGTTCTGCCGGCGACCACGCTGCCAGCCTCGCTGGAGCGAGGCCATACGGTTGCGTACTTCGTCCGCGTCCCGCTCGCCGTCCTGCCGGCCTGCGGGCGCCTGTCCAGGGACACGCTCGGGAGCGCTGTCCCTCAGCTGAGGTGCGAGGCTGGCCTGCCGTACGCGGCGGGGCAGGCCGCCGAGAAGGTCGGAGCCTTCGTCGGTCCTGGCGTCTCCCCGGGCCGTTGAGCGGCCCTTCAAGGGCGCGGGGACACCGGACAGCGGTCCGCCCGACGGCGGTTCGGCCTGTCCACGGCCGGTCTCGGCCTGTCCGCGAGCGGGTTCGGCCCGTGTACGGCCGGTCTCGTCGACTCGCCGGCCGCGGTCGGCCACCAGGGTCGGCGGCTTGCGGCGGGGCAGCGAGAGCGGATCGTCGGACCCCCCGGACGCCGGACCCGACAGGGGCTCGTACGGCTCGTGGAGGTCGTGCGGCTCCGGGGTGGGCGGGCGGCCGTCACGCCGGTCGCGGGCCTCACGGGCCTCGTCGCGTGCGCTGCGGACGCCGTCCCGCGCGGTCCGTACCTCGTCGTGCGAGAGCCGTACGTCCTCCCGGACCGGCTCGCGGACCTGCCAGGACTCGCCCGCGTGGCTTCCCGCGTCGCGCCCGCCGAGGCCCAGATCGAGGTCGAGATCGCGCAGGTGCTCACGGGCGCGGAAGATCCCGCCGCGCTCGCTGTCCGTATCCTCGAGACCGGCGATGCCGTCACCTCCGCCACGTATCGGCCTGGTGTCCCTGCCGAGAGGACCCACGGGTGGTTCGAGCTCGACCGGTCCGTCGAGCACGGAAGGACCGCTGCCCAGTCCGGTCGGGATCTGCGCCAGCGCGGTGAGCCGGCCGGTGGAACCGCTCTCGGCGCGGCCCCGGCCGCGCTCCGCGCCCTTGCGGTCGAGCCGGAAGCCCACCCCCTCGGTCTCCGGCGCGTCGGTGAGCAGCGCGACCGGGAGGAAGACGACGGCGGTGGTCCCGCCGTACGGGGAGGGCTGGAGCGAGACACGGACGTTCTGGCGCTGGGCGAGCCGGCTGACCACGAACAGGCCGAGGCGGTCCGTGTCGGAGAGCTCGAACTCCGGTGTCTCCGCGAGCCGCAGGTTGGCGTCCAGCAGCATCTCGGGAGCCATGCCGAGGCCGCGGTCGTGGATCTCCAGGGTGAAGCCGTTGGCGACCCGCTCGCCGTGCACCTGGACGGCGGTGTGCGGGGGCGAGAACACCGTGGCGTTCTCCAGCAGTTCGGCGATGAGGTGCGTGAGGTCGGCGACCGCCGGGCCGCCGACGCCGATGCGCGGGAGCCTGCGGACCTCGATGCGCTCGTAGTCCTCGACCTCGGCGACCGCGGCGCGCACCACGTCCATCAGCTGGACGGGCTTGCGCCACTGCCGGGACGGGGCCGCGCCGGAGAGGATCACCAGGCCCTCGGCGTGGCGGCGCATACGGGTGGTGAGGTGGTCGAGCCGGAAGAGGTCGGCGAGCTCCTCGGTGTCCTCCGTACGGCGCTCCATGGTGTCCAGGAGCGTGAGCTGACGGTGGAGCAGGACCTGGTTGCGGCGGGCGAGGTTGACGAACACCTCGGAGACGCCGCGGCGCAGGTCCGCCTGTTTGACGGCGGCCTCGACGGCGGCGCGCTGGAGCGTGTTGAGTGCCTGGCCGACCTGGCCGACCTCGTCCTTCTCGTAGTCGAGGCGCGGTGCCTCGGTCTCCACGTCGACCTGTTCGCCCGCGGCGAGGCGGCGCATGACGCTGGGGAGGCGGACGCCGGAGACCTCGTGGGCCTCCTTGCGGAGCTGGGAGAGGTCGCGGATCAGGTCGCGGCTGACCCGTACCGACACGATCACGGAGACGAGCAGCGCCAGGAAGCCGAGCACACTGGCCAGACCGGCGCGGAAGTAGGTGCCTGAGCGCAGCGGGTCGATGTGCGCCGCGTAGAGGGTGTCGGCGCGGTTGCTCTCCTGGTGCAGGTCGTCGAGGACGGGGCCGGTCATCTTCTGCCAGCCGGCGACGTCGATCACCCGGGGGCTCGCGCCGGCGCCGGCGGTGATCAGGCTGTCCTCGGTGGAACCGAGCGTCAGGGTGGAGGGCGTGCGCCAGTACTGCTCCAGGATCGCGCGGTCCCGGGCGGGCAGGTCGGAGAGGTTGGTGCGGTAGAGCAGCGTGCGGTTCGCGACGAGGTCGGAGACCCGGCGGATCTCCTGCGCGTTGATGCTGCCGGTCATCAGGGCGGAGGTGACCAGCGCGTCCTCGCGGGAGAGCATTTCGCGGGCGAGGGCCATACCGATCAGCGCGCGGCCCCAGTTGTCCGCGTCCACCTCCTGAAGACCGTGCAGGGTCGAGAGGAAGGTGAAGCCCGGGTCGACGATCCGGCTGTAGAAGTCCAGGGCCCCGGAGCGGGAGATCTTGTTGTTGTCCACCGAACGGCGGGTGGTCGCCAGGTCGTCCAGTCCGCCGATGACGGAGGTCAGTTGCTGGGCGGTGACGGCGTCGAGGTCGGAGCGGACGTCGGGCGTCGCGTTCGCCTTGACCCGGGCGGCGACCTTGTCCGTGTCGGTACGGCTCTTCTGGAGGGTGACCCGGGCGTCGGGGGCCCGGGGGTCCGCCAGGTAGATCAGCGTCTGCCTGCGCTCGTTCTGGACGACGCGGATCGTGTCCTCGACGGGACCGCCGACCTTGCCTATGACGTAACCGACGTCCAGGAGCCGCTTGGCGTCGCTGCCGGTGAGCGTCGTCGCCAGGGCCCAGAGGGCGGTGAGCGAGACGAGCGGCACGAGCAGCAGCGCCACGATCTTCCGGCGGATCGACTTCCCGCGAAAGCGCATGGCCTCCCCCTGCTCGATCCCCGCCCGATGCGGGGGTCTCCCGGTGAACTTCCGTCAACAAACGGCGCGAGCCTACTACTGTCACACCGACAACTCGAAGACACGTCCGGATGTTTTTCGGCCGCCTCCCTACGACTTGATCATGAGTTGTCCCGGTATTCGGCGAGTTGCCGTCCGTTACTGGGACGAAAAACGGCAGGCCGGACGACGTATGAACTCTCAACCAGATGGCCGGAATCGTTCCGCGGCCGTCACGCTCGGGAATCTTCCCGCGTCGCTGGTCGTCCTTGTGTACGGAGATGTCCTGTGTGCGGGGTCTCCGTGGGGGGCGTGGATGTCCTGGTGTCGCATGTGCGGATGTCCTGGTCCCGTGTGTGCGGATGTCCTGGTGTCGTGTGTGCGGATGTCGCTCTGGGCGGGCGTGAAGCGGCGGAAGCCGGGCAGTGACCCTTGAGGCCGGACCTACGGCGGGCCTCGGGGCCGGAGTTGTGGTCGGACAGTGGTGGGGAGTGACAGGTCCATGGATACGGATCAGCGGCGTGGTGCGGCGCCGGCGGACGACTTCTCGGGGGTCTCGCAGGGGTTTCCGGGAGGCTCGCGGCAGCTCTGGGTGGAGGAGCCCGCGGTCAGGTACCGCATGCCGGATCCGGTCAGGAGGGCGGCGGTCCGCGCGGTGATCATCGCGTCGGTGACGCTGATTCAGGCCATGATTGCGTTTCTCGGCACGCTCACCGCCTCCTGGCTGGCGTTCCCGATGGTGATCAGCAGCGTCGCGTCGACGGTGGTCGCGACCTGGTCGGTGCTGGACGTATGGGTGACGCGGCAGGTCTGGAACCAACGCAACGGCGTGGTGTCCGTACCGAGCAGCACGGCGCGGCAGTTGCGCCGGGAGCGGCGCAGGGCCCGGCGTACCGCGCGGAGTTCGGCGCGGGACGCGGAACGTGCCGGGGGACGCATACGGAGGCCCCGCGCCGACCGGGCGCCGGAGCGGAGCCACGGCCTGGGGGGCGAGCGCGGGCGGGAGCGCGGCGGCAGCCGGCTCAGCCAGGCGTAACGGTCTACTCCTGGGCGGCTTCCGCTCCCTCGGTGGCGACGGCGTCCTGACTCCGTTTGAACATGCGGGTCGCGGTGATCTCGCCGTGGACGACCTCGCCGTCCGGGTCCTGCTTGGGCAGACCGGGGCGCAGGTGTTCCTCCACGCTGATGTACTTCAGCCCCGCGCGCAGGTCCGCGTCGTTGCGCAACCGGATGACCAGGGGGAACTCCGCGAGCGCCGTCGTGTCGAAGAGGCCCGTGGTGTAGAGGAGTTGCACGCCGAGAGCGTCCGACACCGCGCGCTGGAGCTCCAGCAGATACGTGGCGTTGGCGCGGCCGATGGGGTTGTCGAGGAAGAGCGTGCCCGCGTGGCGGTGCTTGTCGCGGCCCCGGTCGTTGCTGCGCAGCGCCGCCATCGTGCAGTAGAGGGCGATCGCCGCGGTGAGCAGCTGGCCTCCGGAGAAGACGTCGCCCATCTGCCCGACGGGGACACGCTCGGCGCGCAGCACGGCGTCCGGCTTGAGGATCTCGACGGCGATGCCCTTGGGCTGGAGCGCCGCCTGGACGCCGCGCAGGAGGAGGGAGATGCCGTCCCTGCGGAGGTCGGAGTTCTTCTTGAGGGCGGCGCGGGTCGCCTCGTCCACGACGTCGCCGAGCCGCTCGGTGAGAGTCGTACGGTCCGGCTCCTCGAAGCGGATCCGCAGGAACTCCTGCCCGGACCACTCCCCCAGGCCCTCCGGCAGCCGGGAGAGCCGCTGGGCGGACCGGAGCGTGGTCAGGGCGGACTCGACCAGGCCGCGCAGCCGGTCGACGATGGACTCGCGGTTGCGCTCCAGCTGCGCCAGCTCGTCCGTCAGGACACGGAGCCGGGGGGCGAAGGCCGCCGCCCAGCGCTCGGCGTGTTCCGGCAGGGCGGACGCGGGCAGTTCCCGGATCTGCTGGCGGGCGGGAGTCCTGACCTGCTCGTAGCGGGTGGAGTTGGCGTGCCGTACGAGGACGTCGCAGGTCTCCCGCAGGGCGGCGTCCGCCGTGGAGAGGTCCTGGGCGCAGGCACGCAGGGACCGGCGGGCCTCGGCGGCGGCCTGCCTGGCCTCCTCCAGGCTGCCGGGATACGGCTCCGGCGGCTGGGCCGTCTCGTCGGTGGCGGTGTCGTCGGCGACCGCGCCGCGCAGCAGGTCGCGCAGGAGGGCGCTCGTCTCGTCGAAGCCGCCCGCCGCGTCCTCGGCGGCGCGGTGGAAGTGGAGCAGCTCGCCGTGGGCGGCGCGGGCGGTGTCCAGCGCGTCGGTGCGCAGGGCCCGTTCGGTGGTGGCGGTACGGAGCATGCTCTGCGCCTGCTCGACGTCCGCGGGGACGAGATCCTCGGGCAGGTCGGTGTGCGCGCCGCTCTCGCCCTCTCCGTCGGCGGGGGCGAGGCGTTCGGCCTCGCCACGCAGGCGGCCCAGTTGCTCGCTGGCGGTCGTGGCGCGGGTCTCCAGCATCTGGACGAGTGACTCGGCGCGGGCGGCGGCGGCCTGGCGGGACGGGCCGTCGGCGCCGTCGGTGGATTCGAGGAGTTGGGCGGCGCGGGTGCGGACCTTGTTGCTGAGCCGGTCCAACTCGGTCACGGCGGCGCTCTCGTCGCTCTCGGCGCGGGACTGTTCGGCGCGGAGGTCGGCGCCGACGCCGACCTTCTCGTATAGTTGGGAGGCGGCGCGGTAGGCCTCGCGGAGGGCGGGCAGGGCGATGCGGGGGGCGTCGGGGGCGGGCTCCGGGAGGGTTTCGGGCGCGCCCGCGATCTCGGCACGTTCGGCGCGCAGGGCGCGGGCGGTCCGGCGGGCGTCGTCGGCGGCGCGCTGGGCGGCCCTGCGGTCCTCGTCCGAGGCGCGGGCCCGCTCCAGGCAGGCGGCGGCCCTGGCCTCGGACTCGGCGGCGTCGTCGGCCAGTTCGCGGAGCTTCGCCTGCCAGGCGGCGCGTTCGCGCAGGCGGAAGGCGAGACCGGCGAGGGCGTCGGCGACGCGGCGGGCGCGCTGGGCGGTCTCCTGCCGTTCCTCGCGGACGCGGGCGGTGTCGGCGGCGGCCTCGTCCGCCTCGGCCCGTACCGTACGGGCCTCCACGAGCGCGGCCTCGGCCGTCACGGCGGTCCGCCTGGCGGTCTCGGCCGCCTCGGCGAGTTCGGTGAGCATGCCGGGCGGGCAGTCGGCGCGCCAGGAGCCGAGGCGGGCGGCCAGGGAACGGTCGCCGGCCAGGCGGGCGGCGAGTTGCTTGATGTCCTCGTCGCGGACGGTGGCGCGGGCGCGCAGGGCCTGGCGCTCCTCGTCGGCGGCGTGTTCGTCGTGCATGGCCGGGTTCGGCGGTACGAGGAACACCCCGCCGTCGTCCAGGCCCGGCGCGCCGGGGCCGGGCACGGGCGCGAGCAGCGCGGCGGCCGTCCCGACGGCGACGGCGGACCGGGGCAGCAGGGCGGCACCGGCGAGGACGTCACGGGCGCGGGCGTGCGAGGCGGGGTCGGTGATCACGACGCCGTCGACCAGCTCGGGCCGGGCGGCGAGGACGGCGGCGTGGTCGCCGGGGTCGACGGCCTGGGCGAGGTAGCGCCAGCCGGGGAGGGCGGGGATGCCGTGCTCGCCCAGGTACTCGACGGTGGCCAGGACGTCGGGTCCCGGCGGCAGCAACCCGCCGTCGCCGAGGGCGCCGAGGATCCGGGAGTCGTCGGCGGCGACGGTGCGCAGGTCGAACAGCCGGCGCTCGGCGGAGGCGATGCCCTGGTCGAGCAGCTCACGCAGCTCGTCGGCGTACCGGTCCAACTCGGCGGGGGTGAGGGGCGCGTCGGACGCGCGGCGGGGGGCGGAACGCTTGCGGCGGGCGGGGACCGGGTGGTCGCCGTCGTGGCCGGAGGGGTCGTCGGCGTCGGCCGAGGGGCCTCGGGGGTCACCGGCGCTGTCCAGAGCCGTGGCGTTGGACGTGTCGGCGCTGCCGGACGTGACCGCGGGGGCGCCCATGAGGTCGTCGTGAGCCTGACGGCGTTGGCCGTCGGACGCCGTACCGGACGCGCCTGAGGCGTCACCGGTCACCCCGCCGGTCCGACCGGCGTCGTGCGAGCCGGTGGCGGTGCCACCCTGGTCACCACCCCGGCCGATGAGCCGGCCTCGGTCCGAGGCCGGCCCGGAGGGGTCGGACGCCGCCCCGTCGTCACCGGAACCGCGGGGGCCTGCGCCGGGGGCCGTTGCGGAATGGCCCTGGGCCGCGGGTCCGGCGTCGCCGGGGGCACTGCCCGCCCCGTCGCCCGACCAGCCGCTCCCGCCGCGCCCCGTACCCGCCGAACCGCCCGAACCTGCGCCGGGCGCAACCGAAGTGTGGCCGTGGGCTCCGGGGCCGGTCTCGCCGAGGTGCCCGACCGCGCGGTCGCCCAACCCGTCGTCCCCGCTTGCGGCCGTACCCGGCGAACCAGCCCGCGCTGCGCCGGGCTCCGCCGAGGGACGGTCCTGGGCCGTCGATCCAGCCTCGCCAGGGAGCCTGTCCGGTTGGTCGCCCGCCCGACCGCTCCCGCCTGTCTCCGTACCCGACAGAGCCGCCCGGGCGTCGCCGGGCGCTGCCGGATGACGGCCCTGGCCGGCCCGACCGGCCTCGCCGGGGGCCCCGGCCGGGCGCTCGCCCGACGAAGCGTCCTCGGCGGACGTCGTGCCCGGTGAACCGCCCTGGGCTTCCCCGGCCGTCACCGAAGAGGCGTCCTGGGCCGCTGGGTCGGCCTCGCCCGAGGCCCTGTTCAGGCGGTCGCCCGACCAGTCGCTCTCGCTTGTCGCCGTACCCGGCGAACCGCCCCGGGCTCCGCCCGGGGTTGGTGGAGTGCCGCCCTGGGCCGGGGGAACGGCCTGGCCTCGTGCCGCCTCCGGGGTGGGCTCCCGCAGGGAGCCGTTCGGCGGGGTGGTGGGTGTGGGGAGCTTTGCGGTGACCCTTGTGGGGCGGGATGAGCGTTCGTGGATGGCGGGGCTCGTGCGGGGTGGGGTCTGGCTCGTGCGGGGGGCCGGGACTCCGGGCTGAGGCTGGGGGGCCGGGGGGAGGCTGAGCAGTTCCGCGAGGCGGTCCTCCTGGGCGAGGGACTCGGCCGCGCGGCGCTCCGCGTCGTACGCGTGCTCGGCGGCCAGGGCCGCGTCGGCGGCGCGGGCCGCGGTCAGTTCGGCGCGGGACTCCTCCGCCGCCGCCTCCCTGGCGCGCTCCGCGGCCGTACGGGCCGCCTCGCGTGCGCCGTCCCACGCCGCCACCGCCGACTTCTCGGCGTCCGTCGCGGCGAGCGCCGCGCGGGCCGGGTCGGCGTCCGGCGCGGTGTTGTCGAGCCAGCCCGCCCGTACCGCCTCGGTCGTCTCCTGCTCCACCTCGCCCAGCCGCTGGCGCAGATGGCCGATCTCGCTGCGGGCGCGCTGCGCCTCGGTCGCGGCGGAGGTCGCGTCGCGGTGGGCGGCCTCGCCCGACTCCTGGAGGACGGCGGAGCGCTCCTCCTCCTCGTTCGCCAGGCGTTCCCCGTCCTCGGCGGCGGCGTGCAGCGCGCGGACGAGATCACCCGCGGCCGTGGCGCGCGCTGCCAGCGCGGGGGCCGCGTCCCGCTCGGCCTCGCGGATCGCGACGGCGACGCGCGCCGCGCGGTCGGCGGCGGCGCGGTGCCGCAGGACGGCCTCCGCCGCCTGCCAGGCGGAGTGGAGCGTACGGGCCTCGGTCAGTTCACGGCGCTGCGCGGCGGCGCGCTTCTCGGCGACGGCGAGCGCCAGGGAGGCGTGGCGGTACGCCAGTTCGGCGGCGATCAGCGCGCTGCGGCCCCGCGCCTGCTCGGCCCCGGTCACGGTGTGCGCGGCGGCGGTGACCCGCTGGGCCAGCTCGGCGGCCCGGTCGCGCTCCTCGGCCCCGCGGGCCGCGATCCGCCGTACGAGCGTACGGGCCCGGCGCTCGGCGGCCGTGTGGATGTCACGGGCCCTCGCGCGGGTGCCGGTGGTCTCGACGATGCGGCCGAGCAGATCGACCGATCCGGCGGTGAAGTCGCGCTCCGCGGTCAGCTCGGCGCGGCGGCCCAGCTTGTTGCCGAAGCCGCCGACGAGGTCGGCGAGGCCGTCCGTGTCGCGGGTGTCGGTGACGGCGCGCAGCAGCAGGTCGGTGAAGTCGGAGTCCTTCTTGACGGCGAAGAGGCCGGCGGCCTCGCCCTCGTCGGCGTTCATCTCCCGCTGGTAGCGGAACAGTTCGGGGTCGAGTCCGAGATCCCCGAGGTGTTCGTTCCAGCGGTCGTGGATCTCTTCCCAGTGGACGTCGAGGTGGAGATAGAACTTGCCGGCCTCGGTGAGCGCGTCCCGGAAACCCTTCATCGTGCGGCGCCGGCCGCGCGCGCCCGAGGCGCCCTCGGTGGGCGGCCGGACGGAGGTGGCTTCGGCGACCGGCAGGGAGTCCAGGCTGAGCCCGGGGCCGGGCCGGAAGGAGTACCAGCCCTCGGTGAACTTCCTCGGGTCGTTGGACACCTGGCGCCCGCGCCACTCACTGGCCTTGCCGACCACGACCAGTTCGCCGGTGAGGACGTGCTGCCACTCCAGGGCGACATGGCCGCAGTCGTCGGCGAGGAGGAACTTGCGCAGGACGCCGGAGCTGGCGCCGCCGAGGGTGTTGCGGTGTCCCGGCAGCATCACCGAGAAGATCAGCTTGAGCAGGACGGACTTGCCGCCGCCGTTCTCCAGGAAGAGCACGCCGGCGGGGGCGGGCCGGCGCGGCGGCCCGACGGGCTCCTCCTCGAAGAACTCCGCCTGCGCGGGGGCGGGGTGAGGCACGGGCGCGCCCACTCCGCGCAGGTCGAGCACGGTGTCGGCGTAGCGCGCACCGGCAGGGCCGATGGAGTAGAGGCGGACCCGGGACAGCTCGTACATGGCGGCGGACTCTCGTCTGGTGAACGGTGCAGGCATGGGGGGGGTAGGGGGGAACGGGCGGCGGGACCGGCCCGGCGGCCGATCGGTCAGGAGTGGAAGGGCAGGCCCGCGTCGGCGACCAGGTCGAGGTCGTCGCTGTAGCGTGGCGGCAGCAGGGTGGCCGAGCCGTCGGTGACCGGGACGATGCCCAGCTCCAGCAGCTCCGTCATGGCCGCGTGACCGGCCATGTCCCGTACCTGGAGCTGGTAGCGGGCGGTGGTGCGGTACGCGCCTCCGGCGTCGTCGCCGGTGCGCTGGAGGAAGCCGGACTCGGTGAGGAAGGCGACGGCCTTGCCGACGATGCCGGTGGTGGAACCGGCCAGCCGCCGCGCGTCCTTCGTGGCGCCGGTGGCGCTGCGCCGTGAGTAGATCCGCCAGGCGACTTCGAGGCCGGGGGCGTCTGTGGACGGGTCGGTGTTCTCGCCGTCCTCCTCGGCGCGTTCCTCCAGCCGCCGGCAGGCCTGGCGGACGAAGCCGTCGACCCCGTTGACCGTGATCCGGCCGATGTAACCGTCGTCGGCGAGGTCCTCGGGCCGGGGGAACGACATGGCGGCGACGGCCAGATGGGCGAGGCCGTGCAGGAAGCGGTCGGCGGAGTCGGTGGCGGCGCGGCGCGCGTAGTCGCCCATCCGGACGGCGAAGACGGAGTCCTCGGCGGCGGTGACGGCCATGCCGGCGCGGGGGGAGACCTCCAGGACGATGAGGCCGAAGCCGGTGGCGACGGCGTCGGCGATCCGGGCGAAGGCGGTGTCCTCGCGGTAGCGGCGGAGCAGCTCGGTGTACTCCGTGTCGCGGGCGGGGAGCAGCTTGGGCTGGAGGCCGAAGGAGACGAGCCGGGCGGCGTCGGCCGCGTCGGCGGGGGTGACCGAACCGCTCGCCGCCGGGACGGCGCGCTCGGCCGTCTCCACGACGGCGGGCTCGCCCCACGCGGCGGAGTGCTCGGCGTGGTGGTCGCTCACGGGGACTGCTCCTTGCGGTGGGGGGTGGCTGTGACGAGAACGACCCGACGACCCGACCGGGCACGGCCGCCGCGCCACGGGGATCCGCGCCCCGGTCTCGCCCTTCCTGCCTTTTCTGTACGGCTCCGATCCGCGCCGCCCATCGCCCGGCGGGGCCGCGTCGGCGGTCCACCGCGGCGGCGGGCACGATCCCCGGGGCGCGCCGGGCTTGTCGCCGGCCACGGGGCAGCCGAAGACTCGGACGCGGGAGGGACAGGCACCGGCCGCCAGGACGCCAGGGGCCTGGCCACCGAAGGCGCTGTCGCCGACCGCCCGGACGTCAGAAAGAAGGCGGCTCGACGCCGAGTTGCTGAAAGCGGGCGCGCCGGCGGGAAGGCCGCCCGAGGACGAGCCGTCGCCGAAAGCCGCGTCGTCGGGTTCACGCTGCCTCCGTGCGGGCCGCCGTCATGCCCGCCACGTCCAGGAGCGCCGTACCCACTATCAGGTCGGCCCCGCCGAACTCCGGGTCGTGCAGGGGGGTGCCGTCGTCCACGGCGAACAGCAGGCGCTCCTCGCCCTGGCGGTAGGCCGTGCCCACGGGAGGGCTGGCCGCGTGGATGGCCAGCAGAGCCACCAGGTAGGGCAGTTCGGGGTCGCGGAGGCGCGCCTCGACGAGGAGGCCCGAGAGGCGGCGCGGGGCGTCGTGTTCCAGCGTGAGCAGTTCCATCGCGCTCGCCAGCTGCTCCTCGCTGAACCGGCTGTCGTCAGGCGTCGCGATCAGGTCCGGCTCCGGCATCTCCGCGCCGAGGTGCTCGCGCTCGACCGGGGGCGTCAGCAGGAGGTCGATCAGGTCGCCGACCCGGACGGACACCGGCGTACGCAGTCCGGTGCCCCGGGCGAAGAACGCGTCCGTCACGCGCGTCGCCTGCTCCACCGGCAGCGGCAGCAGCGGGGCGACCAGCTGCCCGTACAGGTCGAGGCCCGTCCGGGCCGACGGACCCGCGAACGCCTGGCGGTCCTGCTCGGCCCGGAACAGCGGTCCGGCCTCCAGCAGCCGGGACTGGAGCTGGGTGTGCCGGCGGATGCAGTCCTTGACGATGTCGACCAGCTCGGCGGCGCGCCGCTTGTGTTCGGCGGTCTTGGGGTCGTTCCCCGTCTCGGCCTCGTCGCGGGCCTTGCGGATGTTCGTGAGGATCGCGTTCTCGTGGCGGTACCGGTCGGCGACATGGTCGAGCGCTTCGTCGATCATGTCCGGGACGGCGTTGAGCCAGTCGACCGCGCGGACGTTGCGCCGCGTCGCCTCCAGCGTCCGCCGCAGCGTTTCCGCGTACTGCACCGTGCGGTACCTGGCCTGTTCGGCGGCGAGCTGCGCGTCCGCGAGGCGGCCGCGGTTGATCAGGACCTCCAGCTTGACCTCGGCGGCGATCTGGGCGCTGGTGACGTCCGTGTCGAGGGCGCCCACCAGTACGTTGACCGCTTCGTCCGTCGTGCGGAGGTAGACGCTCCCGCCGTGCCCGGGGACCTCCTCGATGAGCTTGAAGTCGTAGTCCCGGCGGGTGTAGACGCCGTCGGTGCCGAACGTCCCGTACACCGCGCGAAAACCGCGGTCCACGCTGCCGACGTTGATCAGGTTCTCCAGCACCCAGCGGGCGACCCGCTCGTGCTCGGCGGCCGGGCGGCGCGGAGCCTGCGCGGCGACGCGCGGCAGCAGCCGGGCGACGATCTGCTCGTGGTCGGCGCCGGTGTCGAAGTCCATGTTCAGCGTGACCAGATCGATCGCGGAGAGCGCGACCTCGGCCATCGCGTATATCGAGTACTCCCCCGCGAGGTTGGCCTTCCGGGTGTCCAGATCGTGCAGGGGCGCCGTGCACGCGAGCGCGCGCAGCCGCCGCGCCAGCCCTTCGTCGGCGGCCGGGCCCTGTGCGGGCCGCGGCCCCGCGCTGAGCTGGGGCGGAACGAATTCCGGCGAGGCAGGCGAAGTCACGTTGCACAGATTAGATCCTCGGACTGACAACGGTCGAAACGGCGCAGAAGCGACCCGCGCGGTGGCCGGTCCGTGTCGTGCGGTCGCCACAGATCCAGATCCAGCTACGGCTACGGCTACGGCTGCGCCACCCTGCGCGCGTACACCTCCACCAGCTGCTCGCGCGAGTCGTCCAGATACGCGGCCAGCAGCCGCTCCGACCCGTCCCTGTCCCCCGACCTGAGCGACTCCAGCAGCACGCGGTTGCGGACGAGATACGGCTGGTGCAGACGCCGGGGATCGCCCACGACATGGAAGGCGAGCCGCAGTTCGGCCACGACTCCGCGCATCAGTTCGTCGGTGCGCGAGCTGCCCGCGAGGGCGACCAGCTCGCGGTGGAAGTGGATGTTGGCCGTCGCGACCCCGGTCCAGATCCCGTCCTCGGATGCCTGTTCGCCCGCGCCGACGGCCGCCTCCAGTCCGCCCAGGAGGTACGGCGGCTCACCGAGCCCGCGCACGACCGCGCATTCGACCAGCCGGCGGGTGCGGTAGATGTCCTCGACGTCCTCGACGGCGAGGACCCGGACGAAGACCCCCCGGTTCAGTTCGTGGACGAGCAGCCGTTCGTGGGTGAGCAGCCGGAACGCCTCACGCAGCGTGTTGCGCGAGACCCCGAGCGCCCCGCCGATGGCCTCCTCGGAGAGCCGCTCCCCCGGCCGGAAGTACCCGTCGGCGATCCGGGTGCGCAGGATGTCCGCGACCCGTTCCGCCGTACTCGTACGGCCCAGCAGCGCCCGGTCGTCGGCCAGTTCACCCACAGCGCCTTCTCTCCCCCGCCGTCGTCACGCGTCCGCCCCGCCTCAGGACGTCCATCGTAAGGAGCAGTCGACCGGAAACAAGAACGAAACCACAAGACTGTTGTCGGATCGTTCAACAATCCTCTACCTTGGGGTCAGCTCAAGGTCCCGGCACTCTCTCCCTCCTCCCCTTTGAGGTGCAGATGAGCACGACCCAAGCACGTCTGACCAAGGACGAACTCCCCGAGGACACCGGCACGTTCGCCTGGTTCCGCGCCCTCGGCCCGCAGGGGCGCCGCGCGTTCGGCGGCGCGTTCGGCGGATACGGCCTGGATTCCTACGACTTCTTCACCCTGCCGCTCAGCATGGTGGCGATCGCCGCCTACTTCGGGCTCGACAGCGGCCAGACCGGCCTCCTCACCACCGTGACCCTCGTCGTCTCGGCCGTCGGGGGAGCCCTCGCGGGCATCCTGGCCGACCGCATCGGCCGGGTGAGGGCCCTGATGATCACCGTGGGGACGTACGCGGTCTTCACCGTCCTGTGCGGCTTCGCGCCCAACTACGAGACCCTGCTGCTCTTCCGTGCCCTCCAGGGCCTCGGTTTCGGCGGCGAGTGGGCCGTCGGCGCGATCCTGGTCGCGGAGTACGCGAGCGGCAAGCACCGGGGCCGCACCCTCGGCGCCGTCCAGAGCGCCTGGGCGGCCGGCTGGGCGCTCGCGGTGATCGTCTACACGCTCGTGTTCCAGTTCCTCGACGCGGACACCGCCTGGCGGGTGATGTTCTGGACCGGCGCCCTGCCGGCGCTGCTGATCATCTACGTACGGCGCAACGTCAAGGACGCCCCGGAGGCCGCTCAACAGCGGCGCGAGAGCGCCGAGAAGGGCGCCTTCACCACGATCTTCCGTACGGGCCTGCTCCGTACGACGCTCTTCGCGACCCTCATGTCCGCCGGGGTGCAGGGGGGTTACTACACGCTCGCCACCTGGGTGCCCACGTACCTCAAGACCGAGCGCGGGCTCAGCGTCGTCGGCACCGGCGGGTATCTCACGTTCCTGATCTCCGGGGCCTTCCTCGGCTATCTGACGGGGGGTTACCTCACCGACCGGCTCGGCAGGAAGAAGAACATCGCGATCTTCGCCGTGCTGTCCGCGCTCGCCATCCTGGTGTACGTCAACATTCCCGCGTCGGCGGACGGCCTGCTGCTCGTCCTCGGATTCCCGCTCGGCTTCTGCATGTCGGCCATCTTCAGCGGCTTCGGCTCGTTCCTCAGTGAGCTGTATCCGACCGCCGTGCGCGGTACGGGCCAGGGCTTCACGTACAACACCGGGCGCGCCGTCGGCGCGTTCTTCCCCACCCTCGTCGGTTTCCTGGCCACCAGCTGGGGCGTTGGCGGCGCTCTGGTCTTCGGGGCCGTCGGCTACGGTCTCGCGGTAGTCGCGCTGTTCGGCCTCCCGGAGACCCGTGGGCGCGAACTGCTGTGAATCGCAGGACTGTTACGACCGGAAGGTGACTCCATGACCTGGGCGTCCGTCGATCTCAACGCCGACCTGGGCGAGGGCTTCGGCCGCTGGCGGCTGACCGACGACGAGCAGCTGCTCTCCGTCGTCACCAGCGCCAACGTGGCCTGCGGCTTCCACGCCGGGGACGCGGCCACCATGCGGCGGGTCTGCGCCTGGGCCGTCGAGCGGGGGGTACGGATCGGCGCCCAGGTCTCCTACCGGGATCTGGCGGGCTTCGGGCGGCGGTCGATGGACGTGCCGCCGGACGAGCTGGCCGCCGAGATCGCCTACCAGATCGGCGCGTTGGAGGTCTTCGCGAAGGCGGCCGGCGCGCGGGTCGCGTACGTGAAGCCGCACGGCGCGCTCTACAACCGGGTGGTACACGACGCGGAACAGGCGGAGGCCGTCGTGGAGGGCGTCAAACTCACCGGCGAGCGGCTGCCGTTGCTCGGCCTGCCGGGCTCGCGACTGCACGACCTGGCGGAGAAGGCCGGACTGCCCGTGATCACCGAGGCGTTCGCGGACCGCGCGTACACACCGGAGGGCACGCTGGTGCCCCGTGGCCAGGAGGGCGCGGTGATCACCGACGCGGCGGCCGTGGTCGAACGGTCCGTGTCCATGGCGCGGTTCGGTGTGCTGACCTCGCGGTGCGGGCAGTCGGTCAGTGTCCGCGCGCGCTCGCTGTGCCTGCACGGGGACACGCCGGGCGCCGTCGACCTGGCGCGGCGCGTGCGGAGCCAACTGGAGGCGGCCGGGGTCCGGGTGGAGGCCTTCGTATGAGTGTGACGCCGGTGGAGGCCGATGGAGAAAGCCTTCGTATGTCCGTGACTCCGGTGGAGGCCCTCGTATGAGTCCGACCGCGCGTCCCTATCGCGGTACGGCCCTGCCCGTCGGCGACCGGGCGCTGCTCGTGGAGCTGGCCGACGGCGAGGAAACGGCGGCCTTCCGGGCCGAGTTGCTGCGCCGGCGCGCCGCCGGGACCCTCCCCGCCGTACGGGAGATCGTGCCGGCGGCGCGCACGGTGCTGCTCGACGGACTGGACGACCCGGCCGGTTTCGCGGCCGGGCTGCTCACCTGGGAGCTGCCCCCTCCCGACTCCCCGGGGTCGGCCACCGTCAGCCTGCCGGTCCGCTACGACGGACCCGACCTGGCGGAGGTGGCGGCGCTGTGGGGAATGTCGGAGCGGGAGGTGGTACGGATCCACACGGCGGCCGAATTCCGGGTCGCCTTCTGCGGGTTCGCGCCCGGCTTCGGCTATCTCACCGGACTCGGCGAGCGGTACGCCGTTCCTCGCAGGGCCACGCCCCGGACGGCTGTCCCGGCGGGCTCGGTCGGTCTCGCGGGGCCGTACACCGGGGTGTACCCGCGCTCCTCGCCCGGTGGTTGGCAGGTGATCGGGACGACGGACACCGTGCTGTGGGACGCGTCGCGCGAGCCGGCCGCCCTCCTCTCCCCGGGGACGCGCGTGCGTTTCACGGCGGTGGAGGACGACGGGCACGGGAGCAAGGGCCGATGACGGACCGGGCGTTGGCCGTCGTGCGGGCCGGGGCGCTGACCACCGTGCAGGATCTCGGGCGGCACGGCCACGCGCACCTGGGTGTGCCCCGCTCCGGGGCGCTCGATCCGCCCGCGCTGCGGCTGGGCAACCGGCTGGTGGGCAATCCGGAGGGCGCGGCAGCACTGGAGACAACCCTCAACGGCGTTGCGGTCCGGCCGCGTTGCACGGTCCAGGTGGCCGTGACGGGCGCGCCGTGCGGGGTGACCGTGGACGGCCGCCCGGTGGCGTGGGGGCAGTCCGTACGGGTCCCGGCGGGGGCGCTGCTCGATGTCGGCCACGCGGTGTCCGGGGTCCGGAGTTATCTGGCGTTCGGCGGCGGGGTCGCGGTGGAGCCCGTGCTGGGCAGCCGGTCCACCGACCTCCTGTCGGGGCTCGGCCCCGCGCCCCTGCGCGACGGTACGGTCCTGCCGCTGGGACCCCGAGGGGGTTCGGCGGCCCCGGCCGACGCGGTGCCGGCGCAGGCGCCGCCCGTCGAACTGGTGTTGCGGGTACGGCTGGGGCCGCGCGACCACTGGTTCACGGACGCGGCCCTGCGGACGCTCGCCTCCGCCGTCTACCGGGTGTCCTCCGCGAGCAACCGCATCGGCCTGCGCACGGAGGGGCCCGCGCTGGAGCGCGCGGTGACCGGTGAACTGCCCAGCGAGGGCATGGTGCTCGGCGCGGTGCAAGTGCCGCCGGACGGGCAGCCGTTGGTGTTCCTCGCCGACCATCCGACGACCGGGGGCTATCCGGTGGTCGCGGTCGTGCGGGAGGCGGACCTCGCGGCGGCGGCGCAGGCGGTCCCCGGCACGCCGATCCGCTTCGTCCCGTACGGCCGGCCCACTCCCCGTACGGACTGATCTCAGGCCCCGTCCGCCGTCCCGTACCCACCGCCGCCCGGTGTCCGCATCACCAGGACGTCGTCCGCTCCCGCCTCCACGGAGTCGACCCCTTCCAGCGGCGTGACCGAACCGTCCGCGCGTTCCAGGGAGTTGTCGCCGAGCGCGCCGGGGCCGCCGCCGGCCATCCCGTACGGAGCCGCCCTGCGGTGTCCGGTGAGGAGGGTCACCGTCATCGGCTCCAGGAAGCGGATGCGCCGTACGACTCCCTCGCCGCCCCGCCATCGTCCGGTGCCGCCGCTGCCCTCCCGGACGGCGAAGCTGTCCACCCGTACGGGATACCGCCACTCCAGCACCTCGGGGTCGGTGAGGCGGGAGTTGGTCATGTGGGTCTGTACGGCGTCGGCGCCGTCGAAGGCGTCGCCCGCGCCCGAGCCGCTGGCGACAGTCTCGTAGTACTGCACCCGGTCGTTGCCGAAGGTGAGGTTGTTCATGGTGCCTGAGCCCTCCGCCTGGATCCCGAGCGCCGCGTACAGCGCGCCCGTGACGGCCTGGGAGATCTCCACGTTGCCCGCCACGGTGGCCGCGGGGTAGGCGGGTGCGAGCATCGACCCGTCCGGTACGCGCACCTCAAGGGGGACCAGGCAGCCGCTGTTGAGCGGGATGTCGTCGGCCACGAGCGTGCGGAAGACGTACAGGACGGCCGCCATCACCACGGACCGGGGCGCGTTGAAGTTGCCCGGCTGCTGTGGCGAGGTGCCGGCGAAGTCCACGACCGCGCTACGGTCCGCCCGGTCGACCCGGAGGGCGACCTCGATCACAGCGCCCGAGTCGGTCTCGTAGCGGTACGAGCCGTCGTGGAGGTCGGCGATGATGCGCCGTACGGACTCCTCGGCGTTGCGCCGTACGTGTCCCATGTACGCCTGCACCACGTCGAGGCCGAACTCGCCCACCATGGCGTGGAGTTCGGCGATACCCTTCTCGTTCGCCGCGATCTGGGCGCGCAGGTCCGCGAGGTTGGTGTCCGGGTCGCGGGACGGGTGCCGGGCGCCGGTGAGCAGGTCCCGCGTCTCCTCCTCCCGCAGCCGGCCGTCCCTGACGAGCAGCCAGTTGTCGAACAGCACGCCCTCTTCGTGGATGTCGGTGCTGAAGGCCGGCATGGAGCCGGGGGTGATGCCGCCGATCTCGGCGTGGTGGCCACGCGAGGCCACCAGGAACTGGAGCTCCCCGCCCCCCTCGTCGAAGACGGGGGTCACGACCGTCACATCGGGCAGATGGGTGCCGCCGTGGTACGGATCGTTGATGGCGTACACGTCGCCGGGGCGCAACTCGCCCCCGTTGCGCCGCAGCACCTCCTTGATGGATTCGCCCATCGACCCCAAGTGGACGGGGATGTGGGGGGCGTTGGCGATCAGGTTGCCCTCGGCGTCGAAGAGGGCGCACGAGAAGTCCAGCCGCTCCTTGATGTTGACCGAGTGGGCGGTGTTCTCCAGGCGCACGCCCATCTGTTCGGCGATGGCCATGAAGAGGTTGTTGAAGACCTCCAGCAGCACCGGGTCGACGTCCGTGCCGACCGCGACCCGCGTGGGCCGGGGCCGTACACGGCTCAGCAGCAGATGACCCGACTCCGCCGCCCTCGCCCGCCACCCCGGCTCGACGATCGTGGTGGCGTCGGGCTCGGTGATCACGGCGGGGCCGGTGACGGTGGCGCCCGTACGGAGGTCGGCGCGCCGGTGGAGCGGGGTGTCCCGGACCCGGCCGTCCACGAACATGCCGGTCAGGGCGTACGGCTCGGGCTCGGCCTCCGCCCCGGCATCGGTGAGAGCCTGCCCCGCCGGCCCGGGCCGGGGCTCGCCGCCCGCCGCCCCGATCGCTTCGACCGAGACCGCCTCCACCACCAGCGGCTTGTCCATCGTGAAGGCGTAGCGGGAACGGTGTTCGGCGAGGAAGGCCTCCGCCATCGCCGGAACGGTGTCCAGGGCGACGGGCAGGCTCGCGTCCGTACCGGCATACCGCAGGAGCACGCGCGCGTGGGTGGTGATCGCGTCGTCCAGTACGGAATCGGCGCGCAGATCGGCGCGGGTGCGCGCGGCCAGGTCGTCACACACCTCGCGCACGTGACGCAGCGCCGGTCCGGTCAACTCGGCCTCGACGGACTGCTCGCGCATGGCGGTCGCGTCGGCGAGACCGATGCCGTACGCGGACAGGACCCCGGCGAGCGGGGGCACGATCACGGTGTCGATGCCCAGGGCGTCGGCGACCGCGCACGCGTGCTGGCCGCCCGCGCCGCCGAAGCTGGTGAGGGCGTAGCGGGTGATGTCGTGTCCGCGCTGTACGGAGATCTTCTTGACGGCGTTCGCCATGTTGAGGACGGCGATCTCCAGGTAACCGGCGGCGACTTGCTCCGGCGAGCGGCGGGCGCCGGTGGCCTTGGTCACGTCTCCGGCCAGTTCCACGAAGCGGGCCCGTACGGCCCCGGCGTCCAGCGGCAGGTCGCCGTCGGGGCCGAACACCGCCGGGAAATGGGCCGGTTGGATCCGGCCGAGCATCACATGGGCGTCGGTGACGGTGAGCGGGCCGCCGCGCCGGTAGCAGGCGGGGCCCGGTACGGCGCCCGCCGAGTCGGGGCCGACGCGGTAGCGCTGTCCGTCGAAGTGCAGAACGGATCCGCCGCCCGCGGCGACGGTGTGGATGTTCATCATGGGGGCGCGCATCCGGACGCCGGCGACCTGGGTGCCCAGTTCGCGCTCGAACTCGCCCGCGTAGTGGGAGACATCGGTGGAGGTGCCGCCCATGTCGAAGCCGATGACACGGTCGAAGCCGGCCTGTTCGGACGTACGGACCATGCCGACGACGCCGCCGGCCGGGCCCGACAGCACGGCGTCCTTGCCGCGGAAGTGGGCGGCTTCGCGCAGTCCGCCGTTGGACTGCATGAACATGAGCCGGATGCCGCGCAGTTCACCGGCGATCTCCTCGACGTACCGGCGCAGGATCGGGGAGAGATAGGCGTCCACGACGGTCGTGTCCCCGCGCGGGACCAGCTTGATCAGCGGGCTGACCTCGTGGGAGCAGCTGACCTGGGTGAAGCCCACGGCACGGGCGGCGTCGGCGACGGCGGTCTCGTGGGCGGGGTGGCGGTAGCCGTGCATCAGGACCACGGCGGCGCTGCGGAAGCCGTCGTCGTGGGCGGCGCGCAGGGCGTCGGTGACGGGGTCCAGGTCGAGCGGCCGGACGGTGGCGCCGTGCGCGTCGATCCGTTCCGGGACCTCCACGACCCGCTCGTACACCGCCTCGGGCAGGACGATCCTGCGGTCGAAGAGCCGGGGGCGGTTCTGGTACGCGATCCGCAGGGCGTCGCGGAAGCCCTCGGTGATCACGAGGACGGTGGGCTCGCCGCGCCGCTCCAGCAGGGCGTTGGTGGCGACGGTCGTGCCCATCTTCACGCCGCGGACGCGCTCGGCGGGGACGGGTTCGCCGGGGCCGAGGCCGAGGAGCAGCCGGATGCCGGCGACGGCCGCGTCCTGGTGGCGCTCCGGCTGGTGGGAGAGCAGTTTGCGGGTGACGAGCCGGCCGTCGGGGCGCCTGCCCACCACGTCGGTGAAGGTGCCGCCCCGGTCGATCCAGAATTCCCAGCGTCCGGTCCCGGTCATTCCCCCATTCTCGCAAGAGATGGCCCGGGAGACCGTGCGCCGAGCGCGGCGAGCGCGCCGGAGAGCGCGTGTTCGGCGTGAAGGTCGAGGCGGGCGGTGGTGCCCCTGGCCCAGTGTTGTACCTCGTCACCGGCCAGGCGCAGCAGTTCGGGCAGCAGGTCCTGGCACCTCCGTACGACCCATCCGGTGCCCGCGGTGGCGAGCCAGGCGAGTGCGGCCGTACGGGTCGGGGGCGGCCGGTCCGCCTCCAGTGAGGGGGCCGGGCCGGGGGCGAGGCCGCGGGCGGCGAGCAGGTCGTGGAAGCGGGCGGCGGTCATCCGGTGGCCGCGCTCGCCCGGGTGCAGCCGGTCGGCGCTCCAGAGGGTCCGGTCGGCGACCCAGGCGGCGTCCGCCATGTGCAGGTGGACCGCGCCGTGGCGTTCGGACAGCGCGTGCACGACGGCGTTGACGGCCCGCTGGCGCCGGGCGAGCGGGCGGGCGAGCGGCGCGGGCAGGCCGAGCATGGTGCCGGGGTCGGGGAGGCAGGCGGTCAGCAGGACGGTGCCGCGCGCGGCGAGGGCGTGACAGACGCGGTCGAGGCGGCGGGCGAGGTCCTGGATGTCGAAGGCGCAGCGCAGGGTGTCGTTGACGCCGACGACGACGGAGGCTAGGTCGGGGGCGAAGTCGAGGGCGGCGGGCAGTTGGTCCTCCTCGACGTCGCGGGTGAGCGCGCCACTGACGGCGAAGTTACGGAAGTCTCCCCCGCCGAGCCCTCCACCGAGCAGGGCGGCCCACCCCCGCCAGCCCCCGTCCACGGGGTCACCGACCCCGGCGGTAAGGGAATCCCCCAGCGCGGCGAACCGGATCCCACGCGACGGAGCGAGACCCCCGGGGCCCGACAGCCGGGCCCCGTCCGGGTCGCCGGGCGCGACCGGGCTGCAGGGCGCGGCCGGGCCGACGCCCCCTGGTGCGGCCCGCCTGACGGAGGACGCCTCGGCAACGGACCCCGACGCCGTGCCGCTGCCCAGGGACGGGTCCGCGACGGACCCGGCAACCGGTCGCAGGACCGCCAGGGCGGCTCCCGGGTCCCGCGGGACCGTGGACGCGTCGGCCGCCGTGGAAGCCGCCGCGCAGGTGGCCGCCCCGGCGGCCGGCCGTGCCACCTCCGTAGGAGCCGACACACACGCGGACACCGGCGCGGACACCCCGGCGGCTCCCGACCCGGCGGGCACCCGTCTCGCCGCACCCCTCTCCGGTGCCGCCTCCCCCGAGGCCTCCCGTGCCGCGGGCGTCCCCGGCCCGCTCACCGTGGCGCCCCGTCCGGGTGGTGGAGTGGGGGCGCGGTGGACACCGGATCGGGCAGCCGTTCGACCGGGCGCAGTGCCTCGGTGTCGTGGGCCGCCAGGAACGCCTCCACCGAGCGGTCCCAGCCGAACAGTTCCGCCCTCGCCCTCGCCGCCGTGCGGCGCTGCGGCTCCGGGTGGCCCAGCAGTGCTTGTACGGCGTCGGCGAAGGCCGCGCCCGTGTCCGCCGCCGACCTGCCCGCGTCGCCGATGACCTCGGGCAGCGCCGACGACGCGCTCGCGACCACCGGTGTGCCGCAGGCCAGCGCCTCCAGGGCCGAGAGCCCGAAGGTCTCGGCGGGTCCCGGCGCCAGGCAGATGTCCGCCGCCGCCTGGAGATCCGCCATGGCGGCCCGGTCCCGCACGTGGCCCAGGAAGAGCGCCGGCAGCCGCTGCGCCTGCGCCCTGCGGACCAGCCCGGCCCGCAGCGGGCCTTCGCCCGCCACGACCAGCACCGCCCGCACACCCCGCGCCCGCAGCTCCGCCAGCGCGTCCAGCGCCGTGCCGGGCCGCTTCTCCACCGACAGCCGGGAGCCGAGCAGCAGCAGGACGTCCGCCCCGCGCGCGTACCGCTCCCGCAGCGCCGGGTCGCGCCGCTCCGGCCGGCACCGCACCAGATCCACCCCCAGCGGCGCCCGCACCACGTTCCGGGCCCCGATGCGCAGGAACTCGCGCTCCGACCACTCCGTGGTGCAGACGATCCGGGAGTACGCCCACGCGCTGCGCAGGTTGATCCGGTCCGCCGTCCGCCCCGCCGCCGCTCCGGGCACGCCCCAGGTCCGCAGCACCCCGTCGGCGGTCTCGTGGGAGACCATCACGGACGGCACGCGGTGGCGGCGCGCCCACTCCCCGGTCCAGCGCAGGGTGGTCCTGTCGGACACCTCCAGCCGGTCAGGACGGATCTGTTCGAGCACCTCCCGCAGCCGCCGCCGCGCGGTCAGGACGCGGTAGCCGCCGGTGCCGGGCAGCACCGGGCCCGGCAGGGTGATCACCCGTCCCTGCGTGGTGTGCTCGTCGGTGTCCCGCTCCCCCGGCACGATCAGCACCGGTTCGTGCCCGGCCGCCAGGTAGCCGCTGCCCAGCTCCTGGAGCGCGGTGCGCAGGCCGCCGGAGGCCGGGGTGACGAAGTTGGCCAGCCGTACGATCCGCAGGCCGCCTCCTACAGAGGCAGACGGAAGGGACGAACCCGCCGCGTTCACGCGACCACCGCCGTGCGGGCGCCGAGGACGGCCGCGTAGTGGTCGATCAGCTGGTCCCCGACCACCGCCCAGGTGCGCCCCTCGACCGTGGCCCGGGCCACGCGTCCGTAGGAGGCGCGCAGGACGGGCGCGTGGGCGAGGTCCTCGACGGCCCGGGTGACGGCGTCGGTGTCGAGGGGCGTCACGAGCGTTCCCGTACGGCCGTGGTCCACGAGGTCGAGCGGTCCGCCCGCCGCGGGCGCGATCACCGGCACCCCGCTGGCCATCGCCTCCTGCACGGTCTGGCAGAAGGTTTCGTACGGGCCGGTGTGCGCGAAGACGTCGAAGGACGCGAAGGTCCTGGCCAGTTCGTCTCCGGTGGTACGGCCCAGGAAGAGCGCGCCGGGCAGCGCGCCCCGCAGTGACGCCTCGCTGGGGCCGTCCCCGACGATCACCACCCGGACGCCCGGCAGCGCGCAGACGCCCGCCAGGAGTTCCACGTGCTTCTCGGGCGCCAGCCGGCCGACGTAACCGACGATCAGCTCACCGTTCGGCGCGAACCGCCGCCGCAGCGCCTCGTCGCGCAGCTCCGGCCGGAACCGTACGGTGTCCACCCCGCGCGGCCACAGGCTGACCCGGGGAATGCCGTGCGCGGCGAGATCGCGGACGGCGGCGCTGGACGGCGCGAGGGTGCGGTCGGCGGCGGTGTGGACGGCGCGTATGCGCCGCCAGGCCGCCGCCTCGCCGGCGCCGACGTACGTCCTGGCGTATCCGGCGAGGTCGGTCTGGTAGACGGCGACGGCGGGGACGCCGAGCCGGGTGGCGGCCGACATGCCGCGCACGCCGAGCACGAAGGGGCCCGCCAGGTGGACGAGGTCGGCGCGGTGCGCGGCGATCGTCGCGGCCACCCGCCGGCTGGGCAGTGCCACCCGGACCTGCGGATAGCCGGGGAGCGGGAGTGAGGGCACACGTACCACGGGGCACGGTGAGTCGATCTCGTCGTCGCCGGCGACGGCCGGGGCGATGACGAGCGGGTCATGACCGCGCGCGGCGAGGTGCCGGGCGGTCTGGAGGGCGCAATGGGCCACGCCGTTGACGTCGGGCGGGTAGGACTCGGTGACAATGACGACACGCATGCTCGTGTTGTCGTCCTGCCGGACGTGTCCCTGCCAACGTGGATCTTTCCGCCCGACGAACGCCCCATGAGCATTGGACTCCGGGGTGTCCCGGAGGGCGCCGCGGCCTCGGACGTCGTACCGAAACACACGTGGAACGCACATCGAGCCACACGCGTGACACGCTCGTGGCCACCGGCACAGTCGTCGCCATCAGCACAGTCGTCGCCACCGGCCCGGCGCTCCGCCGGACGCTCACGGTCCTGAGGTCACCCCGAGGTCAATGAGCGTCCGGTGTCACAGAGCGGCGGCGTCGGGGCCGATCCTGCTCCGTACGGCGGTCTGCACCTCGGCCTCCTCGGCCGGGTCGGCGGCCAGTCTCCGCAGCCGCTCCGCCACCCGTACGTCGGCGGTCTCCGCGTGCAGCGCGGCGACCTCCCTCGTGGTCTCCTCGCAGTCCCACAGGCATTCGACGGCGAATCCGGTGGCGTACGAGGGGTCGGTGGCGGCCAGCGCCCTCGCCGCGCGTCCGCGCAGCTGGGAGGAGGCGGTCTCGCGGTAGACGTGGCGCAGGACGGGGGCGGCGCAGACGATGCCGAGGCGTCCCGCCCCGTCGACGAGGGTCCACAGCAGGGGCGCGTCGGGCCCCTCCGACCGTACGGTCTCGCGCAGCGCGCCGAGGACCAGCTGGGCGTCCTGCGTGCCGCCCCGGCCGGCGAGTACGCCCGCGGCGGAGGCGCCGAGGGCGTCGGGCCGGTGGACCCAGCCCCGGGCCCGGTCGACGGCGTCCTCGCCGCACATCCGCTCGAACGCGGCGACGGAGGCCTCCGCGACCGTGCGGTCCGTACTCGACGCGGCGGCCTCGATCAGGTCGAGGACCACCGGGTCGCGGATCTCGGCGAGGTAGTGGAGCGAGGCGCACCGGGCCGCGTCGGGTCCGTTGCGCGCGGCCTCGACGATCGCCTGCCGGTCGTCGGGCCCCGCGACCGCCGTGAGGCAGCGCGCGGCGGGCACATGGAGGGGCGTGCCCCGGTCGAGCGCCTGTTGCGCCCAGTCGAAGACGGCCTGGACGCTCCAGCCCGGCCGTGGTCCGCTCGGCCGCATCTGGCGCTGCCAGCGGTCGAACGAGCCCTGTTCGCCCGCGGCCCTGATCCGGCCGCCGACCGCCTCGCGCGGATCGTCGGCCCAGAGACGCCAGGGGCGGGGTTCGAAGGCGTCCCGTACGGCCGAGGCCAGTTCGGCCTCGCCCTCCGGGGTCGCCGGGAATCGGGCGAGCACGGGCAGCGCGAGGGAGCGCAGGCCCGTGTCGTCGTCGCGCAGCGCCAGCTCGTCCAGGGCCCAGGCCCAATTGGAGCCGGTCGCGGCGTAGCGCCTGAGGAGGTCCAGGGCGTCGCGCCTGCCGTACGAGGCGAGGTGCCCCAGTACGGCGAGGGAGAGCCCGGTCCTGGACTCCTCGGTGTCGAAGTGGTCCTCTGCCCGGAAGAGATGGTGGTCGATGGCGTCAAGACCGCCGTGGAGATCCAGGTAGAGGCGTGCGTAGTACAGCGAGCGGTTCTCGACCTGCCAGTCGTGGCGCGGGTCGATCAGCACGCAGTGGTTGAGGGCGGCGAGCGCTTCCGCGCGGGGCGCGGCGAGCGCGTGCAGCGTGCCGTCGCCGCGGCCCCTCTGCAACAGGCCGAGCAGCGTGCCGCTCGGCGCTATGACTGGATCGAACATGGGGAAAGCCTCACTCAAGCTGTCGACGCAACCGGGGGGTATGGATACCTAGGCCGCGCGGCAACAAGTTCGGCCGACCGTCGTCTGTCGCTTGGTGTGGACCATCTTCCTCTGCCTCTCGTCGGGGACCCGTACGGGCTCGACGTCATGATGACCCAGCCATTTCGCCTCCGCGACCACATTTCGCCTCCCGCCCGTTCCCGCGCCCGTCCTGAGGACCGTCCCGTCCTGACCGGCGGGACCGTCCTGCCTCACTGGGCTCCGAACAGCTCCAGGAGCTCCGTCTTCCCGAACATCCGCGCGGTATCCACGGCGGAGGGGGTGCCGCCCGCCGGATCGGCCCCGCCGGCCAGCAGGGCGCGGATCACCGCGTCCTCGCCCTTGAAGACCGCTCCGGCGAGCGGGGTCTGGCCGCGGTCGTTGGCCCGGTCCGGGTCCGCGCCACGCGCGAGGAGGAGCTCCACGGCGGGGGCGTGGCCGTGATAGGCGGCCAGCATGACGAGGGAGTCGCCCCGGTCGTTGGAGAGGTTCGGCGACACTCCGGCGTCCACGAACGCGGCGAGGGCGTCGCCCTCACCCCGCCGGGCGTGCTCGAAGATCCTCGTCGCCAGCTCCACCACCGCCGGATCGTGGGCCTCGCTCATCGGTGAACCGCCTTTCACGCCGTTGACCTGGGGCGGACGGCGTACGCAGCCGTCCGGGTGAACGAAAGGGTACTGCTCAGCGGCAAGGTCGGGCGGTCCGCCACCCGGGCGGGGTCCCGATGTGGGCCAGTGCAGTGAAATACCAAATATTTCACTCATTTGCACCTTTTGTCGCATAGATACTTTCGGTGATCCTGGAAGAACTCATGGTGACTGTCCCCTCAACCAGGAGAATCCTCATGATCCTGTCCATCTCAGGTGTCGTGCTGCTCGGAATCATCGTCTTCCTCTTCTTCAGGAAGGACGGACTCAAGGCCTCACACGCGTTTGTGAGCGCCCTCTTCGGTTTCTACCTCGCGGGCACCGCCATCGCTCCGAGCATCACGGCCGGCGGCGCCTCCCTCGCCGGTCTGCTGGGCGGGATCAAGTTCTGACCCCCGCCTCCCTCCCTTCCCGCATCCCCCCAGGAGACAGACGTGGCCCGGCGACCGCTCCCCCGCATTCTGAGCAGCGGCAGTGCCCAGCTCGCTCGCAGCCGCGAGATGGCCCGCACGGCCGCCGACGGCGCCACGGATGTTCTCCATCCGCTGATCACGATCACCCGTGGTCTGCGGGTGCTGGCCGCCGCGGGGCGCCAGAAGTGGGCCGGCACCCCCAGGGAGCGGCGCGGTCCCGCGCTGTTCCTGGTGGCGGCCTGCGGCCTGGTGGTCGCGCTCATCCCGTACGGGCCGCTGCTGGCCCTCATCTCGGTGATGGCCGCGGCCGCCTGGAAGGGACGGGACCGTACGCCGAAGCGGACGGGGCCCGACGAGGCGGAGACGGAGCGGCTCCGGTCCCTCTACGAGGCGCTGGTGCCCTACTTCTCCGTGCCGGAGGACCCCGCTCCGCTCTTCTCCCACGGCGGGGAGTGGGAGGCGGCGTTCGACGAGTACGCGTTCGACGGTGACGGACGGCTCACCAGGCTGCGGATGAAGTACCCCCCGTACTTCACCGACGGTGAGCCGGCCGCCCGCGCCAGGATCGAGCAGCTCCTGCACACCAAGTCGGGGCGCGGGCGCGAATACCTCTTCCACTGGGACGAGGAGGGCAACCAGCTGGTGATGACCGTCCTCGCCGCCCTCCCCACCGCCATCGCCGCGCAGCGTTTTGTCACCGTCCCCGGTGAGACGGTGCTCGGCTTCACCGACGACGACGCGGTGCAGCGCACCGTGCCGGTCCTGGCGGGCGAGGAGACCCACGACGCGCCGCCGGTGGTGTGGCGTACGGGACCGCGCTCCACGGAGCCGCACCTGCTGGTGACCGGCCAGCCGGGCAGCGGCGCCACGAGCCTGCTGCGCTCCCTCGCGCTCCAGGCCCTCCAGCACGGCGACGTCCTGATCGTGGAGGGCAGCGCGACGGGCGAGTTCGCGTTTCTCTCGGGGCGCCGGGGGGTGCTGTCGGTGGAGTCCTCGCTGTCCGGCGCGCTGTCCAGCCTCGAATGGGCCTCGCACGAGACGGAGCGGCGGCTGATCGCGGCGAATCGCGCACGGCAGTCCGGGCATCCCACGCCCGACGACGTGAAGTGCCCGCTGTGGATCCTCGTGGACCGGCCGAGCGTGTTCGGGCAGCTGGCGGCGGCGGGCGGACGGCCCGATCCGCAGGAGCACCTCCAGATCCCGCTGCGCCACGGCCGGGCGGCGGGGGTGACGGTGGTCGTCGCGGAGCAGCTCGACAGCCTGGACGCGCTGGGCGACGCCGTACGGTCACACACACGCGCCCGGGTCGTCCTCGGGCCGGTGGCGGCCGCGCAGGTGGAGGCGGTGCTCGGGGCGCCGCCGCACACGACGCCCACGCCGGACGTCCCGCCCGGCCGGGGGTACGCACGCCTGGGTACGGGGCCGGTGCTCAGGCTCCAGGTGCCGGCGACGCCGGACCCGTACGACGACGCGACGAGCGAGGTGCATCGGAGGGCGGTGCTGGATCTGCTGCCGGACGCGCATACGCCTCCGGCCGGGGAGCCTGTGCCTGAGCGGGAGGTGGAGCGGGTGGCCTCCGCGGGGCCGGTCGCGACGGGGGTACCGGTCGAAGGCTGAGCTCTGCGACCGCGTGCGGACCGGTGGACGGGTGTCCTCAATCGCCGGGCGGGCTGAATTGGCCGGGCACAGTGGCCCGGCGCCGGGCAGGTGTTGACCGGGTCGCACCCCTCCGCGCCCGTCCGGCGCTTGAGGACACCGGCCCACCGGGCCGCACCCGGTACACCATGCCCAGCCCTCGACGGCCGACCCCGCGCGCGGCAGCGCGTTACGCCACGAAGGGCTTCGGGGTGTCCGTGCCCGTGCCCGCGCCGCCTCGTACCAGGCGGGCCGCCGTCGCCAGGCGCGTCGCCGCTTCCACCGCCACCGGGCCTCCCACCGTGAACGGGAGGCGTACGTAGCCCTCGAAGGCGCCGTCCACGCCGAAGCGGGGGCCCGAGGGGACCCGTACGCCCACCCGTTCGCCCACCTCGGCCAGGCGGGAGCCCGACAGGCCGCCGGTTCTCGCCCACAGGGTCAGGCCGCCGCGTGGCACCTCGAACTCCCAGTCCGGCAGCTGGTCCCGTACCGCCGCCACCATCGCGTCCCTGTTCCCCCGCGCCTGTCCCTGCCGGAAGGCGACCGCGTCCTCCCACTCGCCGCTGCGCATCAGCCAGTTCACCGCGAGCTGTTCCAGCACCGGTGTGCCGAGGTCCGCGTACGCCCTCGCCGACACCAGCGACCGGATGACCTCCGGCGCCGCCCGTACCCACCCGATGCTGAGCCCCGCCCAGAAGGCCTTGCTCGCCGAGCCGACCGTCAGGACCGTGCTGCCCGCCGGGTCGAAGGCGCAGACCGGCCTCGGCATCTCCAGGCCCGCGTCCAGCGGCAGCTCCACCATGGTCTCGTCCACGACGAGCACCGTCCCCGCCGAGCGCGCCGCGTCGACCAGCTGCCGCCGCTGGTCGTCGTCGGCCAGCGCCCCGGTCGGATTGTGGAAGTCGGCCACGACGTACGCGATCCGGGGCGCCGCGTCCCGCATCACCTGGCGCCAGCGCGGCAGGTCCCAGCCGGCCAGCCCCTCCGCCATCGCGACCGGCACCAGCCGGGCACCGGCCTGCCGCATCAGCTGGAGGATGTTCGCGTACGACGGCGACTCCACCGCGATCCGCTCCCCCTGGCCCGCGAAGAGCTGGCAGATCGCGTCGATCGCGCCCATGGCGCCGGTGGTGATCATGATCTGTTCCGGCATGGTCGGGATGCCACGGGCCGTGTACCGGTCCGCGACCGTCTGCCGCAGCGCCAGCAGGCCCGCCGGGTAGCGGCCGTGCGTGTGCGCGTAGCGCGGCAGCTCCTCCAGGGCGCCCTGGACGCCCCGGGTGAGCCAGGGCTCCGGCGCGGGCAGCGCGGCCGTACCCAGGTCGATCATCGAGCCCAGCGCCTCGGGCGGCAGCGGCTCCAGCCCGCGGGCCGGCAGCGGGCTGCCCGCCGGGACCGCCGTCCAGCTGCCCGCGCCCCTGCGGGACTCCAGGAAGCCCTCGGCGCGCAGCGCCTCGTACGCGGCGGCCACCGTCGTACGGCTCACCGACAGCGCGACGGCCAGCTCCCGCTCGGCGGGCAGCCGCGCCGCGACCGGCACCCGGCCTTCCAGGACGAGCAGCCGGACCCCCTCCGCGAGCGCCCGGTACGCCGGCGGCCGGCGGCTGTTCGGCCCCGCGGGCCGGTCGTGCTGCGCCTTGAGCTGCCGGGCGAGCTGCGCCGCGCCGACCGCAGAGGTCCACTGCGCCATGAAAGTCAGTCCACCTTCCCCGGATTGGCCATGGTTGGCGAGGAAGAGCCAGCCACAGAGTGATGCGTACCAGTCCACCATCGCATCAGGAGACCCCCTCATGTCCACCACCGCCAGCCTCCGGGGCATCCATCTCACCCGTCGGCTGCTCCAGCTCTCCACCGGACTCGCGCTGTACGGGGCGAGCGCGGCGCTGCTGGTGCGCGGCGGGCTGGGTCTGGAGCCGTGGGGGGTGCTGCACCAGGGGCTGTCCGAGCGCACGGGCCTGTCCATGGGGGTCGTCTCGATCATCGTGGGCGCCACCGTCCTGCTGCTGTGGATCCCCCTCCGGCAGCGCCCGGGGCTCGGCACGGTCTCCAACGTCTTCGTGGTCGGCCTCGCCATGGACGCCACCCTCGCCCTCGTCCCCGACGCCCACGGCGCGCCCGCCAGGATCACCCTGCTGGTCGCGGGCATCGTGCTCAACGGCCTCGCCACCGGCCTGTACATCGCGGCCCGCTTCGGTCCCGGGCCGCGCGACGGTCTCATGACCGGGCTGCACCGGGTGACCGGCCGCTCGATCCGGCTGGTCCGTACCTCCATCGAGATCGCCGTCGTGGCCACGGGCTTCGCCCTCGGCGGCTCGGTCGGGATCGGCACGGTGGCCTACGCGCTGGCCATCGGACCTCTCGCGCAGCTCTTCCTTCGTGTCTTCGCCGTCCCGGCGGCGCCCGCGAGCAGCCCGGTCGTCGCCGCCGGGTCACCGGGGCAGGCCATACTGCGGCCGTGACCCACCCACGCCATCCCTACCTGGACCACCCGGGCCCGATCCCGTTCGCCCACCGCGGGGGCGCGGCCGACGGCCTGGAGAACACCGCCGCCGCCTTCCGCCGCGCGGACTCCCTCGGCTACCGCTACTTCGAGACCGACGTCCACACCACCGCCGACGGCCGCCTGGTCGCCTTCCACGACACGACCCTCGACCGGGTGACGGACGGGCACGGCCGGATCGCCGACCTCCCCTGGGAGGAGGTACGGCAGGCGCGGGTGGCGGGCAAGGAGCCGCTGCCCCTCTTCGCGGACCTGCTGGACGAATTCCCGGACGCCCGCTGGAACGTGGACATCAAGGCGGCCCCCGCGCTGGTCCCGCTGGTGGACCTGATCCGCGGGACGGGCAGTTGGGACCGGGTCTGCGTGGGGTCCTTCTCCGAGCGCCGGGTGGCGGCCGCGGCGCGGCTCGCGGGCCCCCGGCTCGCCACCTCGTACGGCGTACGGGGCGTGCTGGGCCTGCGACTTCGCTCGTACGGGGTCCCCTTCCCGGTCCGGGCCGGGGCGGTGTCCGCACAGGTGCCCGAGGCGCAGAGCGGCGTCCCTGTGGTGGACGAGCGTTTTGTACGCACGGCCCACGCGCGGGGTCTCCAGGTGCACGTCTGGACCATCAACGAGGCGGATCGCATGGAGGCCCTGCTGGACCTCGGCGTGGATGGCATTATGACCGATCAACTGGAAACGCTGCGCACGGTGTTCACCGCGCGGGGAGCCTGGCACTGAACGCCGGGAACTGAACACCGGGCAAACCGAACGCCTGGAACTGATCGAGGGGGCGCGGGTGACCGCCGAGACCGTGGACCGTACCGAAGAGCCGGACGGCACGGGCGGACCGGACGAGGTACGCGCCCGCAGGCGCGAGCAACGAGGCTGGTACTTCTACGACTTCGCCTGCTCCGTCTACTCCACGAGCGTGCTCACCGTCTTCCTCGGCCCGTACCTCACCTCGGTGGCCAAGGCCGCCGCCGACGCGGACGGGTTCGTCCACCCGCTGGGCATCCCCGTGCGCGCGGGGTCGGTCTTCGCCTACTCCGTCTCCCTGTCGGTCGTGGTGGCGGTGCTCGTGATGCCGCTGGCGGGCGCGGCGGCCGACCGTACGGGACGCAAGAAGCCGCTGCTGGCGGCCTCCGCGTACCTGGGGGCGACCGCCACGGCCGGCATGTTCTTCCTGGACGGCGACCGCTATCTGCTCGGCGCCCTGCTGCTGATCGTGGCGAACGCCTCACTGTCCGTCTCGATGGTGCTCTACAACGCGTTCCTGCCCCAGATAGCCGGGCCCGAGGAGCGCGACGCCGTCTCCTCCCGGGGGTGGGCGTTCGGCTACACCTCGGGCGCCCTGGTGCTGGTGCTGAACCTCGTCCTGTACACGGGCCACGACTCGTTCGGCGTCTCCGAGTCGACGGCGGTACGGATCTGCCTCGCCTCGGCAGGCGTCTGGTGGGGCGCCTTCACGCTCGTCCCGCTGCGCCGGCTGCGGGACCGCGCGGTGCCGGGGCACGGCGAGGGGTCGGTGGGCACCGGCTGGCGGCAGCTGATGAACACGCTGCGGGACATGCGGCGCCATCCGCTGACCCTGTCGTTCCTGCTCGCCTATCTGGTCTACAACGACGGCATCCAGACGGTGATCTCACAGGCCTCGGTCTACGGCTCCGAGGAACTGGACCTGGACCAGACGACGCTCATCACGGCGGTCCTGCTGGTGCAGGTCCTGGCCGTGGCGGGCGCGCTCGGCATGGGCCGGCTGGCCAGGTCGTACGGTGCCAAGCGGACCGTCCTCGGCTCCCTGGGGGTGTGGACGCTGATCCTCGGGGCAGGTTATTTCCTGCCGGCCGGGACGCCGGTGGCGTTCTACGCGCTGGCGGCGGCGATCGGTCTGGTGCTGGGCGGCAGCCAGGCGCTGTCCCGCTCGCTCTTCTCCCACCTGGTGCCGCGCGGCAAGGAGGCCGAGTACTTCTCCGCGTACGAGATGAGCGACCGGGGGCTGAGCTGGCTGGGGCCCCTGGTGTTCGGGCTCGCGTACCAGCTCACGGGGAGTTACCGGGATGCGATCATCTCCCTGGTGGTGTTCTTCGTCGTGGGGTCCGTCCTGCTGGCGAGGGTGCCGGTGGGGCGGGCGATCGCGGCCGCGGGAAACCCCGTACCGGCACGGATTTAGACGTTGAAGTCAAAGGGCGGTAGTGTACGCGTTTGGCCTGCCGGGCGGACCGTTCCTGCGTACTGGAGAAATGAATTCGCCGGGTGACATCTTCTGTCAGAGGTGACAAAGCGGTCACTGGTGGGTACAACAAGGGGCGGCACGACGGGCGACGCAAGACCCGGCACGGGAATCTTTACCGCGGACCGGACGTTGACCGGATGACGACGACAGCGACACCTGTCCTGTGGGCGACAAGCCCGGGAGGCACGATTCATGAGTGAGCGAGCTCTCCGCGGCACGCGACTCGTGGTTACCAGCTACGAGACGGACCGCGGCATCGATCTGGCCCCGCGCCAGGCGGTGGAGTACGCATGCGAGAACGGACATCGATTCGAGATGCCGTTCTCGGTGGAGGCGGACATCCCGCCGGAGTGGGAGTGCAAGGCGTGTGGCGCCCAGGCACTCCTGGTCGACGGAGATGGCCCCGAGGAGAAGAAGGGCAAGCCTGCGCGTACGCACTGGGACATGCTCATGGAGCGGCGCACACGCGAGGAGCTGGAGGAGGTGCTGGCCGAACGGCTGGCAGTCCTGCGCTCCGGCGCCATGAACATCGCCGTGCACCCGCGGGACAGCCGGAAGTCGGCCTGACCGCGAGCATGTAACCACCGCACAAAAGTCACAAGAGCGCACAGAGCAATAGAGCAAAGAGCGACAGAACAGCCGATGGGCCCGACACACACACCGTGTGTCGGGCCCATCGGCTCTTCTGTGCGTCGGGCCCATCGGCTGTCCTGCCGACCGCGGCCTCGCTACTTGGAGAGCGGCGGCCGGGGGCCGTTGTCTTCCGGCCGGCGCGGCTCGTCGTGCCGGATGACCTCGCCCTGGACGACCTTGCCGTCCGGCTGCCGCATCCGGGCCTGCTGGAACGCGTCGCCCAGGGTGCCGGGGGCCGCCACGGCGCTCATCCGGCGCTCCAGCGACCGCTCCGCGTACCGGCCCAGGGCCTTCCGTACGAACGGGACGAGCAGGAGCAGGCCCAGCACGTCCGTGATCAGCCCGGGGATCATGATCAGCAGGCCGCCCAGCATCAGGAAGCCGTTGCCGGTGGACCCGTGGCCCTCGGGCGGCGCCACGGCCTGCGGACCGGCCTGCTGCGCCTGCTGCTGGCGCTGGAGGGTCGCGGTCAGGTTGGCGAAGGCCCGCCGGCCGGCGCTCTTGATGACCACCGCGCCGATCACGGCCCCGCCGACGAGCAGCGCGAGGATCGTGAGGCCGCCGGAGACCCCGGCGACGAAGATCAGCAGCCAGATCTCCAGCACCACCCACAGAGCGAGGCCCAGCGGGATCAGCGTGCGGGCACGGGAGCGCTTGGGCGGGGTCCGAAGTGGCTCAGGATGTCCGGTCGTCATGGTTCCAGTGTGCCTGGGCGTGGGCCGGTACGGCGTATGGGAGCAATCAAAAGGGCCGGGCGGAGGGGCCGGGCCGACGGCCTCAGGAGGCTCAGGAGGGCTTGCGGCCGAGGATGCGGTTCGCCCGGGACTCGACGCCCCAGGCGGTGACCTTCCAGAGCGCTTCCACGACGATGTCCTTGCTCATCTTGGAGTCGCCCACCTCGCGCTCCACGAACGTGATCGGGACCTCCACGACCGTGAACCCGGCCTCGACCGCGCGCCGGGCGAGGTCGATCTGGAAGCAGTAGCCCTGGGAGGAGACGGCGGCGAGGCCGAGTCCTTCCAGCGTCTCGGCCCGGAAGGCACGGAAGCCGCCGGTGACGTCCCGGATGGGGACACCGAGCAGGAGCCGCGAGTAGGTGCTGGCGCCCCGGGAGAGGAACTCCCGGTTCTTTGGCCAGTTGACGATGCGCCCGCCCGGCATCCAGCGCGAACCGAGGACGAGGTCCGCGCTCTTGAGCGCGGTCAGCAGCCGGGGCAGTTCCTCGGGCTGGTGGGAGCCGTCGGCGTCCATCTCGACCAGGACTCCGTAGCCGTGCTCCAAGCCCCACTGGAAGCCCGCCAGATAGGCCGCTCCCAGCCCTTCCTTGCCCTTGCGGTGCAGGACCCGGACCTGGCCGTCCTCGGCGGCGAGCTCGTCCGCGAGCTTGCCGGTGCCGTCCGGGCTGTTGTCGTCGGCGATCAGGATGTCGGCCTCGGGCACCGCCGCGCGGACCCGGGAGACGATCGGCTTGATGTTCTCGGCCTCGTTGTAGGTCGGGATGATCACCAAGGCTTTACCGAGCGGGCCGTACCGCCTCTGACCACCGTCGTTCACTGCTGCCCCTCAATCGCCGTACGCCGAGGCACCACCTTAGCGAGCGCTCGGGGGTCGGCGGTCACCGCATCGCGGACCTACGGATCGGGACCCGGCGTCCTTCGGGCCGACCTCGGACCCGCCGGCTGCGGGTCGACCGAAAGCCGTTGTCTACTGAACGCCGGGACCCCGCCCGGGTCGCACCTGCCGACCGGCCGAAACCTTCCCTCGCCCCCGAGACGCGGGTGCTGGACCTGGCTCCCAGTGGTGGTGCGCCGGTGCGGCACACCGCCCCGTGGCCCAGCGGCGTTCGACGACTGCGCGGAGGTTGCCGGACGGACGTCCTGTGGTGGACTCGGCCGAACCTACCCGCCGGTGACTGCTTACTGTCAACAGTCGTTTGACCTGCGGTGTTGACCCAAATCAGCAGGTCAGTGGGGAAGATCCGCAGGTCGCGGCGGAGGCCGGTGAGCATCGGTCGGCGGTACGAAATGTCCGCACGTCACTCTTTCGGTCCCACAAACACCGTTTGTCCGGCGACAACGGTCCGCAGGCATTCCGGCAGCGGTCCGCCCGGCGTGAGATCGGGCAGTCCCGGGGTGCCCGAGCGGGGATCGGTGGACCAGCGGGACACCCGGTCGTCCGGGGCCTGGACGACCAGTGCGCCGGTGCGCCAGACGGCGTAGTCGGCGGGGGCGCCCGGCACGAGCGTACCGGCGTCGTCCCGGCCGAGGACCCGCCAGCCGCCCCGGGTGTGGGCGGTGAAGGCGGCCCGTACGGAGATCCGGTGTTCGGGCGTGCGGTGGAAGGCCGCCGCGCGGACCGTGCCCCAGGGGTCGAGCGGGGTGACCGGGCTGTCGGAGCCGAAGGCGAGCGGGACGCCCGCGCGCAGCAGGGCCGCGTACGGGTTCAGCGTCCGGGCCCGCCCGGCGCCGAGCCGCTCGGCGTACATGCCGTCCTCGCCGCCCCAGGCCGCGTCGAAGGCGGGCTGGACGGAGGCGGTGAGCCCCAGCTCGGCGAAGGCCGCGATCGTCTCGGGGACGAGCATCTCGGCGTGCTCGACGCGGTGCCTGGCGGCTCTGATCCGGGCCAGGCCCAGCCGCTCGGCGGCGGCGCGTACGCCGTCCACGACGGCACCGACGGCGGCGTCCCCGATGGCGTGGAAACCGGCCTGGAGGCCGGCCTCGGTGCAGGCCGTGACGTGGGCCGCGACGGCGGCCGCGTCGAGGTGGGCGGTGCCGGTGTGGGGGGCGTCGGCGTACGGCTCGCGCAGGTGGGCCGTGTGGGAGCCGAGGGAGCCGTCCACGAAGAGGTCACCGGCCGCGCCCACGGCGCCCAGGTCGCGTACGCGCGCCGCGCCCTTCCCGTCCGTGATCGCCTCGGCCCAGTAGCCGTGGACCCGGGGTCCCGGTTCGCCGGCGGCCAGGGCCAGCAGGGCGGTGAAGTCGTCCTCGTCGGAGATGTCGGGCCCCGCGCATTCGTGCAGGGTCCCGATGCCGAGCGAGGCGGCGTGGCGCCGCGCCGCGCGCTGGGCCTCGGCGCGCTGGTGGGGCGAGACCGCGGCGTGGGCGGCCGCCCGGACGGCGTGGTGTGCCGCGGCCGTCAGCGGGCCCTCCTGGTCGTAGCCGGTGAGAGAGGTGACACCGGGGACCAGGTCGAGCAGGGCGGTGGTGGCGACCGCGGAGTGCACGTCGATACGGGTCAGATAGAGGGGCCGGCCGCCCGTCGCCTCGTCCAGTTCGGTGCGGGACGGCGCGCGCCGCTCGGGCCAGCGGGCGGAGTCCCAGCCGTGGCCGAGGAGGATCCGTACGCCGGGGTGCGCCGTGGCGTGGGCCCGTACGAGCCCGAGCGCGTCCCGCAGGCTCCGTGCGCCGGACAGGTCGAGGCCCGTGAGCGCGAGGCCCGTCGCGGTGGTGTGGACGTGGGCGTCGGTGAAGGCCGGGGTGACCAGCGCGCCGTCGAGGTCCACGACCTCGTCCACCCCGGTGGCGAAAGCGTCCGCCGCCCCTTCCGAGCCCACCCAGGCGACATGGCCGCGTTCGACCACCATGGCGGTGGCGAAGGGGTCGGCGGGGCTGTGGACTTCTCCGCCGCGCAGGAGCACGGTGCGGGTTTCGCTCTCGGTCATGCCGACCAGTGTCTCTTTTTCGCCCGGCCGCCCCGCCGCCGGGGGACCCGGTACGACATCCCGGAAGACGGCGGCCCGGAGGACGCCGGGCGCTCACATGCGCGGCGGGCGCGCCTCGTACGGGGTGGAGAGGACCACCGTCGTCCGGGTGGAGACGCCGGCCAGGCCCCGGATACGGGTCAGCAGGTCCTCCAGCTCCAGCGGGGTGGCGACCCTGACCTTGAGGATGTAGTTCTCGTCCCCGGCGACGCTGTGGCACGCCTCGATCTCGGGGACCGACGCGAGACGGTCCGCGATGTCGTCGGGGGCGCTGGGGTCGAACGGCTTCACGGAGATGAAGGCGGTCAGCGGCAGGCCGACGGCCCCGGGGTCGACCACGGCCGCGTACCCGCGGATGACGCCGCGCTGCTCCAGCCGGCGGACGCGCTGATGCACGGCCGAGGTGGACAGGCCGGTGGCCTTGCCCAGGTCGGTGTAGCTCATCCGGCCGTCCTTGACGAGCAACTCCACGATCTGACGATCCAGCTCCTCCATACGGATCAACCTATTGCCCCGAGTCCCCTCCGGCACAGTCGGCCGGGGGTCTCTTGTGGGGGGCCTGCCCGTGTCTCGCGGACACGTGCGGCGGGCATGTGACGAACGCCACAGATCCGTGAGGCGGTCCGTCGGGACCTCACGGTTACCGGACGCGCACGGAGGGAATTGCTTGCTGTGGTCGAGACCACAAGTGCCTGGTCGGCCCACCCGAGGGGGAATGTCTCCATGCAGAGCCTGAAGCGCGCCGGACGCGGCGAACCGGAGTCCGTCGATCTTGTCGAGGCGGATGATTCCGACGAGTTCGACGAGTCCGATCTCTACGACACGTTCGAGATGTACCGGGTGATCTGCCCGGACTGCGCACGGCCGATCGCGCTCCTGGCGGACGAGGACGTCCTGCCCGAGCACGCGCTGTGCCCATCCCCGTGGAACCCGTTCGTGCTCACGGTCTGCGCGGGTACGGGACGCCGGGCGTCGGAGGCCGGGGCCGCCGACGAGTCGCCGGAGGCCCAGGAGCAGCACACCGCCCTGCTCCTAACGCTTCCTCAGGGACTCGACTGGCGTACGCAGCCCTTCTCGCACGTCGGCGGTCCGGGCTCGCGGCCGTTCAAGCCGTTCCCGGCGGCACGCCGGGCCTCACGCGCCGCCTGAGCGCGGCGCCGTACCGTACGTGAGCCAACCCCCGCACCATGACGACGTGTTCGGCATGGTGCGGGTCGGTCCGCGGGCTCAGCGGGTTTCCGGGCCCAGCAGTTGACGGGCGATCACCATCCGCTGGATCTGGTTGGTGCCCTCCACGATCTGGAGCACCTTCGCCTCGCGCATGTAGCGCTCGACGGGGAAGTCCGCCGTGTAGCCGTAGCCGCCCAGGACCTGTACGGCGTCGGTGGTGACGCGCATGGCCGCGTCCGTGCAGAACAGCTTGGCCATGGCGGCCTGCCGGGAGAACGGCAGGCCCGCGTCGCGCAGGCGCGCGGCGGCGAGGTAGAGCGCGCGGCCCGCCTCGATCTGTGTCGCCATGTCCGCGATCAGGAAGCGCAGCCCCTGGAAGTCGGCGATGGGGCGGCCGAACTGCTGTCTGCCGGTTGCGTACGCCGTGGCCTCGTCCAGCGCCGCCTGCGCGAGGCCGACCGCGCACGCGGCGATCCCGAGGCGTCCCGAGTCGAGCGAGGCGAGCGCGATCGCGAAGCCCTGACCCTCCTCGCCGACGCGCCGGTCGTCCGCCACCCGCACGCCGTCGAAGTGGAGTTGGGCGGTGGGCGAGCCCTTCATGCCCATCTTCTTCTCCGGGGCGGCGGCGTGCAGACCGGGGGCGTCGCCCGGCACGAGGAACGCGGTGATGCCCCGCGCGCCGTCGCCGCCCGTCCTCGCCAGGACGGTGTAGAAGTCCGCGATCCCGCCGTGGGTGATCCAGGCCTTGGTGCCGGTGATGACCCAGTCGTCGCCGTCCCTGACCGCGCGCGTCCGCAGCGAGGCGGCGTCGGAGCCCGAGGCGGGCTCGGAGAGGCAGTAGGCGCCCAGCAGACCGCCGCCCAGCATCGCGGGGAGGTGTTCCGCCTGCTGCTCCTTGCTGCCGAACCCGGCGAGCGCGTAGGAGGCCAGGGAGTGGACGCTGACGCCGAGGCCCACGGTGAGGCGGGCGGCGGCGAGTTCTTCGAGGACCTGGAGGTAGACCTCGTACGGCTGGTCCCCGCCGCCGAGGGCGGAGTCGTACGGCAGGCCGAGCAGGCCCGACTCGGAGAGCAGGGTGAAGAGCGGGCGCGGGAAGTGTCCCGCTTCCTCCTCCTCGGCGGCCGCGGGAACGATCTCCCGCTGGGCGATGTCGCGTACGAGCGCGAGAAGGTCCTCGGACTCTTCGGTGGGCAGGTGACGTTCCACCGGCTGCGGGGCGCGGTCGGGCATGGCGGCGCTCTCCTCCCTGTCGGGACACTGCGGCGGTCGCGCGCGGGGTGGGGCGGCGCCGCCGGCTGAGGTCCGGGATATCCCCGGACGCGTACTGCCCAACCGATGCTGCCTTCCCGGATCGCGGAAGAGGCTGACCAGCGGTTGTGGCGCGTTGAGTATGCCCGATCGGCGGCCCCCCGTCACCGGGGGCGGATCCGCCCGCGCCGCGCGCCCGGGAGCGCGCCCGGGCGCCCGGGTGCGTCCTCTTCGTCCCCTTACGGCGCGGCCGAGTTGGTCCGCACCATTGACCGCAGTGGTCTAGTCCTTCTAACGTCCACCCGGAACGGGTTCGGTGTTCATGTCACATCCGGACCGTGGCCGGCCGTCCTTCCACCGCTCCGTCCCGTCCGGCCACTCCCCCACCCGTACGTCCTCCCCCACGAGGAGACTTCGTGCTCACACTTCACCGTCCTCGCGCCCGGCTCCGGGCGCTCGTCGCCGCCGCGTGTACCGCCGCTCTCGGTGTCAGCCTCCTCGCCGGAGCCGGCAGCGCCTCCGCGGGCGCGCCGACGTCGCCGGCGGCCGCGCAGCAGGCCGCCGCACCGGCAGCGGCGGCGGCCGGCAGCAAGGTGGTCGGCTACTTCACCAACTGGGGTGTGTACGACCGGAATTACCACGTCAAGAACATCGAGACGTCCGGTTCCGCCGCCAAGCTCACGCACATCAACTACGCCTTCGGCAACGTCACGGGCGGCAAGTGTGTGATCGGCGACTCGTACGCCGACTACGAGAAGGCGTACACCGCCGACCAGAGCGTGGACGGCAAGGCCGACGCCTGGGACGCGCCGCTGCGCGGCAACTTCAACCAGCTGCGCAAGCTCAAGGCGAAGCACCCCGGCCTGAAGGTCATCTGGTCGTTCGGCGGCTGGTCCTGGTCCGGTGGCTTCACCGAGGCCGCGAGGAACCCGGCCGCCTTCGCGAAGTCCTGCTACGACCTGGTGGAGGACCCGCGCTGGGCCGATGTCTTCGACGGCATCGACATCGACTGGGAGTACCCCAACTCCTGCGGTCTGAGCTGTGACACGAGCGGCCGCGCCGCCTTCAAGAACCTCGCCTCCGCGCTGCGGACGCAGTTCAAGGCCCCGAACCTGGTCACCGCCGCCATCACGGCCGACGGCACCCCCGGTGGCAAGATCGACGCCGCCGACTACGCGGGCGCCGCGCAGTACCTCGACTGGTACAACCCGATGACGTACGACTTCTTCGGTGCCTTCGCGGCGCAGGGCCCCACCGCCCCGCACTCCCCGCTCACGAACTACGCGGGCATCCCGACCCAGGGCTTCACCACCGACACCGCCATCGCCAAGCTCAAGAGCCTCGGCGTCCCGGCCTCGAAGCTGCTGCTCGGCATCGGCTTCTACGGACGCGGCTGGACCGGTGTGACCCAGAAGGCGCCCGGCGGGTCCGCGACGGGCGCGGCGGCCGGCAAGTACGAGGCGGGCATCGAGGACTACAAGGTCCTCAAGACCAGCTGCCCGGCCAACGGCACGGTCGGTGGCACCGCGTACGCCTTCTGCGGCAATAACTGGTGGAGCTACGACACCCCCGCCACCATCGCCGGGAAGATGGCCTACAAGAACCAGCAGGGTCTTGGCGGCACGTTCTTCTGGGAGCTGAGCGGCGACACCACCAACGGTGAGCTGATCAAGGCGATCAACTAGGCAGGACGGTCCTCACTGTTCACCGGGCGGGCCGGCATCCGGCCCGTCCGGTGAATGCCCGCCCGGTGAATGCCCGTCCGGCGCAGGGCCGTCCGGCGTCTGCCCGTCCGGCGCGTCGAGCAGGCTCTCGGCCTGCCGGTCGTCGAGACCCGTGAACGGCCGCCACTCCAGGTCGGGTGGCGGCGCCGGGCATTCCGGCGCGAACTCCTCGATCGTGTTCAGGGTGTGGCGCAGCATCCGCACCAGCAGGTCGCGCGGGATCTCCCGGGGCAGCGTGTCGCGGTGCGCCAGCCATTCGAGCGTGAGCCACTCGACACTGCTCAGCCAGCCCAGCAGCGCGAGCCGGGCGATCGGCGGGATGTCGTGGTGTCCGTAGGCGCCGTCGGCGACCGTGGAGACCAGCCCCGTACGCACGGCGTCCCTGATGGACTGCACCTGGGTGTCGAAGCCGACACCGCCGTTGATGACGGTGCGGTAGGCCGCCTCGTTGTACTGGGCGAAGCGCAGATAGGCCTCGACGGTCCGCTGCACGCGCTGGGTGCGCGGGAGTTCGGCGCCGCCAGCGGCGAGCGTGACGAGTTCGGTGACGGCGTCCTCGACGATCGCGAGGTAGTAGCCGCGCTTGTTCTCGAAGTAGTAGTAGATCAGCCCCTTGGCCACCCCGGCGTGCGAGGCGATGTCGTCCATCGACAGCGCGTCGTACGAGGTGTCGGCGAACAACTTCCTTCCGGTGGCGATGAGTTCGGAGCGTCGCACCTGTGATCGGGCGGACGCGCCCCGCTGCTGACTACGATTCACGTTCGCGTCCTGGTCTCCGGCTGCCTCAGAATGCCCGCAGTATTGCAGAGACACCCGTGGCGGCCGGAGACCGGTTCGATCAGAGCAGTCCGACCGACCGCAGGGCGTGCCGCTGGGCCGTGCTGGGGTCGGCGGGCCAGTAGACGTAACAGACGCCACCGGTCCCCGAGGTGACGTTCCCCGACGCGTTGTAGCGCTTGGTGCGCAGCCAGATGGTCTCCCACTCGGCCCGCCGGTACACCCGCCGCACGGCGTTGTTGTCGGGCGAGGCGGGGTCGTTGGCGATCACGTCCCCCTTCTCCGTGAAGCCGATCACGGTCATCAGGTGTCCCGCCGTGCCGTAACCCGCCCCGGTCAGCTCCGTCTGGAGGAACGACTGCGAGGTGATGACGGGGATGCCGGCACGGACCAGGTTCTCCACGTCGGTCAGCGAACCGAGCCGGGTGACGGCGGAGTTCAGGTCCCGGTACGTGGCGGCGTACGCGGCGTTGAAGGGCCAGTTGCCGCAGCCGTCGTACTGGTGGTCGAACGTGTACCGGGCCGCGTGGCAGACCTGCGGGTCGGCGAAGGCGGGGTCGACCCAGGCGAGATCCTCCGCGGTGGGCCTGCGCCCCCAGTACTCGATGATCATCTGCGAGGAGGTGGGGCTGCACCACGCCTCGCCGCCGTTGTCGTACTCCGGGTACTGCCCGGCATGGGTGTTCTGCGAGTAGCGCGGCACGGTCAGCTCCCGCGCCAGGCCGGGCGCGGAGGCCGGCACGGTGAACCGGTCGGGGATGTCGGACGCCATCGCGCCGAGCCGGTGCACGGTCGGGGTGAGCCGGGTGCCCGGCTTGCGGTACAGGGTGAGCCGCAGCTGGTACGAGGCCAGGCGCAGCCCGCTCGCCGCGTCGTCCACGGAGAAGGTGTCGGTCCAGATGCTGCTGCGCCCGTCGGTCTGGTCGTCGACGGAGGTGCGCCGGATGTCGTCGGGGCCGTCGCCGGAGGTCCAGCGGCCCAGGACGTACCACGGGGTCCTGGTCTTGTCGGAGTAGTCGCCCCGCAGCTCGATCTGGATCCAGGTGCCGGCCGGTGTCCTGGCGTTCCAGGAGGCGACGAGTTCGGTGGCGGGGACGGCCGAACGATGGACCGGCGAGGTCCACGTCCCGTACTCCCAGGCGGTGGTCAGCCCGGTGTGCGGATCGGCGTAGTCGACGCGGCCCGTGGGGGCCCCGATCACCAGGGAGGGCCGGGCGCCCGGCACGGCGCGGGTGCCCTGGGCCTCGCCCGCGCGCCAGTCGGAGTACGACGTCCAGAAGGAATTGTCCACCAGCGGCTCGGCGCGGGGGGCTGACAGGGCGGCGGCGGGGACGGCGGAGACCACGGCGGCGGACGCGGCGGACGCGAGCACGGCGGCCAGTACGGTTCTGCGGGAGGGGGGACGGGTCACAGGGGGGACCTCCGGTCGACGGCAGAAAGGGCGAAAGCGGCAGAAAAGGGGAGTGAGGAGAGGGAGGGGAGAGAGGGGGAAGGGACGGCCGCTCGGCAGTCGTCAACTATCCAGGCTCCCGGCGGCCTTCTGCCAGCGATTCGGCCCGCGTGGCGTGAGCAATATTGGTCCTGACCAGTGGCATGACCTGCGGGACCACCGGGCACCGGATCACCGCCCCCGCCCCTCGTAGGCTGGGCGGATGGACGATCTGACGGATGTGGCCGCCGCCCTGCGCGCCCTGCCGCCCTCCTGCGGGCCCGTACGGCTGGTGGCGGTCGACGGCCACGCGGGCTCCGGGAAGAGCACCTTCGCCACCCGCCTCGCGGACGCGCTCGGCGGCGCGCCCGTCCTGCGCCTCGACGACCTGGCGACCCACGAGGAGCTGTTCGCGTGGCTGCCCCGGCTGCTGGACCAGGTGGTCGACCCCTTCGCGCGCGGGACGAGCGCGCGCTACGCGCCGTACGACTGGACCCTGCGCCGCTTCGGCGCGCCGCGTGTCCTGGCGCCGGCCCCCGTCGTCCTGATCGAGGGGGTCGGGGCCGGGCGGCGGGCCCTGCGGCCTTACCTCGCCCGGCTGCTGTGGATGGACCGGGGCGCCGAGGAGTCCTGGCGCCGGGGGCGCCGGCGCGACGGACCGGCGCAGGCCGGGTTCTGGGACGGCTGGACGGTGGCGGAGACCAGCCATTTCGCGGAGGATCCCTCGCGGCCGTTCGCCGATGCGCTGGTACGGGAGGTACAGGAGGGATATGTGGTGTCTCCTGAGCCGCCTGCGACAGCGGGAACCGAACCGGTCCCTCACCCAACGTGATCAGTTTCGGCCTCCCTGCCGGGCCGTGGGCAATCGGCCCGGCGTGTGCTCCAACTCCGCTTGACCGACGGGTGGGACAGGTCTTACGTTCTTAATGTGCGGCTTTTCGGAGCCGCCGCAGACGCGAAGCCCCCGGTTGTTCCCCCGTGATCGGGGGCTTCGTTCTGCCCCTTTCACCCCTTCCCGGCCGCCGCGCCCCACCCCGCGCTCACCGTCGGTCACCGCTCCCCGCAGACACGCGGCACCCTTAGTCGGACACCCCCTGCGCAGGTACGATGCATCTCGGTGCGGTCAATTCCCGTCCGCGACAAGGTGGTTCAGCACGCTGCCGACGGGCTCCCGCCCGGCGGGACATCATGGGTGCACGGTTTGTGGGGGACCTGATGGATATCGGCACGCAGGGCACGCACGCCCCGGCCGACCTCGCCTGGGTGCGCGGCGTGGACGCGTACACCATGGGCGCGTATCCGCAGGCGGAGGAGGAGTTCAGGACCGCCGTACGGCTCGATCCCGGAATGGCCGACGGCTGGCTGGGGCTGCACGCGCTGCGCGTCGACACCACGACGGCCCTGCTCCGGATGTACCGCCACCGCGACCGCTTCGGCGAGCAGCGCGCCCACCACCGCCGCACGCTCAACTCCTGGTACTGGCTCGGCTGGTGGGTGCAACCGGTACTCGAGAGCGGCCGGGACCTGCTGCTCGCGCACGCCTCGCACTGGCTGGACGGCCGGCACGTACCGGAACTCGACCGGGCACTCGCCGGGCTGCCGCCCGTGAACGCCGATCCGCAGGTGCGGTTCCTGCACGCGTGCCGCGCGTACCTGGTCAAGGACTGGGACGAGCTGGTACGCCACACGGAACCGCTCGTCGACGACACTCTCCTCGGGATCGAGGCGGGCTTGTTCGGCGGCATGGCCCGGGTCAGGCTGGAGATGTTCACGCAGGCGGAGCCGCTGCTGGCCACGGCGCTGATGCGCTGTCGCAGCGAGCAGCCGCAGCGCAAGGAGCTGCGCTACTGGCTGGCGCGCGCCCACGAGGGCACCGGCCGCAGCGCCGCCGCCTTACCTCTCTATCGCGCGGTGCACCGGCTCGACCCGTCCTTCATGGACACCGCCGCCCGGCTCGCGGCGATCACGGACCTGGACGGGTACGAGGGCGCCGACGACCCGGGCGGGCTCGCCTCGGTGGCGTTGGCGGGCTTCGGCCAGGAGGCGGTGGACGCGCAGGGCGATCCGGAGGCCCCGCAGGGGCCGCCCGCCTCCGAGGCGTACCTCGGCGGTGGGCCGCAGCCGCTGCTCGGCGGCCCCGCGGACCCCCCGCCGGACAACTTCGACGGGGTACGGGAGAAGGTCCCGCTGCCCGTACAGCCCGCTCCCCCGCGCTTCCCCGCGGGCCCCACCGACCCGGTGCTGCTGGCGAGCGCCCTGGCCGAGCTGGAGCGGATGGTCGGCCTGGAACCGGTCAAGCGGCAGGTCAAGGCGCTCTCGGCGCAGCTCAACATGGCCCGGCTGCGGGCCGGCGAGGGACTGCCCGTCCAGCCGCCGAAACGTCACTTTGTCTTCTCGGGCCCCTCCGGCACCGGCAAGACCACCGTCGCCCGCATCCTGGGCCGGGTCTTCTACGCGCTCGGGCTGCTCGGCGGGGATCATCTCGTGGAGGCACAGCGGGCCGACCTGGTGGGTGAGTTCCTCGGCCAGACGGCGGTCAAGGCGAACGATCTGATCGACTCGGCGATCGGCGGGGTGCTGTTCGTGGACGAGGCGTACAGCCTCGCCAACACCGGCTACAGCAAGGGTGACGCCTACGGCGACGAGGCCCTCCAGGTGCTGCTCAAGCGCGCCGAGGACAGCCGCGACCATCTGGTGGTGATCCTGGCGGGCTACCCGGAGGGCATGGACCGGCTGCTCGCCACCAATCCCGGCCTCTCCTCCCGCTTCACCAGCCGGGTCGACTTCCCCAGCTACCGGCCGCTGGAGCTGACCGCCATCGGCCGGGTGCTGGCGGCGGAGAACGGCGACGCCTGGGACGAGGAGTCGGTGGACGAGCTGCGCTCGATCAGCGCGCACGTCGTCGACCAGGGCTGGATCGACGAGCTGGGCAACGGGCGCTTCCTCAGGACGCTGTACGAGAAGAGCTGCGCGTACCGCGATCTGCGGCTGTCCGGGTACAGCGGCACCCCGGGCCGGGACGACCTGGCGACACTGCGGCTGCCCGATCTGATGCAGGCGTACGGCGAGGTGCTCTCGGGACGCGGTCCGGTGAACCGGGGCCCGCAGGATCCGCCGGGCGCCTGAGCCGGCCGCCGGCCGACCGGGAGCCGGCCGGGGAGCACCGTCAGGAAAGCCGACCGGAAAGGGCCGGCCCCGTGGGGCCGGCCCTCTGTCGTGTCACAGGACGCGTGTCAGAGTGCCAGCGCCTGGTTGTTCTCCCGGTGGGACGGGTCCCGTACCTCACCGACCAGCATCTCCAGCACGTCCTCCAGCGCCACCAGACCGAGCACCCGCCCGGACGCGTCCGCGACCTGCGCGAGGTGCGTGGCCGCGCGGCGCATCACGGTGAGCGCGTCGTCCAGCGGCAGTTCCGCCCGCAGGGTCGCCATCGGCCGCCACACGTGCTGCGGTACGGCCCGTTCGTCCGCCTCCAGGTCGAGGACGTCCTTGACGTGGAGGTAGCCCATGAAGGCCGCGTTGCCCTCCGCGCACACCGGGAAGCGCGAGAAGCCGGTCCGTACGGTCAGCTCCTCGATCTCGCGCGGGGTGACGGCGGGGGTCACCGTCACCAGCGACCCGCGCGGGAGCAGGACGTCGGTGACCGGGCGGCTGCCCAGCTCCAGCGCGTCCTCCAGGCGCTCCTGCGCCTCCGCGTCGAGCAGTCCGGCCTGGCCCGAGTCCTCGACGAGGCGGTTGAGCTGCTCACTGGTGAAGACGGCCTCCACCTCGTCCTTGGGCTCGACCCGGAACGCCCGCAGGACCAGCCGGGCGCAGGCGCCCAGCGCGGCCGTGACCGGGCGGCAGAGCCGGGCGAAGCCGACCAGCCCCGGGCTGAGCCAGAGCGCGGTCTTCTCCGGGGCCGCCATGGCGAGGTTCTTCGGGACCATCTCCCCGATGACCAGGTGCAGGAAGACCACCAGCGCCAGGGCGATGACAAAGCCCAGCGGATGGACGAGGCCCTCGGGCATCCGGACCGCGTGGAACAGCGGTTCCAGCAGGTGCGCCACCGTCGGCTCGGCCACCGCGCCGAGCGTCAGGGAGCAGACGGTGATGCCGAACTGCGCGGCCGCCATCATCTGCGGCAGATTCTCCAGACCGTGCAGCACCTGCCGGGCCCGCGCGGAGCCGAGGGCCGCGTGCGGTTCGATCTGGCTGCGGCGTACGGAGACGAGGGCGAACTCGGCGCCGACGAAGAACCCGTTGGCCAGGACGAGGAGCACGGCGAGGCCGAGTTGCAGCACGCTCATCGGGAGCCCTCCGCCATCGCGGGGGTGTCCGTGGAAGCGTCCTGGGCCACCCGGCCCGCGTCCTGGGCGACCACGCCCGGCAGGTCGTCGTGCGCGCCCCCGGACAGACCGTCACCGGCCACCCCCACCGGGACCTTCGCGGGACCTCCGGCGCGGGATCCGGCAGGACGGGAGGCGGGCGCGTCGGCCGCGAGCTCCTTCGGGCTGTCCTGGTACGCCTCCGCCGGTACGTCACCGGTACGGACCAGCCGTACCCGCTCGGCCCGGTAGCGGTCCACCCGCCGGACGGAGAGCCGCCAGCCGGGCAGCTCGGCCCGGTCCCCGGGAGCGGGGATACGGCCCAGCAGATCGGCGACGAGGCCCGCCAGCGTCTCGTACGGTCCTTCGGGCACGTCCAGGCCGATGCGCCGCAGGGTGAGGACACGGGCGCTGCCGTCGGCCTCCCAGGCGGGCCTGTTGTCCTCGGCGGCCACGGGGGCCAGTTCCGGCCGCCCGTCGCCCTCGGCGTCGTGCTCGTCCCTGACCTCGCCGACGAGCTCCTCGATGATGTCCTCCAGGGTGACGACCCCGGCCGTACCGCCGTACTCGTCGACCACGACGGCTATGGGCTGTTCGCTGCGCAGCCGTTCCAGCAACTGCTGGACGGGCAGGGTCTCGGGGACCAGCAGCGCCGGGACGGCGATGCTCCCGGCCTCCGTACGCGCCCGCTCGTCGCGGGGCACGGCCAGCGCGTCCTTGAGGTGCACCATGCCGACGATCTCGTCGATGCGTTCCCGGTAGACCGGGAAGCGGGACAGGCCGGTGGCCCGGGTCAGGTTGAGGACGTCCGCGGCGGTCGCGTCCGACTGGAGGGCGCTCACCTTCACGCGGGGTGTCATCACGTGCTGCGCGGTGAGCCGGCCGAGGGACAGGGTCCGTACGAACAGGTCGGCGGTGTCCTGTTCGAGCGTGCCCGCCCGGGCCGAGTGCCGGGCCAGGGAGACCAGCTCGCCGGGGGTGCGGGCCGAGGCGAGTTCGTCCGTCGGTTCCACGCCCAGCATCCGGACGAGGCGGTTGGCGACGGTGTTGAGGAGCGTGATCACCGGCCGGAACGCGGTGGAGAAGAGATGCTGCGGTCCGGCGACGAACCGGGCCACCTGGAGCGGCCGGGACACCGCCCAGTTCTTGGGGACGAGTTCGCCGATCACCATCTGGACGGCGGAGGCGAGCAGCATGCCCACCACCACCGAGACCCCGGAGACGGCGCCGTCGGGCAGCCCCGTCGCGGTCAGCGGGCCGTCGAGCAGGTCGGCCAGGGCCGGTTCGGCGAGCATGCCGACGACCAGGGAGGTGATGGTGATGCCCAGCTGGGTGCCGGAGAGCTGGAACGACAGCTCGCTGAGTGCCTTGACGACGGTACGGGCCCGCCGGTCGCCCGCGGCGGCGGCGCGCTCGGCGTCCGGCCGGTCCACGGTGACGAGGCCGAACTCGGCCGCCACGAAGAAGCCGTTGGCGAGGATGAGAAGGAATGCCGCGGCGAGCAGCAGAAGGGAGAGGGTCATGCCGCCGCCTCGTCGAAGGGGGCGGCGCAGGTACTACCGGATGATCCGTCCATTGCTGGAGGGAGTCACTCCTCGGGTCGCAGGATGCCCCACGGGCCGGACACGGCCGTCGGATGCAGGGCGCGGCGCACTCGGCGCCGCCACCACCAGAGTAATCAAGACAGGGGCGTGGAGGGCAGGGGCTCAGCCGTTGTGGCTTCCGGCGTCGCCGGGGCCGGTGCTCCGTGGACCGGTCCCGGGGCCCTGCGGTTCGGGGTCCCGGGCGTCGCTGCCGGTGCCGTGGGACTCCGCGAGGGCGCGCAGGGCGCGCGCGTCGCGGATGGCGTGTTCCTTGGCGACACCGGGCTGGATGGCCAGGACGGGCAGGCTGCTGCCGTCGCTGAGGTCGAGGAAGACCCAGGGGTCGCCGGTGCGCAGATTGACCCGCAGGATCTCCGCCCAGGCCAGCCGGCGGGTCCGGGTGAGATTGACCACGGTCACCCCGTCGGCGTCGGCGACGACCTTCGGCCGGCTCAGGAGCGCGAGCACGCCGAAGAACAGCGCGGCGGTGACGATGAAGCTCAGCCGCTCCCCCGGGTTCAGCTGGTCCAGCGTCATGCCGATGACGGAGATGACCGCGAACATCACCGCGCCGACGCTGAGGAGCACGATCCGGGTACGGGTGGCCCGGAAGGTGACGGGGAGCACGGGCGGCGAGGGCAGCACTGGCATGGGGTTTCGGTCTTCCGGAGGGGACATCGGGGCGGGGAGGACGGCACGCGGTACGGGCCGGTATCAGAGGCGGCAGGCGTGGATGGCGGTGGTGAGGATCGCGCGGGCGCCCAGCTCGTACAGATCGTCCATGATCCGCTGCGCCTCCTTGGCGGGGACCATGGCGCGGACCGCGACCCAGCCCTCATTGTGCAGCGGGGAGATGGTGGGCGACTCCAGGCCCGGGGTGAGGGCGACGGCGCGCTCCAGGTGCTCGGCGCGGCAGTCGTAGTCCATCATCACGTAGCTGCGGGCCACCAGGACGCCCTGGAGGCGGCGCAGGAACTGCTGCACCTTGGGCGTCTCGGAGTCCGCGCCGGTGCGCCGGATGACGACCGCCTCCGAGGTCATGATCGGCTCGCCGATGACCTCCAGGCCCGCGTTGCGCAGGGACGTGCCGGTCTCGACCACGTCCGCGATGATCTGGGCGACGCCCAGCTCGATCGCGGTCTCGACCGCGCCGTCCAGGTGGACGACGGAGGCGTCGACACCGTTGTCCGCGAGGTGCTTGGCGACGATGCCCTCGTAGGAGGTGGCGACGGTCATGCCGCCGAACTCCGCGACCCCGCTCGCCGTACCGGGCTTGGTGGCGTAGCGGAACGTGGAGCGGGCGAAGCCGAGCGGCAGGATCTCCTCCGCGCTGGCCCCGGAGTCCAGCAGCAGGTCCCGGCCGGTGATGCCGATGTCGAGCCGGCCCGAGCTGACGTAGATCGCGATGTCGCGGGGGCGGAGGTAGAAGAACTCGACCGCGTTCTCGGGGTCGACCAGGACCAGTTCCTTGGACTCCTTGCGCTGCTGGTAGCCGGCCTCATGGAGCATCGCCGACGCAGGTCCTGAGAGGGAGCCTTTGTTGGGGATGGCGATGCGCAGCATGGGGTCCGATTCCTTTGTGCGAAGGGGCGGGTCGTACGGGGCCCGGCCGGGGCCCTGCGGTCCGGTCGGGGCGTGCGGCGGTACGGCTCAGAGATGGGCGTACACGTCGTCGAGGGAGATGCCGCGCGCCACCATCATCACCTGGACGTGGTAAAGGAGTTGGGAGATCTCCTCGGCGGCGGCTTCCTTGCCCTCGTACTCCGCGGCCATCCACACCTCGGCCGCCTCTTCGACGACCTTCTTCCCGATGGCGTGCACGCCTTTTTCCACCAGCTCGGCGGTGCGTGAGGTGGCGGGGTCGCCGTTGGCGGCCTTCTGCTGGAGCTCGGTGAACAGCTCCTCGAACGTCTTCTTCGACATGGTGGCGCCCACTTTACGCGGCCCTCCCCGAGTCTCAACGCCAGGGTTCGGCCACAGTCCGGAGGATGGTCGCGGTCGCGACGGCGGCCGTCACCGCCTCGTGGCCCTTGTCCTCGTTCGACTCCGGCAGGCCCGCGCGGTCGAGGGCCTGGTCCTCGGTGTCGCAGGTCAGCACCCCGAAACCGATGGGGACGCCGGTGTCGATGGAGACCTGGGTGAGGCCCTGCGTGACGCCCTGGCACACGTACTCGAAGTGGGGGGTGCCGCCCCGGATGACGACGCCGAGCGCGACCACGGCGTCGTAGCCGCGATCCGCCAGGACCTTGGCCACGACGGGCAGTTCGAAGCTGCCGGGCACGCGCAGGAGGGTCGGCTCGTCGATGCCCAGTTCCCGCAGGGCGCGCAGGGCGCCGTCGACCAGACCGTCCATGACCTTCTGGTGCCACTGCGCCGCGATCACGGCGACCCTGAGGTCACCGCAGTTCTTCACACTCAGTTCGGGTGCGCCCTTGCCGCTCACGTCTCTCCTCGAAGCTCGTTCTGTGCGTGGTACAGGTGTGTGTACGGGTCTACGCGTCCTACTGGTTGCCGCAGGCCGACACGGCGACGGCCGGATCCAGCCACGGCAGGTCGTGCCCCATCCGGTCCCGCTTGGTGCGCAGGTAGCGGAGGTTGTGCTCGCCGGCCTGGACGGGCATCGGCTCGCGGCCGGTGACGTTCAGCCCGTGCCGTACCAGCGCGGACGTCTTGTCGGGGTTGTTGGTCATCAGCCGCAGGCTGTGCACGCCGAGGTCGTCCAGGATCCGCGCGCCGGCCGCGTAGTCACGCGCGTCGGCGGGCAGGCCCAGTTCCAGGTTGGCGTCGAGGGTGTCCCGGCCACGCTCCTGGAGCTCGTACGCGCGCAGCTTGGACAGCAGGCCGATCCCCCGGCCCTCGTGGCCGCGGAGGTAGACGACAACTCCGCGCCCCGCCTCGGTGATCCGGTCCATGGAGGCCTGGAGCTGGGGGCCGCAGTCGCAGCGCAGCGAGCCGAAGATGTCGCCGGTGAGGCATTCGGAGTGGACGCGCACGAGCACGTCCTCGCCGTCGCCGATCTCGCCGTGGACGAGGGCGAGGTGCTCGACGCCGTCGGCGACCGAGCGGTAGCCGTACGCGGTGAAGTCGCCGGAGGCGGTGGGCAGGTGGACCTTCGCCTCGCGGCGGACGGTCGGCTCGGAGGTACGGCGGTACGCGATCAGGTCCTCGATGGAGATGATCGTCAGCCCGTGCTTGCGGGCGAACGGCACGAGGTCGGGCAGGCGCAGCATCACGCCGTCCTCGCCCGCGATCTCCACGATGGCCCCGGCGGGGCGCAGCCCGGCCAGCCGGGCCAGGTCGACGGCCGCCTCGGTGTGACCGTTGCGTACCAGCACCCCGCCTTCCTTGGCGCGGAGCGGGAAGACGTGTCCGGGCCGTACGAAGTCGGCGGGGCCCGCCGAGCCGCCCGCGAGGAGCTGGAGCGTGGTGGCCCGGTCGGCGGCGGAGATGCCGGTGGTGACGCCGTGGGCGGGGCCAGCGTCCACGGAGACGGTGAACGCGGTGCCCATCGACTCGGTGTTGTGGTCGACCATCTGGGGCAGGGCGAGCCGGTCCAGTTCGTCACCCTCCATGGGGGCGCAGATCAGGCCGCGGCACTCGCTCATCATGAAGGCGATGATCTCCGGGGTGGCCTTCTCGGCCGCGATGACGAGGTCGCCCTCGTTCTCCCGGTCCTCGTCGTCCACGACGACGACGGGCCGTCCCGCGGCGATGTCGCGGATGGCCTGTTCGACCGGGTCGAGGGCGAAGTCCTCGACGTTGTCGGTGGAGTACCAGGTGGGCAGTGCGGTGGTAGTCATGCTGCTGCTCCTTCCAGAGAGACGGCGCCGGCCCTGGAGCGCAGCCACCAGTCGCGCATCCCCCACAGGACGAGGGCGAGGTAGATCACGTACACGAGACCGGAGAAGGCGAGCCCGCTGCTGAACGCGAGGGGGACGCCGACGAGGTCGACCAGGAGCCAGGCGAACCAGAACTCCACCAGCCCGCGGGCCTGGGCGACCATCGCGGCGAGCGTGCCGACGAAGATGTACGCGTCGGGCCAGGGGTTCCAGGAGAGGTCGGGGAAGGCGATGAAGAGGCTGCCGACGGCGAGCGTGCCCACGGCGGTGCCGCCCACGAGCATGGCGCGCTCGCGCCAGGTGGCGAAGCGGACGGCGATGGTGCCGTCGGCGTTGTCGCCGGTCCGCCGCCTTCCGCGCTGCCAGAGCCGCCAGCCCCACAACGCCACACCGATGACGAGGAGTTGTTTGCCGACTCCGCCGCTGAGGTCAGCGGAGGCGTAGGCGCCGACCAGGATGACGCCGGACAGGAACTGGGCGGGCCAGGTCCAGATCGAGCGCCGCCAGCCGAGCGCGAGCGCGCCCAGGCCGATCGTGTTGCCGATCATGTCGGACCACAGGATGTGCTGCCCGACGGCGGTGAAGGCCTCGCCGTTCAGCCAGGTCAGGGCGCTCACTGGACGGGCTCCCCGGATCCGGCGCCGAGCAGGCGCTCCACGTACTTCGCGATGACGTCGACTTCGAGGTTGACCGGGTCGCCGGGTCCCTTGTGGCCGAGGGTGGTCAGCGCGAGGGTGGTGGGGATGAGGCTGATGGTGAAGTAATCGGGTCCCGCGTCCACGACCGTGAGGCTGACGCCGTCCACGGTGATGGAGCCCTTCTCCACGACGTAGCGGGTGAGGCCGGCGGGCAGGGCGATCTTGACGATCTCCCAGTGCTCGGAGACCTTGCGTTCGACGACCGTGCCGGTGCCGTCCACGTGGCCCTGGACGATGTGTCCGCCGAGCCGGCCGCCCACGGCCATCGGCCGTTCCAGGTTCACCCGGGAGCCGACGGCGAGCGCGCCGAGGCTGGACCGGTCGAGGGTCTCGGCCATCACGTCGGCGGTGAACGCGCCCCCGTCCAGGTCGACCACGGTCAGACAGACACCGTTCACGGCGATGGAGTCGCCGTGCTTGGCTCCGTCGGTGACGACGGGGCCGCGCAGCGTGAAGCGGGAGGCGTCGCCGAGATTCTCGACGGCGGTGACCTCACCCAGTTCTTCGACGATTCCGGTGAACACTCAGTGCTCCTTCGTGGCGGTGCCCGGGGTGGCGGGCACGGGGGTGGAGGTGTCGGCGACGGCACTGTCGTGGACGGCTGTGGCGGGGAGTGCTGTGGTGGCGTCGGCCTCCCTTTCGGGGACGGCGGTGACGCGCAGGTCCGCGCCGATCCGGGTGCTCTCCGTCATGCGGAGTCGCAACGCCCCGGTGAGCGTGGTGATTCCGGCGTCCCCGAGGGCGTGGGGTCCGGCGCCCAGGAGGACGGGGGCGAGGTAGCCGACGACCTTGTCGACGGCGCCCGCGGCGACGAACGAACCGGCCAGCGCCGGGCCGCCTTCGAGGAGGACGGACCGGACCCCGCGTTCGTACAGCGCGGCGAGCAGGGCGGGGATGTCCAGACCGCGGGCGGCGCGGGGCAGCCGTACGACGTCCTTGAGGTGCCCCCGGCCGTCCAGGTCGGCGTCCTCGGCGACGGCGATCAGGGTGGGCGCGGCGGAATCCAGGATCCGTGCGCCGGGCCGTACGGCGGTGGCCTCGGTGTCGACCACCACACGCAGCGGCTGTACGGCGCCCTCGATGCCCCGTACCGCGAGGTGCGGGTCGTCGGTGCGGGCGGTGCCCGAGCCGACCACGACGGCGTCGGCCTCGGCGCGCAGCCGATGGACGTCGGCGCGGGCCTCGGCGGAGGTGATCCAGCGGCTGGTGGAGTCGGCGGCGGCGATCCGGCCGTCGAGGGTGGCCGCGTACTTCCACAGGACGTGGGGGCGGCCGAGCCGTACGGAGGTCAGCCAGGCGGTGTTACCCGCCTCGGCCTCCTCTTCGAGCAGCCCCCGCTCGACCGTGACACCGGCCGCGCGCAGGGTGTCGGCGCCGCCCCTGGCCCGGGGGTTGGGGTCGGCGACCGCGTAGAGGACCCGGGCGACGCCCGCGTCGACGAGGGCCTGGGAGCAGGGGCCCGTACGGCCGGTGTGGTCGCAGGGTTCGAGGGTGACGTAGGCCGTGCCTCCCCGGGCACGCTCGCCGGCCGCGCGCAGGGCGTGGATCTCGGCGTGCGGGCCGCCGGCCCGCCGGTGGAACCCCTCGCCCACGGGCCGTCCCGAGGCGTCGAGGATGACGCATCCGACGACCGGGTTCGGGCTGGTGGAGCCGAGTCCGAGGGCGGCGAGCGTGATCGCGCGACGCATCGCGTCCGCGTCGGTCACCGCTTCGGCTTCCGTTGCCACCGGGTCCTCCTGCCTCTGGGGCACGGACTCCGGGGCCTGTCGATGACGACAGAGAAACGGGACACATTCGGGGGCGCCAGGGCCGGCGAACCGGCTCGTCCGAGGACGAACCGCCGACGGCGGCATACCCGATCATGGCCCGCCGCGCACTGCCTCCCATCCGGACTTTCACCGTCGGTCCAGGAATCTCACCTGGTCAACCGGCCGCTGGCTGCGGACGGGTCGCGGACTATAACCGCCGGTTCGGAATTACACCGACCCCGGAGTGCGCTGCTTCTGGTACAGAAACAGTGTGCCACGCCTGATCGTCGGCCAACCGGGTGACCTCTGTGTGCTGGCTCACAGACGGTCAGGGCGTGGTGACCGGATCCGTCGGGGCAGGGTCACCGGATGGGCCGGCGCACGGTCGGCGGATCGGCCGGCACACGGTCACCGGATTTCCGCCCCCGGCGCGAACAGCGCGTCCTGCGCGGCGTCCCGCGCGGTGAGCAGCGCCCCGCGCAGGACCGCCGCGCCGCCCAGGGTCCCGGCCCTGACCTCTGTACGCAGCGGGGTCATGGCCGCGAGCCGTTCCTCGACCCGGGCGGCCAGGGCGGCGCCGCCCGCGTGGCCGACCTCGCCGGCCAGGACGACCCGGCCGGGGTCGAGGACCGCGCTGACCGCCGCCGCCCCGATGGCCAGCCGCTCGGCGAGCGTGACGAGGAACGGTTCGCCCTTCTCCTCCGCCGCCAGGGCGGCGCGCACATAGGCGGCGGCGGGCAGTTCCTGGGGCCCGGGATCGGGCGTCAGGCCGTGCCGCTCGCCCAGTTCGCAGACGGCCGCCGAGCCCGCCAGGGTGTGGAAGCCGCCGTCGCAGGCGAGCGCGGACGGCAGCTGCGAGGTGCCGGGCACGGGCAGGAAACCGATCTCGCCCGCGCCGCCGGAGGCGCCTCTGCGGAGTCTGCCGTCGAGCATGACGGCCGCGCCCACGCCGTGGCCGAGCCAGAGCAGGACGAAGGTGTCCTGGCCCCGGGCCGCGCCGAGGCGCTGTTCGGCGAGGGCGGCGAGATTGGTCTCGTTCTCGACCAGGACGGTGGCGGGGAGCCGGTCGTGCAGGGCCGTGACGAGGTGGCGGTGCCACGCGGGCAGCCCGCTGGTCTCGCGCAGTTCGCCGCTGACCGGGTCGACCAGTCCTGGCGCGCCGATGCCGACGCTGTGCAGGCGTACGGCCCCGGCCTCGCGGGCGGTGCGTTCCAGCAGGGCGGCGGCCTGCTCGACGGCGGGTTCGCTGGCCGTGTCGCTGCCGATGGGCAGGGTGGCCTCGGCGAGGGTGGCGCCCAGCAGGTCGGCGACGACGACGGAGACGCTGTGGGTCCGTACGTCGAGCGCGGCGAGATGGGCGCGGTCGGCGACGATCCCGTACACCCGCGCGTTGGGCCCGCGCCGGCGGTCGCCGGTCTCCCCGACGACGTGGACGAGCCCGGACCCCTGGAGGCGTTCGACCAGATCGGCGACGGAGGGGCGGGAGAGCCCGGTCATCGTCTTCAGCTGTCCGGCGGTCAACGGGCCTTCCTGCTGGAGCAGTCGGAGCGCGAGCCGGTCGTTGATGGCACGGGCGGTGCTCGGGGATGCGGCCATGCGGGGATCCTTCCAGATCGCCGGCGGATGTTTTCGCTCGGTGGTCCGCTATCTATCAGGCAGGGTTCCTGATAATTTACTCCCCGCATCGACGGCACGGGTGGCCAGACACACGACCGGCAGGGGAGGACTGGACGCGATGACGACCGAAGCGGTCTACGACGGGGCGAGGTTGCGGCAGGCGCGGAGGGCCGTGATGGCGGTCTTCTGCGTGCACGGCGCCGTGACCGGCAGCTTCGCCACCCGCATCCCCTGGATCCAGGACCACGCGGGGATCAGCGCGGGCCAGCTCGGGCTGGCGCTCGCCTTCCCCGCGATCGGCGCGTCCCTCGCCATGCCGCTGGCCGGCGCGATCAGCCACCGGCTCGGGGCGCGTCAGGCGCTGCGCGGGCTGCTCGCGCTGTGGACGCTCTCCCTCATCCTGCCGTCCCTGATGCCCAACCTGTACGTGCTGTGCCTGGCGCTGTTCGTGTACGGCGCGACGGCGGGCATGGCGGACGTCGCGATGAACGCGCTCGGCGTGGAGGTGGAGAACCGCCTCGACAAGTCGATCATGTCCGGCCTGCACGGCATGTGGTCCCTGGGGGCGCTGATCGGCTCCGCCGCCGGCACCGTGGCCGCGCACCTGGGCACGGACGCGCGGCTGCACCACCTGATCGCGGCCCTGGTGCTGACGGCCCTCGGCCTGCTCGCCTGCCGGCACGTCCTGGACCTGCGCAGCGCGCCCGGCGAGGAGCCGCCGCCGCACTTCGCGCTGCCGCCGAGGTCGGCGCTGCTGATCGGGGCGGTCGGGTTCTGCGCGGTCTTCGCGGAGGGCGCGAGTCTCGACTGGTCCGCGGTCTATCTCCGGGACGTGCTGGACACCTCGGCCGGGGTCGCCGCCGCGTCGACCACCGCTTTTGCCCTCACCATGACGGTGGCGCGGCTCGCGGGCGACCGGGTGGTGGACCGGTTCGGAGCCGTACGGACGGTCAGGACGGGCGGGGCGCTCGCCCTGGCGGGCGGGCTCCTGGTGGTCGTGGCCCCCCATCCGCTGATCGCCATGGCGGGCTTCGGCCTGCTGGGACTGGGCGTGGCGGTGGTCGTACCGCTCGCCTTCGCGGCGGCCGGGCGCAGCGGGCCCAACCCGAGCCAGGCCATCGCGGGCGTCGCGACGATCACGTACACGTCGGGGCTGATCGCCCCCTCGGCGATCGGCGCGGTCGCCGACGCGACGTCGCTGGTGGTCTCCTTCGGGCTGGTGACCGTGCTGGCCTTCGGCCTGATCGTGGGCGCCGGGGTGCTGCGGACGGGCGACCGGCGGCCGGCGGGGGTCAGCGGTCCGGCTCCGGACGCAGCATCGACGAAGACAGCGACCTGACGTGGTCGCTCCAGGCGACGGGCCGCAGGGTCCCGGGGTCGAGGCGGACCACGGTGCGGGTGCCGTGGGCGTACGTCACGGCGGCGTCGGCGGAGCACACGCGGAAGCCGGCGGTGGCCGACGTACGGCCGAGGGGTTCCAGCCACAGGTGTACGGCGTACTCCCCCGCGCGGTCCAGGGCCAGGTCGAAGACGATGTGCAGATCCTTGACGACGTTGAACTCGTCCCCCTCGGCGGCGGCGAACTTCCGGCCGCCGAATCCCTGGCTCTCCCAGTAGGCGATCCAGGCGCGCTCCACCAGCACCGCGTAGCGGCTGTTGTGGAGCAGGCCCATGGGGTCGAAGTCGTCGAAGTACACGGTCAGCGGGACCAGGACGCCGAAGTCGACGTGGTCGGTGGTGGGCTGGGTGCCAGCGGTCACGAGGGGACTCCCGGGCGGTGCGAGACGGCCGAGACGGCCGGTATGGGCGGTTTTATCCTATCCGCCTCTCGCATCCGCGCAGGAGTCCCGCCCGCGCCATTCAGATGAGCGTCTGGCCCGCGATCGAGTCGAGCTGTTCCGCGGCGGGCCGCAGCGCCCAGACGTCGCCGCCGGGCGGTGCCTGGAGCAGCGGGACGGCCGCGCGCGCCTTGCTGTCACCGGCGTCGGCCGCCGCGTGGACGATGTCGCTCGCCGCGTACCGGTAGAACTCCAGCTCCGGATGCGGCCAGGCGGCCGCCCCGGTCGCGGCGGGCAGCAGATAGTCGACGGCCTTGAACAGGCTCTGCCCCTGCGGCCCTTGATAGGCCCAGAGGTCCACCCCGACCTGCTTGCCGATGGCGGCGAGGCGGGTGTACGCCACCAGGTCGAAGGTCGAGTAGTGCCAGCTGCGGGTACGGGTCAGCTCCTGCGGCTGGCGGCCGTCGGCCGCGATCTGCGGATCGATCCGTTTGGCCCGCGAGTCGAGGACGATCTTGCGTGCGAGCGCCTTGTCGCCGGTGGCCAGCGCGAGGGACGCCACTTGGAGGTCCATGAAGGTGCCGTGGTTGTTCTTGGCCGCCGACTCCTCCTTGCCGAAGGGGGAGTTGACCAGCCAGCCGAGGAAGTCCTTGTTCCAGGTCCGCATCCCGTCGCGGTCGCTCTTCGTCCAGCCGGGCGCGCCGGTGTCGAGGATCGCGAGGGCGTCCAGAACGGAGCTGTACTGCTGGCTGAAATCGATGATGCCGATAGCCCTCCCGTCGGTCTTGCAGGGGATGAACTGCCCGTGGTTCAGGTTGGGGTTCATCCGGGTCGCCGGGTCGACGAACCAGGTGCGCAGGACCTTCGCGGCCTGCTCCGCGTACTTCTTCTGGCCCGTGTAGTACCAGGCCAGGCTGAGCGTGGTGGTCGAGTTGAAGACCTTGCCGATGTCGGGGCGGTCGGTGCCCGTGTCGACCTCGGGGTTGCGCTCGCCGTCGCGCTGCACGTACGGGCAACCCCAGGGGTTCTCGGGGGTCTTGGGCTGCGACGCCCAGTAGTACGGGGCCTGGCTGAGGTAGTCATGGGGGTCGCCGCTGGGCGCCGGCCTGGGCTTGTCGACCACGGTCCACGGTCCCTTGTCGAGCCATGAATCGGCCTGCGTGGTCAGGGACTTGAGGGCCTTTTTGAGGGCGGGGTCACCCTTGTCCAGGGCGGTACGGGCCTGCTGGAGCCGCTTCCCGTCGATCACCGGCGTCGCGGGGACGGCGGGGGCCGCGGTGGAGGAGGCGGCGGGGACCAGGACGGCCGCGGCGGTGACCACGGCGGCGATCAGGGTGCCCAGGCGCCTTCGGGGGGTTCCGCTCATCGAGCGCTCCCATCATGTATGTGAACGACATTCACGAACGAGACCGTTGGAGCGTAGAGGCGCCCACTACGACTGACAATGGTTCACACACGATTCACGGATGGGACCGGCCATAGACGTATGTGTCCGGCCGTCGGGTGTGCCGGGCCATCGGGTGTGCCCGGCCATCGGGTGTGCCCGGCCGTCGGGCGGTCCTGGCGGTCCTGCGGAAGCCCCCGCGCTCAGTCCTCCGGCAGCTCGACCGGCGCGATGGCGTCGAACACGTCCCCGGGCCCCGGGTTCGACGGGTCCGTACCGCCGCCGAAGTGGGTCATCACTCCCCACACCGCGTTCAGCGCGGTCTGGACGGCGCCCTCGGCCCACCCCGCCGTCCACGAGATGTCGTCACCGGCCAGGAAGATCCCCCGCTTGTCCGCGGGCAGCCGGTCCTGCATGAAGTGCGTGAACAGCCGCCGCTGGTACCGGTAGTGACCGGGCAGGTTCGCCTTGAACGCGCCCATGAAATACGGCTCGTTCTCCCAGGACACCGTCACCGGACTACCGATGACGTGCCGCCGTATGTCGACCCGCGGATAGATCTCGCGCAGCGAGGTGAGCATGACCTCCATGCGCTCCTCGGCCGACAGCGGCAGCCACTTGAGGCTGTCGTCGCACCAGGTGTACGAGAGACAGATGACGGCCGGCTCGTCGGGACCGTTCTCCAGCAGGTACGTGCCCCGCGTCATCCGGTCCGTGAGCGTCATCGACATGACGTCCCGCCCGGTGGGCCGCCCCTGGTCGTCGCGTGCCTCGTCCCGCCAGAACGGCCGGTCGACCGGCACGAACAGCTTGGACGACTCCATGTAGTGGGTCCGCTCCATCGCCGTCCAGTGGTCGATCGGGAAGAGCGAGTCGTCACAGGCGATCTTGGAGAGCAGCAGCCAGGACTGGGCGGTGAAGATCGCGGCACGGTACGTACGGATCCGGCCCGACGCGTCCGTGACCGTGACGCGGTTGCCCGCGGTCCGGTGCAGCCGGGTCACGGCGGGGCGCGGCTCGCCGTCGTGCAGCGACTTGAGCGAAGTTCCGGCCGGCCAGTGCGTCATCTTCTCCGGCACGCTCGACCAGAGCCGCAGCGGCAACTGCTCGCTGCCGCCCACGATGCCGCGGTGGTGGTCGTCGGCCTCGGTGTAGACGACCCGCAGGATCTCCAGGATCGAGTTGGGGAAGTCGGTGTCCCAGCCGCCGGTGCCGAAGCCCACCTGGCCGAAGATCTCCCGGTGGCGGAAGGACTTGAAGGCGGGCGAGTCGCACAGGAAGCCGTAGAAGGTCTGGTTGTCGAGCTTCTCCACCAGCCGCGCCCAGATCTCCCGGATCCGCGGCACGTCGCGCTCCCGCAGGGCCCGGTTCATGCCGGAGAAGTCCGCGCCCTCCTCCAGGCAGGTGTTCCAGGCGGCCATCACGTCGCGGTAGACCTGCGGGAGGTCGTCGATGGTCCGGGCGTAGTGGGACTCGCCCTTGAGGTCGACGACGGTCGAAGGGGTGCCCGCGGCCAGCGGGTTGGGGAAGGGCCGCGTCTCCAGGCCCACCAGGTCGATGTAGTGCTGGAGCGCGGTGGACGAGGGCGGGAAGCGCATCGCGCCCATCTCGGCGGTCAGTCCGGGGTCGCAGCCCTCGAAGCCGACGGTACGGAGCCGGCCGCCGAGGCGGTCGGCCTCGTACACCACCGGTCTGAGCCCCATCTTCATCAGTTCGTACGCGGCGACGAGGCCGGAGACGCCGCCGCCGATGACGGCGACCTCCGCGCCGTACGCGGTCGCCGGTATCTGCCCGAGACCGGCCGGGTCCTTGAGGAAGTCGTCGTACGCGAAGGGGAAATCGGGTCCGAACATGGTGATCGGCGGCAGCGCCGGCTCGACGTGCTCGACAGCGGTGGGCACCGTCATGGGGTACGGACTCCTTGCGGGTACGACTGGCTCAGGGGTGGGGCGGATTCGGGGGCGGGGCGGGTTCGGGGCGGTGGAGTGAGAAGTCGTTCAGCCGAGCGAGGTGTACAGACCGGGGCGGCGGTCCAGCAGATACGGATTGGCCTCGCGGGAGGCGCTCAGCAGCGCGGGGTCGACCTCACCGAGGACCAGCTCCTCCCCGCGTCCGGCGCGCGTCCGGGTCGCGCCGTCGGGTCCGGCCAGGCAGCTCAGCCCGACAAACTCGAACTCGCCTTCCTGGCCGGTCCTGTTCACGTACGCCACGTACATCTGGTTCTCGAAGGCCCTGACCGGTACGACGGATTCGGGGACGAACTCAAAGGGGTGCATCTGTGCCGTGGGCACGAGCAGCAGGTCGGTGCCGGCGAGGGCGTGGGCCCGGACGTTCTCCGGGAACTCGACGTCGTAGCAGATCAGCAGTCCGAGCCGCAGCCCGCCCAGCTCGGCCTGGACCACGGGCCGGTCACCGGGGGTGAAGTGCGCGTGCTCGAACGGACCGAAGAGATGGGTCTTGCGATAGTTCGCGAGCCGCGCGCCGTCGGGGGCGATGACCTGGGCCGCGTTGAAGACCCGCTCGCCCTCGCGCTCGGGGTAGCCGTACACCACCGCGATCCCGTGCCGGGCGGCGATCCGGGCGACGGCCCCGGCACTGGCCCCGTCGGCGGGCTCGGCCAGCCGGGACACCTCGTCGCCGATCGCGTACCCGGTCAGGAACATCTCGGGGCACACCAGCAGCCCGGCACCGGCCTCGGCGGCGCGGCCCGCCGCCGTGTCGAGCGCCGCGAGATTGCCGGACACGGCACCGGGCCGGCCGGAGCTCTGGAGCAGGGCGGTGCGGAGCGACGGCATGGCGGGACCTCGCACGGTACGAAAGGGGTTCTGGGGGACGTCTCGACCGTACGGGCCGCCGCCTGGCCGGGACAAGACACGTCTGTTGCGCGCCGACCACCGATCTGTTGCGCGGGGGCGGGCGGGCGCGGCGATTTGTTGCGTGGGGTGCGTCGCCGACCGCGCGAGGGGGGTCTCAGCCCTGCCGAGCGGGTGAGCCCGGGGCCCCGGGGGACCCCGACGAGTAGCGCCTGAGCAGGGGCGACAGCACCAGCACCGATTTAGTCCGCTCGACATAGGGCTCGCCCGCGATGCGCTCGAGCACCTGCTCGAAGTGACGCATGTCGGCGGCGAACACCTGGACGATCGCGTCGGCGTCCCCGGTGACGGTCGAGGCGGACGCGATCTCCGGGTAGCGCTCCAGGCCCCGGTGGATGGCTTCGGGCGAGGTGTTGCGGCTGCAATAGATCTCGATGAACCCCTCGGTCTGCCAGCCGAGCGCGGCGGGGTCCACCCGTACGGTGAATCCGGTGATGGCCCCCTCGGCCCGCAACCGGTCGACACGCCGCTTGACGGCCGGCGCGGACAGCCCGACGAGCGCCCCGATGTCCGCGAAGGAACGGCGGGCGTCCTCGGCGAGGGCGTGGACGATGCGTTCGTCGAGATCGTTGAGTCGCACTGCTGGTGGTTCACTTCTCTGCGGTGGCGGGGCGGCGGAGGCCGTCACCGAAGTAGAACACGGTGGGTCAGCGCGCGTCGCGAACCGGGGCGGGTGGGGGGCGGTGGGCGCGGTTGACGGCGAGGGGGGCGCTGGCGGCCTTCGGCTCGTTCCATGACCGTCTCGACACGTTGGCGTCCAGATCTGCTGTCGCCTTCACCTGGTCGTAGAGCAGATGTGCGTCGATGTGTTCGGCGGCCCCGGGAACGCCTTGTGCCAGGACGCGGACGAGCGCGCCGGTGAAGCGCGACGGCGGCCCGAGGTAGTCCTCGGGTCCGAGAGACTGAGCGGACGACGCCGCCAGCACCACGGCGTACCGGTCGAGCGTACCGTCGCCTGCCGGGAGGCTCGCGCCCTCTCCCCACGCTGAGTTCAGGCGCTCGCCGGACAGGAGTCCCTGGTCGACCACCGTCCTGGTGACCATGCAACAGTCCAGGATGACGACCTTGTACCGGGCAGCGCTCCGCCGAACGATCCGGGTGACCGCTTCGTAGCGCAAGCCTGTGTGCCTCGCGTTCGGATGCGTGTCGGACAACACGAAGGTGAGGGACCCGGTGCCGGGCTCCACCAGTGTGTGGCCGGCGAGGTAGACCAGCAGCGTGTGCGTGGCCGCGTCGGCGGCGTCGGCGATCGCAGCCAGGATTCCAGCGGCGTCCGGCACGTCGAGCGCCACGCGCGTGCGGTGCGCGGCGAAGGCCCCGCCCGCCGTGTCCTTGAGGAGTTCCGCCAAGGCGCTCATCCCCTCGGTGACCCCGGGGAGGTCCGGCAGGTGCTGGTAGTGGGCGGTTCCCACCAGGACGGCGTTCGAGTGCTCCGGGTCCGCGACCGACTGTGCGCGGGGCGGGGGCGTAAGCAGCCACGCCTTGATTACCGTGCCCGCCGCGTCCAAAGCCACCGGCTCGAATCGTCCGGGCAGTGCAGCGGTGACCTCCGGGTGCAGCGCCTCGGAGACGATGAGCCCGTACTGCTGGGACGGCCGCCCGAACACACTCTCGCGCAGGGCCATGGAATCGAGCAAACGAGCCACCCGGCCCACTACGGCTCCTACGGCCCCGGACTCGGTCCTCTGAATGGGCCCCCGATCCAGCGCTACCCGGATACCTGGATGCCGCCGCTGGGCATAGGCCCGGGTCACGCCCGCCGAGAGATCGTCGAGGAACGCGGAGACGACTGCGGGCTCGTCCAGGCGACCGGGAAGGACGAAGAGAAAGCCGTCCCCCAAGTCGTGACTCTCGTAGTACGGAACCTCCGTAGCCGCCGCAGCGTGGAAGACGAGTTCACGCACGATCTCCCGCTCCGCGTTCTGGCCGCGCCCGCTCATATCCGCGTAGCCGACGATGCTCACGGCCACGCACACCCCGTGCTCGAACTGGTTCGACGTGACCTGGTTCCGGACGGCGGCGGCGCGCATCGTCTCGAACTCCGCGATCGTGCGCGGCCGATGACCGCGCTCGCGCGCCAACTGCCGCAGATAGGTGACAAGAAGGGCGAAAACGGAGCCCGACGACGGGACGGTCTCTCCCCGCAGCCACGCACCGACCGTCGACTTCGCCAGGGACACGGAGCCGGACATGGCGCTGACCCGGCTGCTCAGTGAGGCATGGGTGGGGGAACCGGCCTGGTTGTGCAGCAGGGACAGGGCCGTGAAAAACGCCGTCCTGGCGTCGGAGGACACACGCGGGCGTGTCACCACACCGGCCTCTGGCGACGGGGGCGGCGAGACGGCGACGGAAGGAGGCGCCACCGTTTCCCGCATGCCCCGCCACGCGTGGTGGCGCAATGCGACCACGGCTCCGGAAGCGCCGCGCAACAGCATGGCGCACTCGCGCAGCGGAGTCGGACCGTCCGGGTCGTTGCTGTCGTCCACGACGATCAGGAACGACACGGGATCCGACACGCCCATCTCGCTGACGGCCCACCCGTCCATGACGTCCGCCCAGGGGCGGGACGCCTCAATTCCGATGGGGATGGAATATCCGTCCGTAGGCCAGATCATGTCTTCGCGGCTCAGGACGGACTTGCCCCGGCTTTCCTCCCTCGCCACCACGATCCCGTACTGGTTCAGGTGGCGGGAGAGCATTTCGGCTTGGAACAGCGGTGTTCCGGTGTACGGGTTGTCCCATGGCGGCGCGACCAGATAGGCGAGCAACCTGAGTAGGAGCAGCTCGGCATCACGGGGAATCTCCGACAGGCGCATCGTGTGCTGCATCTCCGCGAAAGCGTCACGGACCGCCTCGGGAGCGGTGGCCAACACGCGGCCGAGATACTGGTCACGCACCGCGTCCCTGACTCCGGCCGGCGGATGTCGCGGCGCCGCCGGTTGTCGCAGCAGCGCGTCGACAAAGGACCAAGGAGGCACCGTGGTGCCATCCAGATACTCGGCAAGCAGCGCCTCGGGCACCGCGCTCTCCCGCGCGTAGTCCACGGTGGAGCGGCCCGCGGCGCCGAGCAACACCCCCAAAGACGTGCTCAACGTGCCCCCCGGAATCGCCGCGTACCACTCCTCCGCCGGCCGCACCGCCACAGCGGATCCCACGACCACCTCCGGCACCAGCCCGAACCGCCGCTGAAGCGTCGGCCCCAGCCGCGCGAACGGTCGCGACGTGCCGTCCTCGTCCGCCCCCTCCGGAGCCGGCGGCACCAGCCACGCCGGAAAGTCCGAGGACCGTCCGACCAGCGCCTCGATCCGCTCCCCCACCCGGTCGCTCACGTCGATGAGGTCCGACGTGGGTACCGCGTCCAACAGCAGGTCCTTCGCTTCCGCCGTGAAGTCGAAGAAGCGGTGGCGACCGCCCTCCCACAGCCCTCCCAGCGGCGGCACCGGCTGGAGCAACCCCCCGAGCAGCACCTCCGCCAGCGGCGCCAGCCCCCTCCCCCCGTCCAGGCAGGAGTGGACCAGTTGCATGACCGGCACGCTCACCGGCGCCATGGCCGCGAGGTGGGCAGCCAGGCGCACCGCGCCGGGTGACGCGGCGCGGCCGAAGTCCTCGGCGGAGACCGGGCCGGAGCGCACCGCCCCACCCGCCGCTTCGTGCGGCATCCACAGGCGCAGCGGGACGGGGCCGCCGGTGGCGGTGGTCGCGGCGGCCCAGGCCGCCAGGTCCGGGGCGTTCAGTTCCAGGACGGGAACCGGCAGCTCGGGGGCGGGGAAGACGTCCGGGGGCAGGACGGGGTGCGCGACCTGCCAAGCCCGGTTCGGCGCGCCGGGCCGGGGCGCAGTGACGTGCCAGGTGTCCGCCTGGACACCGGTGCCCGCCCAGAGGCGGCGCGGCAGCGTGTGGATCACGGCCGTCGGCCCCGCCTTGGCCCACCGCCCGAGAACCGCCGCCATCCGCCCGTCCCGCCACGCGGAACCCGCCCCGTCCGTGACCACCAGGATCATCGTCCGGGCCGAGAGGTCCGCCACCGAACGCCCGGGGCGCGTCGCGGCGGCCGACGACCACGGCCGGCCCAGTCGTACGTCGGGATCGCCGGGGCCGTAACGGATCTGATGGACGTCCACCTGGCGGAACGCGCCGCTGCGTTCAAGGACGGCTTGCAGTTCGGCGCAGTGGCGTTCCCACAGGGCCATGGACAGGCCGCCGTCGATGACCAGGGCCAGTCGCAGCCACCGTTCCGGCCTGGCCCGCAGCACCAACTGAGGGGTGTCCGTGTCCGCCTGGGCCGCCGCCGTGGCCGCCTCGTCGAGTTCGGTCGGCCGGCGCCCCGGCCGGCGCCGCTTGAGCGGCCTCAGGGCCCTGCCGAGCGCAAGCTCCTGGTCCAGCGCCTTCGCGCCCGGCATCCACAGCGCCGGGCCCGGCGCCCCCGCGCCGGAAGGGGCGCCCACCGCCCCGGGGATGCGGGGCGGTTCGGGTGGGACGGCGGGCGGTGCCCCGGCCGCGTCGGCGAGCAGATCCTCGGGGTCGGCCTCCTCGTCCGCCGGTGGCGGGACGCCCGGTCCCCCGGCGGCGGGGGCGGGAGGATGCGTGAGGTCCCGGGAGGCGGTCGCGAGGAGCGGCGCCGCGACCCCGCGCGGGACCACGCCGGCCAGCCAGAGGGCGTCGAGGAAGAACTCCTCGTCCTCCCGCTCCCAGGGGATCCCCGCCTCCGCGAGGATCGCGCGCGCCGTCCGGAACATCGGTCAGCCGCCCGAGTTGAGCCGGTGGAGCAGGGTCTTGAGCAGCCCGTCGGCGTCCAGCCGGGCTCCGCCGCCGCGCAGGAACACCGCGTTGAGGAGCTGGTCGGTGGCCAGTTCGCCCACGGCCCGCTGGTTCAGGAACGCGGTGACCAGGTCTTCCGCCCCGGCCAGGGCCTGGGGTCCGAGATGGCTGGAGATGATCGCGCGGAGCCGTGTCTCGTCCGGGTCCCCGAGGTGCAGGGGCAGGCAGCGGCGGCGGAACGCCGGGGGGAAGTCCCGCTCGCCGTTGCTGGTGATGACCACGACGGGGAACTCCGTGCAGCGGACCATGCCCCGCGTCACCAGGGACCGCCGGCGCGGATCCGCCGTCAGCACGTTCACCTCGCTCTGGTCCTCGGGCAGCCGGGACAGTTCGGGGATCTCGAACGTGCCGTCCTCGAACACGGTCAGCAGATCGTTCGGCAGGTCGATGTCGCCCTTGTCGAGTTCGTCGACCAGGAGGAGCCTCGGGCGTTCCGCCGGGACGAGCGCGGTGCCGACGGGGCCGAGGCGGACGAAGGTCCCGATGTCGGGGGCGTCCCCCGGGGAGTCCCTGTGCAGGTTGGTCTCCTGGAGCCGGCCGATGGCGTCGTACCGGTACAGGGCGTCCTGGAGCGTGGAGCGGCTGTTGACGGGCCAGTGCAGCACCGGTCCCAGGTCCAGTTCATGGGCGATGGCGGCGGCCAGCGACGACTTCCCGGTGCCCGGATGCCCGGTGACCAGCAGGGGGCGCCTCAGGTGCAGCGCGGCGTTGATGACGTCGGTCTCGGCCGCGCCGATCACATACCGGGGCGCGTCGTCGTCCTCGCCGGCGGGCTCCGCGTCCGAGAAGCGGCGCCAGGGCGGGGCGGCCGGGAGGGGTGTCGTACGGCAGGTCCCGTCGCCACGGAAGAGCCGCCAGGCGGCGTGCTCGCCGGAACCGACGGGTCCGCCGGGCTCGGGGACGGACGTGCCGGACACCTCTGGCACGCCGGACACCTCGGGCTCGTACGTCATCAGGAACTCGCTTCTTGAGGTTCGGACAGTTCGGTGAGCGACAGCACGGGCGGCAGGGGGCGGTCCTCGTCCTCGAACAGCAGGCCCGGTCGTACGGGATGGGCCTCCGGGTCCCCGCACACCCTCGCCCGGTAGTCCCTGACGCGGCCCGGCAGCCGGTCCACCGGGTCCTCCGGTGCCAGCGGGTCGAAGTGCGGAGGCGGTACGGCGTCCGTCGCGCGCTGGTCCCACAGGACCACCGGGTAGCCCAGGTAGAGGGCCAGCTGGACCAGGTCCCCACGGGCCTTCATCCCCGCGCGGACCACCACCCGCGACGCCTCACTGTCCGTTTTCAGCGCCCCGTACGCGGCACGGCCCTCCGCGTGCCGGTCGTCCAGGTAGACCACCTTGCCGCCCGCGCGGCCGGCCCACCGGTGCCGCAGCTGGTCGCGGCGCCGCTTCTCGCCGTCGGGGGAGGCCAGCGGCGCGGAGCGCACCACGGTCGCCCGTTCGACGCCGAGCACGTTCGGCACGGGGTCGCCCGGGTCCGCGCCGTCCCAGGTCTCGACGGGCAGGTGCAGGGCGTCGGGTTGCAGCAGGACCTCCACCATCGGCTCACCTCCCACCAGCGGGTGCAGTTCGTGGATCGCCCGCTCGATGCGGCCGACCACCTGACTCGGTGTCAGCGGGGCGCTGTGCTCGTCGGCGGACCTGACCAGTTCGCCGGTGCCCGTGTCGACCCATATCGCGCAGGTGTAGAGATCCGGGTTGCCGGCGCCGGGGCGGTCGCCGGCCCGCACGGCGGAGCCGGCGACACCGGAGGCACCGCCGACACCGGAGAGACCGCCGACCCCGGCGAACGCGGTGTCGGCATCCAGTTGTACGAGAACGCGCGGCGGACGCGCGGAGCCGTCGAGAGCGGCGGCCCACGCGTCGGCGTCGGCGCGCCGCTCGTCGAGGCCGCCCGCGCGCACCCCGAGCCGCTCGGCCACCCGGTCCCCCCACTCCCGAAGTCCCGCGCGCAGCGCGGGCGTCGCGGCGGCCGCCACGTGCTCGGTGAAGCGCACGACAGCGGGGACCAGCGGTGTCCCGCCGTGCTGGACGCTCAGCCCGCCCAGGCGCTCTTCGAGGTGGTGCACGGCCGCCATGAACTGCCCGGCGGGGCACGCCTCGTACGGCTCGCCCTCCGTAGGAGGCAGCCACGCTCCCCCCATCGGCGTGGCCACCCGTACGGCGGCGGCCGTCACCGAGACCGGGGGCAGCGGGGCCGCCCCGTCGGCCAGCGCGCTCAGGAAACCGTGCTCCCCCGGTGACAGCAGTCCGGGCGCTCCCTGCGAACGGGCCAGGGACAGGAACAGGTCGGCCGCTTCACGGTCCTTCGGGAACACCACTTCGGTCAGCGCGGCCATCGCCCGGGGCACGGAGAGCAGGATCTCGGCGAACGTCTCGTCGCTGTCCTGGGGCAGGAGCCCGGGGACCCCGCAGCCCGCCACCACGTGGTCGACACACCGGCGGCGGTGCTCCGCGTCCGTGAGCGCGTTGCGCAGGGCGAGGGCCACCCGGTCCCGGCTGCCGGGCGCCACCGCACGGCGGGGCGCCGGAGACCTCAGCATCTCCTCGGAGCCGTCCAGGGTCCTGATGTGCAGGCTGGTGGGCGTCTGGAGCGGGCCCCCCTTCGTGTGCAGATCCTCGAACCGTCCCTTGACGTGTGTGACCAGCCGGGTCAGGTCGGGCCGCAGGTCGACGGCATGCCCCTCCAGCCAGTCGTTCACGACCCGGGAGAAGACCCCGCTGCGGCGTTCCGCGTCGTTCTCGGCGACCTGGCCCCGCCCGGCCGCGTGCAGGACGAACTGCTCCTGCTCCCGCCGGGGAGCGCGGGGGAAGCGGGCGACCGCGGGCCCCGCCGGTTGGTGCAGATGCTCCAGGAAGGTGGCGCAGGCGTCGAAAAAGAAGACCTGCCGGGAGAAACCGGACAGGTCGGCGCGGGCGAGGTGCTCGCGCAGGTCGGTCGCGTCGATGCAGCGTTTGTCGTTCAGCGAGGCGTCGGGGCACAGCAGCAGGCGCCGGTCGCCGTGGTCGAGGACCCCGTGGCTGCCCCAGAAGACGTACAGCACGTCGCCCGCCCGCCCGTCGAGCCCCCCGGTGAAGGCGTCCATGAGCTGGTCGCGCGACCCGACCTCCTGCCACGTGACGTCGGCCGCGTGGGCCTGTGCGTCCAGTTCCGGCACGCTGTCCGCCAGCGGCGCCAGCAGCAGCTCGATGTTCCCGCCGGGCACGCCGCCCTTCCGCAGCCACCGCGCGAAGCGCAGGGCGTCGGCGGAGGCGCCCGGCAGACTCCAGCCCGGGTGGCGGGGGTACGCCTCCAAGCCCACGGCCACGGCATGGATGCGCGCGGGATCCACGCCGTTCAGCCCGTCCATGCGCATGTGATGTTCAGCCCATCCACGCACCGATCGCGCCCCAGACCTTGGAGTTGGACCAGTAGGCACTGTGCGCGAACGGGAAGGGCTGCCGGTTGTCGACTTCCTGGTCGTAGGCGTGCCGCGGGAAGACCCCGGCGGCGGCGAACGAGAGCAGGTCGCGCCGGTCGTACAGGTTCAACCAGCGCCGGGGGAAGTGGTCAGGGAGTGTCTGCGGGTGTTCGAGCGAGACGAGGGCGCCGGTCTCGTAGAAGAACGGCGCCTGGGAGCCGACCGTGATCAGCTGGTCGACCCGCTCCGCCTTCTCCTGGACCAGCAGGTCCACACAGGCCACCCCGCCCAGGCTGTGCGCGACGACGGTGATGTGATCGCCGGGCGCGTGCTCGATCGTGCGCCTGATCAGCCGGCGCAGGGATTCCCCCCGCGCCTGGTAGCGCAGGATGTCGCCGACGCCGGGCACGACCATCGTGTCGCTGTGGCTCCCCCGGCGCCGGCCCGCGTACCGGGTCAGAGCCCGCAGGGCGGGGGTCGCGGCGGCCTTGGCCACGGTTCCGGAGAGCGTACGGCCCTGCGTGTGCAGGTCCGCGCCGAGCAGCGAGAGCAGAACGTCCCGCCGGGAACCGTCCACGGCGTCCGCGCCCTCGTCCACCGACGCGGCCAGGGCGGTGGCCACCACCGCGCGCGCGAACGCGTGCCGGTGTTCGTAGCCGCCCTCGTCCGCCGTGACGGAGGCGTCGCGCAGCTCGGGGGACGCGGCGACGGTACGTAACGCCGTGTCGAGGAAGACGTCCAGGCCGTCGCCCGCGAACGCGGCCCGCACCTCGGGGGACGGTGTGTAGCGCGTCAGGTCCGCGAGGAGCTTCTGCGCCGGGCTCTGCCCGCGTCCCAGTCCGGAGACCACGGCGGGGCGCAGGCCCAGTAACCGCAGTTCGTATCCGGGGTCGCGGTAGAGCACGCCCCAGACGGCCACGTCCTCGTCGTCCTGCCGGCCGCCGCCGGCCTTCCGGTAGCCGGGGATCGAGACCCCGCCGAGGGCCAGCTCCGCCCCCTCCTCGCGACCCCAGAAGCAGCCCCGCACCTCAAGCCCCTCGCGAAGACCGGTCAGTTCGGACCGTACGGTCGCGAACGTCTTGTTGTAGTCGTCGAGCCGGACACCCGTCCCATGAACAAAAACGACAGACCGCCGCACACCCCACCCCCCACACCTTCGTACTGTCCCCGTGAGGAAGACGCCGGCCGACCGCGTTTCGTGAGGTCTCCGTTTCCCGTTCCCCCCGGCGATGCTAACGCTGCCTCCGTTCCCGGTCGGCGCTTTGACGGAATCGCCCCGGCTCCCTCCCACCTGCCCCTCTGCCCCATACGACGGAGGAGGGGCACCCCACACGTGTGGGGTGCCCCTCCTCCGTAAGACCCGGCAGGACCGGTCCGATGCGACGGCCGCCGTCTACTCCACCACGAGCAGTCCGTCCCGCAGCCGCCCGGTGATCCGGGACAGCAGCCGGGACACGTGCATCTGGGTGACGCCCAGTTCGGCGCCGATCTCCGCCTGTGTCATCTCGTCGCCGAAGCGCATCTGGAGGATCTGCCGCTCCCGGTCGTCCAGCTCCTGGATGAGCGGCTTGAGCGCCTGGACGTTCTCCGCCGTCTCCAGGCCCGCGTCGGGGGCGCCGAGGCGGTCGGAGAGCGGGGCCGAGGAGTCCGAGGAGTCGTCGGAGGGGATGTCGATCGACCCGGCCGTGTAGCCGTTGCCGGCGACGACGCCCTCGATGACCTCGTCCTCGTCCAGCCCGAGGTGTTCGGCCAGCTCGGCCGTCGTGGGCCCGCGGTCCAGCCGCTGCGACAGGTCGTCCGTCGCCCGGGCGAGGTCTATGCGCAGCTCCTGGAGCCGGCGCGGCACATGCACCGCCCAACTGGTGTCCCGGAAGAACCGCTTGATCTCGCCGACGATGTACGGGACGGCGAAGGTCGCGAACTCCACCTCGCGGGTGAGCTCGAAGCGGTCGATCGCCTTGATCAGGCCGATGGTGCCGACCTGGACGATGTCCTCCATCTGGTCCGCGCGGTTACGGAACCGGCCCGCCGCGTACCGCACCAGTGAAAGGTTCAGCTCGATCAGGGTGTTGCGCGCGTACTGGTACTCGTGCGTGCCCTCTTCCAGCTCCGTGAGCCGGGCGAAGAAGAGCTTCGAGATCTCCCGTGCGTCCTTGGGTGCCACGTCCGCCGGGCGCTCCAGATACGGAAGGGCGTGCTCCGTGGACGCGGCGTCGTGCCGGGTCCCGTAGCGGATGCTCGTCGCCGGCACCGTGTTCGCCGTGGACACATCGGCCTCCCTTGCTCCGTGGACAGTGCGGGGAGGCGCTTACCCGGTCCTCACACATCCATGTCCACGAACTTCAGATATTTTTCCGGACGTCGGACACGGACCCCCGACCGGGACCTGGGAGGCGGGCTGAACGCGCCCCTTCACCTCGGGCCGGCTCAGCCCCAACTGGCGTGCAGCGGCTTGCCCTCGGCGTATCCGGCGGCGCTCTGGACCCCGACGACGGCCTTGTCCGTGAACTCCGCCAGGGAGCCCGCCCCCGCGTAGGTGCACGCCGAGCGCACGCCCGCGACGATCGAGTCGATCAGGTCCTCGACACCCGGCCTGGCCGGGTCGAGGAACATCCGGGAGGTCGAGATGCCCTCCTCGAACACCGCCTTGCGCGCCCGGTCGTACGCCGACTCCTCGCTCGTACGGTTGCGTACGGCGCGGGCGGACGCCATCCCGAAGGACTCCTTGTACAGCCGCCCGTCGGACGCCTCCTGGAGGTCGCCCGGCGACTCGTACGTCCCCGCGAACCACGAGCCGATCATCACGTTCGACGCACCGGCGGCGAGCGCCATGGCGACGTCGCGCGGGTGCCGTACGCCACCGTCGGCCCACACGTGCTTGCCGTGCCGCCTGGCCTCGGCGGCGCACTCCAGGACGGCCGAGAACTGCGGCCTGCCCACGCCGGTCATCATGCGCGTGGTGCACATGGCGCCGGGGCCGACCCCGACCTTGACGATGTCCGCGCCCGCCTCGATCAGATCCCGTACCCCCTCGGCGGAGACGACGTTGCCCGCGACGACCGGCACGTCGGGGCGGAGCGCGCGGACGGCCTTGACCGCGGCGAGCATCGACTCCTGGTGACCGTGCGCGGTGTCGACCACCAGCGTGTCGATCCCGGCGTCGAGCAACTGCCGGGCCTTGCCCGCCACGTCACCGTTGATCCCGACGGCGGCGGCGATCCGCAGCCGGCCCCCGCCGTCGACGGCGGGGGTGTAGAGGGTGGCGCGCAGGGCGCCCTTGCGGGTGAGGATCCCGGCGAGCCGCCCGTCCGCGTCCACGGCCGGGGCGAGCTTGCGGTTGGCGCCGTCGAGGGCGTTGAACGCCTCATGCGGGTCCCTGTCCGCGGCGATCGCCAGCACGTCCTTGGACATGACCTCGGAGAGCTGGGTGAAGCGGTCCACACCGGTGAGGTCGTGCTCGGTGACGATCCCGACGGGACGGCGGTCGGCGTCGACCACCACCCCCGCGCCGTGGGCCCGCTTGGGCAGCAGGGACAGCGCGTCGCCGACGGTCTGGGAGGGCGAAAGCACGATCGGGGTGTCCAGTACGAGGTGCCGTGTCTTGACCCAGGCGACGACGTCGGCGACGACCTCGATGGGGATGTCCTGGGGGATGACGACGAGCCCGCCGCGCCGGGCGACCGTCTCGGCCATCCGGCGGCCCGCGATCGCGGTCATGTTCGCCACGACGAGCGGGATGGTGGTGCCGGTGCCGTCGGGGGCGGAGAGGTCGACGTCCTGACGGGAGGCGACGGCCGACCGGCCGGGGACCATGAACACATCGTCGTACGTCAGGTCGTAGGACGGTGTCTGGCCGTTGAGGAAACGCATGCTGACCCTGTCACCTGGAGTTCTACGGAAGGGGTGGGCGGGGAGTCAGCACCGGGCCGAAGCGGACCGGGGCGGCGGCTCCTGTGTCATCATCGCCGATCACCCGGTCCCGGGGCGAACACCGGGACCCGGTTCTGTGGCTTCCTCCGGACACCGGGCAGCGATCTTGGACGTTCGTCCGGTCGCGACCGCGTGCGTCCGTCGGGTCCACGTCCGCGCGTCGGGACCACCTCCCTCGGGTCTACGTCCGTCGGGTCCACGTCCGTCGGGACCACGTGACGGGGAAGACCCGGAAATCCCGGCGACCGCCTCAGTCGCCGTCCGGGTCCGACCGCTCCAGCGCGGGGCGCGGCGCCGGCGTGAACTCCGTCAGCAGGAAGTCCGCCGCCGCCGTGTCCGTGACCAGGCTGGTGACCAGCCCGGAGCGCAGCACCGCCCCGATCGCCTCGGCCTTGCGCAGCCCGCCCGCGATCGCCACGACCTCCGGGATACGGCGCAGCCGGTCGGCCTCGACCGTGATGCACCGCTCCCCCAGGTCACGGCCGACCCGGCGGCCCTCCGCGTCGAAGAGGTGCGCGGACATCTCGGCGGCGACGCCGAGCGAGGCGTAGTGGGACCGCTCCTCGTCGCTCAGCATGTCGTGGACCGTGGAGATCCCGGCCTCCCACGAGCCGATGGACACGGCCGCGACCGTCACCTTGTCGAAGTACTCGAAGGCGCGTGCGATGCCCGGCTGGCTGCGCAGCGCGGCGGCCGTCGCCGGGTCGGGGAGCAGCATGGGCGCGTAGATGGGGTGGGCCTCGCCGCCGGAGACCTGGGCGGCGCGCCGTACGGCCTCGACCGAGCCGCGCTCGGCCGTGCCCGCGTCGTACACCCCGGTGAGCTGGACGACCGTGCAGGGCGGCAGCCGGTCGAGCGCGGCGGCCATGTGGATCGTCGAGCGGCCCCAGGCCAGCCCGAGCACATCGCCCTCCGCGACCAGTTCGCCGAGCAGGTCGGCGGCCACCTCGCCGAGGTTCTCCGGGTCGGGCGACTCGTCGGCGGCCTCCGCGGGGGATTCCACGACCACGGCGTGCCGCAGGCCGTAGCGGGCCCGCAGGGCGTCGGAGCGCTCCGCGTCCAGCTCGGCGGGTACACGGATCTCGATCCGTACGAGATCGCGCTCCAGAGCCGTCTCCAGGACCCGGGCCACCTTGAAGCGGCTGACGCCGAACTCCTCCGCGATCTGGATCTTGGACTTGCCCTCGAGGTAGAAACGGCGTGCCATGGCCGCCGCCTGCACCAGCTCCGCGGGTCCCATCCGCAGGGCCGGCCGACCCGCCGACATACCAGACACCGCGATCTCCTCACTGCTCTTCACACTCTGGGCTCTTCGCACTCCGGATCCGCTCTTCATCCTGTCAGATCCAGCCGTTCTTGATCAGGCCTGTTGGGCCCCGTTCACTTACGTGTGGCTCAGTGGTCGATTCGGTGCGCACACCCGATCAGCGCGGGCGCACGACCGTTCACCGGGCGCGCGCCGGCTCAGTGCGCGCACGCCCACGACGCGGCGGCGGTCGCCTCGTTCGCCTGGTTGCGCAGCATCCGTACGGCGGCGGCCGGATCGTCCGTCCCGTACACCGCCGAACCGGCGACGAAGACGTCCGCTCCCGCCTCGGCGCAGCGCTCGATGGTGGTGGCGGAGACCCCGCCGTCGACCTGGAGCCACAGCTCCAGGCCGTGCTTGGAGATCAGCTGCCTGGCACGGCGGATCTTCGGCAGCATGATGTCCAGGAAGGCCTGGCCTCCGAAGCCCGGCTCGACCGTCATGATCAGCAGCATGTCGAGTTCGGGGAGGAGGTCTTCGTACGGCTCGATCGGCGTCGCCGGCTTCAGCGCCATGGACGCCCTGGCCCCCTTGGCCCGGATCTCACGGGCCAGCCGTACGGGCGCGGCGGCGGCCTCCACGTGGAAGGTCACCGAGCCCGCCCCCGCCTCGACGTACTGCGGGGCCCAGCGGTCCGGGTCCGCGATCATCAGGTGGCAGTCCAGCGGGGTGTCCGTCGCCCGTCCGAGCGCCTCGACCACCGGCACGCCGAGGGTCAGGTTCGGTACGAAGTGGTTGTCCATGACGTCGACATGGAGCCAGTCGGCGCCTTCGACCGCCTTCGCCTCCTCGGCGAGACGCGAGAAGTCGGCGGACAGGATGCTGGGGTTGATCTGAGCCATGTGCCAAGCCTGCCATGCTCCGGGCCGCTTCCCGACCGTCCGGGGGACCCCGGGTCGACCCGATGTCCGCCACGGACAGTCACACTCCGCGCAATCCTCGCGTATCGCGCGGACGGGTGACGCGGTGGGCGCCGAAGGGGCGCGCGGTCCGCGCCCACGGGTGGGCGTTCCGGAACGCCGGACCGGCCTGATCCGCTCGTCCGGCGTCGGGGGCAGATCAAGCCCGTCCGGCGATTGAGGACACCGCCGCGTCAGCGGCGGTCACGCCCCGCGAGCCGACCGGTCACGCCGTACGCGCCCACGGCTCACGCGGTACGGCGCAGCAGGGCCAGGTACATCGCGTCCGTGCCGTGCAGATGCGGCCAGAGCTGGACGTCGGGGCCGTCCCCCAGCGCGGGCACACCCGGCATCAGCGGCCGGGCGTCGACCCATTCCGCGGCGACGGCCGGCCCGCCGCGTCCGCCGAGGACGTCCTCGACCACGATCCGGGTCTCGGCGAGGTGCGGCGAGCACGTCGCGTACCCGACGATCCCACCGATCCGTACGGCGCCCAGCGCCTCGCGCAGCAGGCCGCGCTGGAGCGGGGCGAAGCCCTCCAGGTCCTCCGGGCGGCGCCGCCAGCGCGACTCGGGGCGGCGGCGCAGGGCGCCGAGGCCCGAGCACGGGACGTCGACCAGCACCCGGTCGAAGGAACCGGGGACCCACGGCGGGCGGGTGCCGTCGGCGGTGATCACCTGGTACGGGCCCGGGTTCCCGGCGAGCGCGCGGGCCACGAGGCGCGCGCGGTGGGGCAGTTTCTCGGCGGCCACCAGGAAGGCACCGCGTTCGGCGGCGAGGGCGGCCATCAGGGCCGCCTTCCCGCCGGGGCCCGCGCAGCCGTCGAGCCAGCGCGCGTCCTGGCCGTCGAGCGGGGCGTTGGCCACGGCCGCCGCGACCAGCTGGCTGCCCTCGTCCTGGACCCCGGCCCGGCCGTCCCGTACGGCGTCCAGCGCACCGGGCTCGCCGCCCTCGGCCAGCCGTACCGCGTAGGGCGACCAGCGCCCCGGCAGCGCGGAGTCCTCGCCGACCGCTTCGAGCAGTTCGGCGGTGGTGGAGCGGCCGGGGCGGGCGACGAGCGTCACCTCGGGGCGTTCGTTGTCCGCTTCGAGCAGGTCCTCGATGCCGGCGCGGCCGCCGCCCAGCGCGTCCCACAGCGCGGAGACCACCCAGCGCGGGTGCGAGTGGACCACCGCGAGATGGTCCTCGGGGTCCTGGTCGTACGACGGGGCGACCTGCTGGAGCCAGGAGTCCAGGTCGTGCTGCGAGATCTTCCGTAGGACGGCGTTGACGAACCGCGCGCGGCCGTCGCCGAGCACCACCCGGGCCAGCTCGACACTGGCGGAGACGGCGGCGTGCGTGGGGATGCGGGTGCCGAGGAGCTGGTGGGCGCCGAGGGCCAGCACGTCCAGCACGGGCGGGTCGACCTCGCGCAGCGGCCGGTCGATGCACGCGGAGATGATCGCGTCGTACGTGCCCTGGCGGCGCAGCGTCCCGTACACCAGCTCGGTGGCGAGGGCCGCGTCGCGGGTCTCGAACTCCTTGTTCTCCCTGGCCTTCTTAAGGAGGGGCGGAAGAACGAGGTTCGCGTAAGCGTCCCGTTCGTCCACCGCCCGCAGCGCCTCGAAGGCGAGCATCCGCACGGGATCCTTCTTGGGGCGGCGGTACGGGGTGGCGGGACGGCGACGGGCCTGCTCGTTCAAAGGTGCTCCGCGGTGAGAAAGAGTCGATCCCTCTCAGCCTACGTCGGCGGCGCCCAGCCGTTCGCCCGGGGCGATCCGTACCCCGCGGGCCCAGTCGGCGGCGCGCATCGGCTTCTTGCCCTGCGGCTGGACCCAGAGCAGCTCGATGTCGTGCGAACCGGTCCCCGCGTGCACGGTGTTCTTGCCCACGGCCAGCTCGCCGGGGGCCAGTTCCGTACGGCCCGGGAACAGCCCCAGCTGAATCAGCTTGAGCCGCTCGCCGCGGAAGACCGTCCAGGCGCCGGGGGCGGGGGTGCAGGCGCGGACGACCCGGTCGACGCGCAGCGCGGGCGCCCCCCAGTCGACGCGCGCGTCCTCGACGGTCAGCTTCGGGGCGAGCGTGATGCCCTCGGCGGGCTGCGGGCGGGGCTTGAGGGTGCCGTCCTCGATGCCGTCCATGGTCGCGGCCAGCAGTCCCGAGCCCGCGAAGGCGAGCCGGGTCAGCAGATCGCCGCTGGTGTCGGTGGGCCGTACCGCCTCGGTGATCACACCGTAGACCGGCCCCGAGTCCAGCCCCTCCTCGATCTGGAAGGTGGCCGCGCCGGTCATCTCGTCACCGGCCATGACCGCGTGCTGTACGGGCGCGGCGCCGCGCCAGGCGGGCAGCAGCGAGAAGTGCAGGTTCACCCAGCCGTGGGCGGGGATGGCGAGGGCGACGCGGGGAAGCAGCGCGCCGTACGCGACCACCGGGCAGCAGTCGGGGGCGATCTCCCGCAGCCGGGCGAGGAAGTCCTCGTCGCGGGGTTTCGCGGGCTTGAGCACCTCGATGCCGGCCTCCTCCGCGCGTTCGGCGACCGGGCTGGCGACCAGCCTGCGCCCGCGTCCCGCGGGGGCGTCGGGCCGGGTCACGACGGCGGCGACCTCGTGCCTGCCCGAGGCGAGGAGTGCGTCCAGGGCGGGTACGGCGACCTCGGGGGTGCCGGCGAAGACGAGCTTCATCGGTGGCTGACTGCCTCTCGGACGGGTGCGGTACGGGTGCGGGGGTCGCTCGCGCGGTGACCGGCTGGTACGGGGCGCGAGCGACGCACCAGTCTATGGGGCGGCGGGGGTGGGGCCTGAGGGGGCGTACGTCGTGGCGCGCGCCCCGCGCATATGCGGATACGCCCCCGCAGCGTGACCACAACGGCGGGTTACGCGTTGTCAAGGGAGATTGACCTACACGGGCCGCACCGGTGCGGCCCGGATCCTTTTCAACGCCGGTTCGAGAGGCTTGTTCATGGCCGACCACACAACCCACGACGCACAAGCCCGTGCAAGTCTGCACCTTCTGGTGAGGGACATCGAGCGGGTCAGGCGTCAGGTGGACGCGCTGCGCACCCTCACCGCCCAGCTGGGGAACGTCTACCGCCCGCGCCGCTCAGGACCGTCGACGGGCTTCGTCGTCTACGGCAGAGCCCCCGCGCCGACCGTCCGCCTCGCACAGGAGCTGCGGGACAGCGTCGAGACCCTGGTGACGGCGGCCGTGGACTTCGACCGCTCGCTGGGTTTCTCCTGGGACGCGGTGGGGTCGGCGCTGGGGGTCACCAAGCAGGCGGTGCACCGCCGTTACGGCGCGCGGCGGGCGACACCGCAGCCGGGCGCGGCGGAGGCGGACCACGCCGCCTCCCAGGACCCCGCCGCGCCACCGCCGTCCCGTCCGGCGCTGCCGGCCGTCCCCGGCCCCCTGCCGGCGGTCCCGGCGGCACGCTCGATGCCACCCCAGCCGACGGCGAGCACGCAGTCGCTCCGCGAGGAGACCCGCCCGACCGCGTTCCCGGGCCCTCGGGGCGGCTGAGGGGGTGTCCTCAATCGCCGGACGGGCTTGGAAACGCCCGTCCGGCGCCCATCAGTCCGGGCTGGCACCCACCATCCCGTCAGGCGCCCCTCACCGCCTGTCCGGCGTCCCTTCAAGCCGTCCGGCACCCGTCACACCCCTCCCCGCGCATATCCATCCGCCCGGGCAACCCGTCAAGCCCGTCCGGCGATTGAGGACACAGCGAGACCGAAGGCCGCGCGACGCCCCCTACCGCCCGCACCGCCCGCCCCGCCCCCACCTCAGCCGATGTCGGGCGGATCGATCCTCACCCGCACGGGCTCCGCCCCACCCCGCGCCAACCGCCCCGCCAACGCCGCCTTCAGCGCCCCCGCCAGCGCCGCCCCGCTCCCCGGCGGCACCCGCAGCAGCGCCCGCTCCCAGACCTCCCCCGGCGGCGGATCGCCGGGCCTGCGCGGCCGGCCCGGGTCCGCCACCGGCAGGGGTACGGGCCCCAGCACCTCCACGTCGGGCGGCAGCGCGGCGGAGCCCAGGAACGCGCCGACCGTCTCCGCCCGCCCCGTCACCGCCGCCATCCGGGACACCGGCGGGAAACCCAGCTCGGCCCGCTCCGCCAGCTCGCGCTGCGCGTGCCCCACCGGGTCCCAGCGCACCAGCGCCTGCACCGGCCGCTGCGTGGGCTCCGCGACGATCACGACCGTGCCGCCCTCCCCCTGCCCGCGCACCAGCGACGCCGCCTGCATCCAGCGCCGCAACGCCTCCTCGCCCGCCCGCAGATCGGGCCGCCCGAGCATCGCCCAGCCGTCCAGCAGCAGCGCGGCCGCGTACCCGCCGCCCTCCGCGACCGGCTCGGCCCCCGGCGTACTGACAACGAGGGCGGGACGCCCGGGCACGGAGTCGAGCACGTGGTCGCGGCCCGACGTACGCACCGGAACCGCCGGGAAGGCCCGTCCCAGCTCCTCCGCCGTCCGCCGCGCCCCCACGATCTGCGCGCGCAGCCGCGTACTGCCGCACTCCACGCAGCGCCAGGCCGGCTCGCCCCTTCCGCACCACGTGCAGTGCAACTCCCGCTGCTCCGGGGCCTCCAGCGGCCCCGCGCAGTGCCGGCAGCGGGCGGGCGTACGACAGCGTTCGCAGGCCAGCCGGGGCACATAGCCGCGCCGGGGGACCTGCACCAGCACCGGGCCTGTCTTGAGCCCCTCCCTGACGGCCTGCCAGGCCAGGCTGGGCAGCCGGGCCACCCGCGCGGCCTCGTCCCTGGCCAGCTCGCCGTCGCCGACGGTACGGACCAGCGGGGCGGCCGTCCGTACCTGCTCGCGATCGGCGGCCAGCGGCAGCGCCCAGCCGGTCTCGACCAGCTGGGCCGCCTCGACCGTGCAGCTCGTACTGCCCAGCAGGAAGCCGCACTTGTCGTGGGCGGCGCGCAGCAGCAGGACCTCACGCGCGTGCGGCTGCGGCGCGTGCTGCTCGCTGTGGCTGCCGTCGCCGTCGTCCCAGAGGGCCACCAGGCCCAGGTTCCGTACGGGCGCGAACATCGCCGCACGGGTCCCGACCACCGCGCGCACCGCGCCGCGCCGCACGGCCAGCCACTCCCGGTACCGCTTCTCGGGACCGGCCTCGGCCGTCAGCAGCGCGTGGTGCCCGGCACCCAGCAGTTCCGTGAGCGCCTCGTAGACCCGGCCCGCCACCCGCCCGTCCGGTACGACGACGAGGGCGCCCCGGTCGGAGGCCAGCGTGGCCGCCACGGCCCGCGCCAGCTCGTCCGCCCAGTGCGGCCCCGGCAGCGCGGTCCACACGGCACGCGGCGCCCCGCCCCCGGCGAGCGCGTCGAGGAACGCCGCGCCCTTCCCGTACCGCTCCCAGGTCCCCGGCCCCGGCGCGGCGGGCGGCGGCAGCGGCTCGGGCGACGGCCTGCCCTCCGCGCGCGCGTTCCTGGGCGGTACGGCCAGCTGCAACACGTCCGCCAGGCTCCCCGCGTACCGGTCGGCGACCGCCCGTGCGAGCCCCAGCAGCTCCGCGCCGAGCACGGGCTCGGGCGACACCACCCCGGCCAGCGCGGCCAGCGGCCCGGCGTAGTCGGACTCGGCCCGGCGCTCCACGACAAACCCGTCGATCAGCCGCCCGCCCTCACGCCGCCCGCCCCGCACCTGCCGCGCCCCGGCCCCGAACCGCACCCGCACCCGCACCCCGGGCTGCGCGTCCCGGTCCAGCTCCTCGGGCACCGCGTAGTCGAAGAACTGGTCGAGGTGCAGCACCCCCTTGTTCACCACCACCCGCGCCACCGGCAACTCCCCCGCCAGCGCGGCCCCCCGCCACGTCCGCGGCTTCGCCCGCGGCACCTTGGCCTTCCGCACGGTCTCCCGAATGAACGCGAGCTGCTCGGGCCCGCCCCCCTCACCGGACCCCTCAGGCTGCTTGTCGTCGCTGCTCACAGCCCCATACCTACCAGACCCCACCGACACCGGCGGACCTGCCGCCGGTCGGGGCAGAACGCGGGCCGTCCGGGCCAGGACGCGGCGGACCCCGGTCACCGTGAAAGGTGGCCGGGGTCCGTCGTGCGGTGCTGGGGTACTACAGGCCCGCCGCCTCGCGGAGGGCGTCCACGCGGTCCTTGCGCTCCCAGGTGAATTCGGGGAGCTCGCGGCCGAAGTGGCCGTACGCCGCCGTCTGGGCGTAGATCGGGCGGAGCAGGTCCAGGTCGCGGATGATCGCGGCCGGGCGGAGGTCGAAGACGTGGGCGATGGCCTGCTCGATCTTCTCCGGGTCGACCGTGTGCGTGCCGAAGGTCTCCACGAAGAGGCCGACCGGCTCGGCCTTGCCGATCGCGTACGCGACCTGGACCTCGCAGCGGGAGGCCAGGCCGGCCGCGACGACGTTCTTCGCGACCCAGCGCATCGCGTACGCCGCCGAGCGGTCGACCTTCGACGGGTCCTTGCCCGAGAAGGCGCCGCCGCCGTGGCGGGCCATGCCGCCGTACGTGTCGATGATGATCTTGCGGCCGGTCAGGCCGGCGTCGCCCATCGGGCCGCCGATCTCGAAGCGGCCGGTCGGGTTGACGAGCAGGCGGTAGCCCTCGGTGTCGAGCTTGATGCCGTCCTCGACCAGCTGGTTCAGGACGTGCTCGACGACGAACTCGCGGACGTCGGGCGCCAGCAGCGAGTCCAGGTCGATGTCCGAGGCGTGCTGGGAGGAGACGACGACCGTGTCGAGACGGACGGCCTTGTCGCCGTCGTACTCGATGGTGACCTGCGTCTTGCCGTCCGGGCGCAGGTACGGGATGGTCCCGTTCTTGCGGACCTCGGACAGGCGCCGGGAGAGCCGGTGCGCCAGGTGGATCGGGAGGGGCATCAGTTCGGGCGTCTCGTCGCACGCGTAGCCGAACATCAGGCCCTGGTCGCCCGCGCCCTGCTTGTCGAGCTCGTCACCCTCTTCACCGGTGGCGGACCCCTCGACACGCTTCTCGTACGCGGTGTCGACACCCTGCGCGATGTCGGGCGACTGGGCGCCGATGGACACCGACACGCCGCAGGAGGCGCCGTCGAAGCCCTTCTTCGACGAGTCGTAACCGATGTCCAGGATCTTGTCGCGGACCAGCTGGGCGATCGGCGCGTACGCCTTGGTGGTCACCTCGCCGGCCACGTGGACCTGGCCTGTGGTGATCAAGGTCTCCACGGCGACCCGGGAGGTCGGGTCCTCCCGCAGGAGCGCGTCGAGAATGGTGTCGCTGATCTGGTCAGCGATCTTGTCGGGGTGACCTTCGGTCACTGACTCCGAGGTGAAGAGACGACGGGACACAACGCTCCCTGAGGTTGCAGCGGCTGCTGGCTCAAACATGGGTGGTTCCGGAACGGCGGGGGGCTGCGCCCCGCGACGCTCCTCGACCACTTTATCGGTCAGATGCGGACACCGGGCCACGTTTCTCGATCCATGAAGGTTTCATGGTGTGCATCGGCGTGGCGCCGGATCCGCCGATCGGGCCCCGCCCGTCGGCAATATGCCGCTTATGCTGGGGTTTTCCGGGGTCTTCAGCTGCGGGTGGAGCGGGATCCGGCGAAACGCCGTCCGACACTCCGCCACAGAGAATTCATGCGTTTCTGGATCCGGGGTCGAGTCCGGCGGGGCCCAGGCGCGGGACCACCAGGTCCCAGACGACGTCCGCGAGCGCTTCTTTGGGGCCGTACGGCACCGGTGTCTCGCCCCCGCCGGCCTCGAGGACCACCGCTTCGTTCTCCTCCGCGCCGAAGGTCCTGCGCTCCCCCACCTCGTTGACGACCAGCAGGTCGCAGCCCTTGCGGAGCAGCTTGCGCCGGCCGTTGGCGAGGACGTCGTCCGTCTCCGCCGCGAAGCCGACCACCACCTGCCCGGGCCGGGCGCGCTCGCCCGCGATCTCGGCGAGGATGTCCGGGTTGCGGACCAGCGTGACGGGAGCGGGCTCCTCGCCGTCCTTCTTCTTGATCTTCCCCGGCGCGTAGGCGGCGGGCCGGAAGTCGGCGACGGCCGCCGCCATCACCACCGCGTCCGCGTCCGCCGCGGCCTTCAGCACGGCCTCGCGCAGCTGCACCGCCGTCCCCGCATGAACCACGTCGACGCCCGCCGGATCGGTCATGCCCGTGTTGGCCTCGATCAGCGTCACGCGCGCGCCACGGGCCGCCGCCGTACGGGCCAGGGCGTATCCCTGCTTCCCCGACGAGCGGTTCCCCAGGTAGCGGACGGGGTCCAGCGGCTCGCGCGTCCCGCCCGCGCTGACCACGACATGGCGTCCCGCCAGGTCGGGGGCGGTCACCCCGCGGGCCAGCACCCGGCGGCAGACCTCGAAGATCTCGCCCGGGTCCGGCAGCCGCCCCTTGCCGGTGTCGACGCCGGTGAGCCGCCCCACCGCCGGTTCGATGACGATCGCGCCCCGCCGGCGGAGCGTCGCCACGTTCTCCTGGGTCGCGGGGTGTTCCCACATCTCGGTGTGCATCGCGGGGGCGAAGACGACGGGACAGCGCGCGGTGAGGAGCGTGTTGGTGAGCAGGTCGCCGGCGAGGCCGTGGGCCGCCTTCGCGAGGAGGTCGGCGGTGGCCGGTGCCACCACGACCAGGTCGGCGCTCTGCCCGATGCGTACGTGCGGCACCTCGTGCACGTCGTCCCAGACCTCGGTGGAGACCGGGTGGCCGGAGAGCGCGGACCAGGTGGCCGCCCCCACAAAACGCAGCGCGGCCCCGGTCGGCACGACCCGTACGTCATGGCCCGACTCGGTCAGCCGCCGCAGCAGCTCGCACGCCTTGTACGCGGCGATCCCGCCCGCGACTCCCAGAACAACCTTCGGCCTGCCGTCCACCGTGTCTCCTCCCAGGGAATGACACACCACAGGCCCGGCAGTCGCGCTGCCGGGCCTGGGTGAAAGTGCGTGTACGTGACTGAGCGCGGGTGTACGTGCCTACTGGGCCGGGCCGTCGATGGCCTCGGAGGTCAGCAGACCGGCGTTGATCTCGCGCAGCGCGATCGAGAGCGGCTTCTCGTGGACGTGGGTGTCCACCAGCGGGCCGACGTACTCCAGCAGGCCCTCGCCGAGCTGCGAGTAGTACGCGTTGATCTGGCGCGCGCGCTTGGCCGCGTAGATCACGAGGCTGTACTTCGAGTCCGTGGCCTCAAGCAACTCGTCGATCGGCGGGTTGATGATGCCCTCGGGCGTGGAAATGGAAGAGGACACTCTCTGGCCTTCCGAAGAAAATTCAGGGAAACGCTAAGGGACTAAGAACAAACGTTGACACCGGCCGATGCCGAAGATGCCAACATTAATGATCATGCAACTGCCATCAAGGCTAGCAGCTCGCGCGCGACGTCCTCGACGGACGTGTTGACCAGGGTCGTGTCGAACTCCGACTCGGCGGCCAGCTCGATCGTGGCGGCCGCGAGCCGTCGCTCGATGACAGGCGCGGATTCGGTGCCCCGGCCGGTGAGCCGGCGCACCAGCTCGTCCCAGCTCGGCGGAGCCAGGAAGACCAGCTGGGAGTCGGGCATCGACTCCTTGACCTGTCGTGCGCCCTGGAGGTCGATCTCCAGCAGTACGGGATCGCCCGACTCCAGGCGGTCGAGGACCGCGCGGCGCGGGGTGCCGTAGCGGTTGCCCGCGAACTCGGCCCATTCCAGCAGTTCGCCGTTGGCGACCAGCTTGTCGAACTCCTCGTCCGAGACGAAGAAGTACTGGACGCCGTGGCGCTCGCCGGGGCGCGGCTTTCTTGTGGTGGCCGACACCGAGAGCCATACCTCGGGGTGGACCTTGCGCATATGGGCGACGACCGTGCTCTTGCCTACCCCGGAGGGGCCGGAGAGCACGGTCAGCCGCGGTCGTACCTCTGCTGCCATGCAGCGATTATCCAGGTTCCCGGGAGTGCCCGGGAACGTCAGGAAGCAGCGCCGCCGAACTCGCGCTCCAGGGACGCGATCTGGTTGGAGCCAAGACCGCGCACGCGGCGGCTCTCGGAGATCCCGAGCCGCTCCATGATCTGCTTGGCGCGGACCTTGCCCACGCCGGGCAGGGACTCAAGGAGGGCGGAGACCTTCATCTTCCCGATGACGTCGTTCTCCTGGCCCTGCTTGATGACGTCATGGAGGGAAGCGCCGGAGTGCTTGAGTCGATTTTTGACCTCGGCCCGCTCCCGGCGAGCCGCGGCGGCCTTTTCGAGCGCGGCTGCGCGCTGTTCAGGGGTAAGGGGCGGAAGAGCCACGCCTACGTCACCTCGGATGTCGAACTGTCGGATACGGACCGGCGCGGGACCTGATCGCCCCGCACCAGGGCGAGCAACGGGCAACGCACTGCACGTTGGCTCTCGACGGAGACTAGCGGCCAAGGCCGCCGGAGTCAGCGAGAACAGACGAAAAGTCCTGGTCAGCATTGATCGGGGGCGACATTCCGGTCATTTTGCCCCACATTTTGGTCAAGAGGGCTCCCGTCGCGTCTCCGCCAGGTCCCGGCGAGGTCGCCGGAAGGTCCCCGCGCGGTCGCCGGAAGGCCCCCGTGAGGTCCCCCGAAGCCGTCGTCCGGTCGTCAGGGGGTCTTCCCGGCCGCCGCGAGAGCCGTCCTGACCTCCGCCGTGAAGCGCTCGGCCGCCTCGCGCAGGGCCGCGACGTCAGGGCCGTGCCGCAGGACCCCCCGGCTGACGCTCGGGACGACGTTCCCGACCGACGCGCCGAAGACGCCCGGGAGGTCCGCCGGGGTGGCGCCCTGCGCCCCGATGCCGGGGGCGAGCAGCGGTCCGTTGACGGCGAGGTCCACCCCCGCGTCGCCGAGCGTGGCACCGACCACCGCGCCCACCGAGCCGAGGACGGGGGCGCCCCGGTTCTCGGCGGCGATGTGGTCGAGCACGACCTGCGCCAGCGCCCTGCCGTCGGCGGCGGTGGCCCGCTGGACCTCCGCGCCCTCCGGGTTGGAGGTGAGCGCCAGGACGAAGACACCGGCGCCGGAGACGGCGGCCGCGTCGAGAGCGGGGCGCAGCGAGCCGAAGCCCAGGTACGGCGAGACGGTCACCGCGTCCGAGAACAGCGGCGAGTCCTTGTCGAGGTAGGTCTGCGCGTACGCCTCCATCGTCGAGCCGATGTCCCCGCGTTTGGCGTCCATCAGGACCAGGGCGCCGGCCGCCCGCGCCTCCTCGACTGCCTTTTCCAGTACGGCGATGCCGCGGGAGCCGAAACGTTCGAAGAACGCGGACTGCGGCTTGAGTACGGCGACCCGGTCGGCCAGCGCCTCCACCGTCGTCCGGGTGAAGCGCTCCAGACCCGCGAGGTCGTCGCCCAGGCCCCAGGCCGTGAGCAGCGAGCCGTGCGGGTCGACGCCGACGCAGAGCGGGCCGCGGGTGTCCATGGCCCGGCGCAGCCGGACGCCGAAGGGGTCGCCGAGCGGGCTCTCCTGCTGTTCGGGCTCCTGTCGTGCGGCCGTGCGGTCACCTTCGGTCATGCGGTCACCTTCCGGGTCTCGGCGCCGACGGCGTCGGCGAGGGTGGCGTACGGGCTCGTGCGCAGCCGCGCCGCGAGCCCCTTGTGGACCGCGCGGCTCCAGAACGGCCCCCGGTAGATGAACGCGCTGTAGCCCTGGACGAGCGTCGCGCCCGCCAGGATCCGCTGCCAGGCGTCCTCGGCGTCCTCGACGCCCCCGACGCCGACCAGGGTGATCCGGTCGCCCACACGGGCGTACAACCGGCTCAGGACGGCCAGCGAGCGGTCCTTGAGGGGCGCGCCGGACAGTCCGCCGGTCTCCGCGACCAGGGCGGCGGGCGAGCGGAGTCCCAGGCCGTCCCGCGCGATGGTGGTGTTCGTGGCGATGATGCCGTCCAGGCCCAGCTCGACGGCCAGGTCGGCGACGGCGTCGACGTCCTCGTCCGCGAGGTCGGGGGCGATCTTGACGAGGAGCGGGACCCGGCGGTCGGTGACCGTACGGTCGGCGGCCTCCCGTACGGCGGTGAGCAGCGGCCGGAGCTGGTCGACGGCCTGGAGGCTGCGCAGTCCGGGGGTGTTGGGCGAGCTGACGTTGACCACGAGGTAGTCGGCGTGGACGGCCAGCCGCTCCGTCGACAGGACGTAGTCCGCGGTCGCCTCACCCTCAGGGACGACCTTGGTCTTGCCGATGTTGACGCCGACGGTGGTACGGAAGGCCGCGCGCCGGGCGGCGAGGCGGGCGGCCACGGCCTCGGAGCCCTCGTTGTTGAAGCCCATGCGGTTGATCAGCGCGCGGTCGGCGACGAGCCGGAAGAGCCGCTTCTTCGGGTTGCCCGGCTGCGGCTGCCCGGTGACGGTCCCGATCTCGACGTGGTCGAAGCCGAGCATCGCCAGGCCGTCCACGGCGACGGCGTTCTTGTCGAAGCCGGCGGCCAGCCCGAAGGGGCCGTGCATCCGCAGGCCGAGGGCCTCGGTGCGCAGCTCCGGGTGGCGGGGGGCGAGGAGGGCCGCGGCGAAGGTGCGCAGGACGGGGACGCGGGCCGCGAGGCGGATCCACCGGAAGGCCAGGTGATGGGCGCGTTCGGCGTCCATCCGGCGGAAGACCAGCTGGAAGAAGAGTCGGTACATGGGTGGGTGCTTTCCTCAGGAGGTCGTGCGAGACGTCGTGCGAGAGGTCATGCACGAGGGGGGACACCGGTTCCGGTGTCCCCCCTCGTGTGCGGGCTACTGGTCCTCGCGGGCCGCGATCAGGTGTCGCGCGTGTTCCTGGAGGGAACGGACGCCGACGTCTCCGTGGGTGAGCGCGTCGATGCCCTGTACGGCGGCGGCCAGCGCCTGGACCGTCGTCAGGCAGGGGACCCCGCGCGCCACGGCGGCCGTACGGATGTCGTAGCCGTCGAGCCGGCCGCCGGTGCCGTACGGGGTGTTGACGATGAGGTCGACCTCGCCCGCGTGGATGAGCTGGACGATGGTCTGCTCGCCGTTGGGGCCCTCGCCCTCGAACTGCTTGCGTACGACCCTGGCCTTGATGCCGTTGCGCTTGAGGACCTCGGCCGTGCCGGAGGTGGCGAGCAGCTCGAAGCCGTGGGCCACCAGCTCGCGCGCCGGGAAGATCATCGAGCGCTTGTCGCGGTTGGCGACGGAGATGAAGGCGCGGCCCTTGGTCGGCAGCGGCCCGTAGGCGCCCGCCTGGGACTTCGCGTACGCCGTGCCGAAGGCGGAGTCGATGCCCATGACCTCGCCGGTGGAGCGCATCTCCGGGCCGAGGACGGTGTCGACACCGCGTCCGTGGACGTCGCGGAAGCGCGACCACGGCATCACGGCCTCCTTGACGGAGATCGGCCCGTCCAGCGGCAGCGTGCCGCCGTCGCCGTGCGCCGGAAGCAGCCCCTCCGCGCGCAGTCCCGCGATGGTGGCGCCGAGCGAGATGCGGGCGGCCGCCTTGGCGAGCGGTACGGCGGTCGCCTTGGAGGTGAAGGGGACCGTACGGGAGGCGCGCGGGTTGGCCTCCAGGACGTACAGGATGTCCCCCGCGAGGGCGAACTGGATGTTGATCAGACCGCGCACCCCGACGCCCTTGGCGATGGCCTCCGTGGACGTGCGCAGCCGCTTGATGTCGTACCCGCCGAGTGTGATGGGCGGCAGGGCGCACGCGGAGTCGCCGGAGTGGATCCCGGCCTCCTCGATGTGCTCCATGACGCCGCCCAGGTACAGCTCGGTGCCGTCGTAGAGCGCGTCCACGTCGATCTCGATGGCGTCGTCGAGGAAGCGGTCGACGAGGACCGGGCGGGTGGGGCTGATCTCGGTGGACTCGGCGATGTACGAGGAGAGGCGCGTCTCGTCGTACACGATCTCCATGCCGCGCCCGCCCAGCACGTACGACGGGCGGACGAGCACGGGGTAGCCGATCTCGTCGGCGATGGCCTTGGCCCCGGCGAAGGTGGTGGCGGTGCCGTGCTTGGGCGCGGGCAGGCCGGCCTCGGCGAGGACCCGGCCGAACGCGCCGCGGTCCTCGGCGGCGTGGATCGCCTCGGGGGGTGTGCCCACGATCGGGACGCCGTTGTCCTTGAGCGCCTGGGCGAGGCCCAGCGGGGTCTGGCCGCCGAGCTGGACGATGACGCCCGCGACCGGCCCGGCGAGCGACTCGACGTGCACGATCTCCAGTACGTCCTCCAGGGTGAGCGGCTCGAAGTAGAGCCGGTCGGAGGTGTCGTAGTCGGTGGAGACGGTCTCGGGGTTGCAGTTGACCATCACGGTCTCGTAGCCGGCGTCGCTGAGCGCGAAGGAGGCGTGCACGCACGAGTAGTCGAACTCGATGCCCTGGCCGATCCGGTTGGGCCCCGAGCCGAGGATGATCACGGCGGGCTTCTCGCGGGGCGCGACCTCGTTCTCCTCGTCGTACGAGGAGTAGAAGTACGGGGTCTTCGCGGCGAATTCGGCGGCGCAGGTGTCGACCGTCTTGTAGACCGGGCGGACTCCCAGTGAGTGCCTGACCTCCCGGACGACGTCCTCGCGCAGCCCGCGGATCTCGCCGATCTGGGCGTCGGAGAAGCCGTGCCGCTTGACCTCGGCGAGCAGTTCGGGGAAGAGCCGTTCGGCCGCGGCCAGTTCGTCCGCGTACTCCTTGATCAGGAACAGCTGGTCCACGAACCACGGGTCGATCTTCGTCGCGTCGAAGACCTCCTCCTGGGTGGCCCCGGCCCTGATCGCCTGCATGACGGTGTTGATCCGGCCGTCGGTGGGGATCTTGGAGGTCTCCAGCAGCGCGTCCTTGTCGCCGGGTACCCCGGTGAAGCTGAACTGGCTGCCGGCCTTCTCCAGGGAGCGCAGGGCCTTCTGGAGCGCCTCGGTGAAGTTACGGCCGATGGCCATGGCCTCGCCCACCGACTTCATGGTGGTGGTGAGCGTGGCGTCGGCGAGCGGGAACTTCTCGAAGGCGAAGCGCGGGACCTTCACGACGACGTAGTCGAGCGTGGGCTCGAAGGACGCCGGGGTCTTCTCGGTGATGTCGTTCGGGATCTCGTCCAGCGTGTAGCCGACGGCGAGCCGGGCGGCGATCTTGGCGATCGGGAAGCCGGTGGCCTTGGAGGCGAGCGCGGAGGACCGGGACACCCGGGGGTTCATCTCGATGACGATGATGCGGCCGTCGTCGGGGTTGACCGCGAACTGGATGTTGCAGCCGCCGGTGTCCACCCCGACCTCGCGGATGATCGCGATGCCGACGTCCCGCAGGGTCTGGTACTCACGGTCGGTCAGCGTCATCGCGGGCGCGACGGTGATCGAGTCACCGGTGTGCACGCCCATCGGGTCGAAGTTCTCGATGGAACAGACGACGACGACGTTGTCCTTCTTGTCGCGCATCAGCTCCAGTTCGTACTCCTTCCAGCCAAGGATGGACTCCTCCAGGAGCACCTCGGTGGTCGGCGAGAGCATCAGTCCCTGGCCGGCGATCCGGCGCAGCTCCTCCTCGTCGTGGGCGAAGCCGGAGCCGGCGCCGCCCATGGTGAAGGAGGGGCGGACGACGACGGGGTAGCCGCCGAGCGTCTCCACGCCGGCGATGATGTCGTCCATCGTGTGGCAGATCACCGAGCGGGCGGACTCACCGTGGCCGATCTTGGCGCGGACGGCCTCGACCACGCCCTTGAACAGCTCGCGGTCCTCACCCTTGTTGATCGCCTCGACGTTGGCGCCGATCAGCTCGACCCCGTACTTCTCCAGGACACCCTGCTCGTGCATGGAGATGGCGGTGTTGAGCGCCGTCTGGCCGCCGAGGGTGGGCAGCAGCGCGTCGGGGCGCTCCTTGGCGATGATCTTCTCGACGAACTCGGGGGTGATCGGCTCGACGTACGTGGCGTCGGCGATCTCCGGGTCCGTCATGATCGTGGCGGGGTTGGAGTTGACCAGGATGACGCGCAGGCCCTCGGACTTGAGGACCCGGCAGGCCTGGGTGCCGGAGTAGTCGAACTCAGCGGCCTGGCCGATGACGATCGGTCCTGATCCGATGACCAGGACGGACTGGATATCGGTGCGCTTAGGCACGCTGGTCCTCCATCAGGGATGTGAAGCGGTCGAAGAGGTACGCGGCGTCGTGCGGGCCCGCGGCCGCCTCCGGGTGGTACTGGACGCTGAACACCGGCCGGTCGAGCAGCCGCAGCCCCTCCACCACGTTGTCGTTGAGGCAGACGTGGCTGACCTCGGCGCGGCCGTAGGGGGTCTCGGAGACCCGGTCGAGCGGGGCGTCGACGGCGAAGCCGTGGTTGTGCGCGGTGACCTCGACCTTCCCGGTCGTCCTGTCCTGTACGGGCTGGTTGATGCCCCGGTGGCCGTACTTGAGCTTGTACGTGCCGAAGCCCAGCGCGCGGCCGAGGAGCTGGTTGCCGAAGCAGATGCCGAAGAGCGGGGTGCCGCGCTCCAGGACGCCCTTGACGACCGTGAGGTCGGCGGTGGCGGGGTCGCCGGGGCCGTTGGAGAGGAAGACCCCGTCGGGGGCGGTCGCGTAGACGTCGTCCAGGGTGGCGGTGGCGGGCAGGACGTGGACCTCTATGCCGCGTTCGGCCAGCCGGTGCGGGGTCATGCCCTTGATGCCGAGGTCGAGGGCGGCGACGGTGAAGCGCTTGGTGCCGATCGCGGGCACGACGTACGGCTCGGCGGTCGTGACCTCCGAGGACAGTTCGGCGCCGGTCATCTCGGGGGCCCGCAGGACACGGGCGAGCAGCGCCGCCCCGTCCGCGACGCCCTCGCCCGAGGCGCTGTCGAGCGCGTCCCCGGAGAAGATGCCGACGCGCATCGCACCGCGCTCGCGCAGGTGGCGGGTGAGCGCGCGGGTGTCGATCCCGCTGATGCCGACCACGCCCTGCGCGGTCAGTTCGTCGTCCAGCGAGCGCCGGGAGCGCCAGTTGGACGGGACGCGCGCCGGGTCCCGTACGACATAGCCGGACACCCAGATGCGGCGGGACTCCTGGTCCTCGTCGTTGATCCCGGTGTTGCCGACGTGCGGAGCCGTCATCACGACCACCTGCCGGTGGTACGACGGGTCGGTGAGGGTCTCCTGGTAGCCGGTCATGCCGGTGGAGAACACCGCCTCGCCGAACGTCTCCCCCACGGCCCCGTAGGCGCGGCCGCGGAAACTGCGGCCGTCCTCCAGGACGAGCACGGCGGGAGACGCCTTGTCACGGGCGGATCCCCGGGGGGAGGTGGTCATGATGCGCCTTCCGTTGTAATCGAGTGGTTCATGAAGTTCGTGACGACGTTGGCGATCGCGCCGACCCATTCCGCCTGCTCGGCCGACCGGTCGGACCGGAAGCCGGAGTCGATCAGCCGGTCGCCGTGCTGCCAGGTGACGATCAGCAGGCCGCCCTCGGCGAGGACCTTCCCGGCGATGCCCTTGTCGAGCCGCGCCTCCCGCAACTGCGCGGCCGGGATGAAAAAGTCGGTGGCGCCGGGGCGTACCACGTCCAGTCCCGCGTCGGTCAGGGTCAGTTCGACGCGGGAGCGGGCGCCCAGCCCGTGGGCGACGATCCGGTCGAGCCACTGCCCGGCGGTCGTGGAGCCGTGGTAGCGGCCGGTCAGGGTCAGCCGGGCCTCCCCCGGGGTCTCCGGGGCGGTGGGCAGGTCCGGTACGTCGGACTGGAGGCTGCCGCGCCATTTCCAGCCCTGCCGCATCAGCCAGTAGATGAGCACGACGAAGAGCAGCAGGCCGACCACCCAGCCGATCCTCGCGGCCCAGTCGGTCACCTCCGCCGACTTCTGCTCGGCGGCCAGCGGCAGCGTGAGCTTCGGTGGAAGGAACGGAGACAACTTCGTACCCGGCGCATCCGTCAGAAGATGCGTACCCGTCAGACCAGTCACACTTGTCACGCCAGATTCCCGTCGACGACCGTGGCGCGGCCCCGCAGGAAGGTGTGGGTCACGCGTCCCGGCAGCTCACGCCCCTCGTAGGGGGTGTTGCGGCTGCGGGAGGCGAAACCCGCGGGGTCCACGACACCACGGTAAGCCGGATCGACCAGGGTGAGGTTGGCGGGCTCGCCTGCCGAGACGGGCCTGCCGTGTCCCTCCAGGCGGCCGATCCTGGCCGGGCGGAACGACATCCGGTCCGCGACCCCCGCCCAGTCGAGCAGCCCGGTGTCGACCATCGTCTGCTGGACGACGGAGAGCGCGGTCTCCAGGCCCACCATGCCCATGGCGGCCGCGGCCCACTCGCAGTCCTTGTCCTCGTGCGGGTGGGGGGCGTGGTCGGTGGCGACGCAGTCGATCGTGCCGTCGGCGAGGGCCTCGCGCAGGGCCAGCACGTCGGCCTCCGTACGAAGGGGCGGGTTCACCTTGTAGACCGGGTTGTACGACCGTACGAGCTCGTCCGTGAGAAGCAGGTGGTGCGGGGTGACCTCGGCGGTGACGTTCCAGCCCTTGGACTTGGCCCAGCGGACCAGCTCGACGGAACCGGCCGTGGAGAGGTGGCAGATGTGCACCCGCGAGCCGACGTGCGCGGCGAGCAGGACGTCGCGGGCGATGATCGACTCCTCGGCGACGGCGGGCCAGCCGCCGAGGCCCAGTTCGGCGGAGACGACGCCCTCGTTCATCTGCGCGCCCTCGGTGAGCCGGGGCTCCTGGGCGTGCTGGGCGATGACGCCGTCGAAGGCCTTCACGTACTCCAGCGCGCGGCGCATGATCACCGCGTCGTCCACGCACTTGCCGTCGTCGGAGAAGACCCGCACGCCGGCCGCCGAGTCGTGCATGGCGCCCAGCTCGGCGAGCTGCTTGCCCGCCAGGCCGACGGTGACCGCGCCGATGGGCTGCACGTCGCAGTAGCCGGACTCGCGGCCCAGCCGCCAGACCTGCTCGACCACTCCGGCGGTGTCGGCGACGGGGAAGGTGTTGGCCATGGCGTGGACGGCCGTGAAGCCGCCGATCGCCGCCGCCCTCGTGCCGGTGAGGACCGTCTCGGAGTCCTCGCGGCCCGGCTCGCGCAGGTGGGTGTGGAGGTCGACCAGACCGGGCAGCAGGACCAGCCCGTCCGCCTCGATCACGGTCGCGTCACCGGCGTCGAGGCCCGTGCCGACCTCCGCGACCGTCTCGCCGTCGATCAGGACGTCCTGTGCCGCGCCACCGAGCACCCGCGCGCCCCGGACAAGGATCTTGGTCATGGTTACTTGTTCTCCTCAGTACGGGCGTGGCTGACGGCGGGCTCGTTGCCGCCCAGCAGCAGGTAGAGCACGGCCATGCGGATCGAGACACCGTTGGCGACCTGCTCGACGGCGGTGCAGCGGTCGGAGTCGGCGACCTCGGCGGTGATCTCCATGCCGCGGTTCATCGGGCCCGGGTGCATCACGACGGAGTGCCCGGGCATCCGGGCCATCCGGTCGCCGTTCAGGCCGTAGCGGCGGGAGTACTCCCGCTCGGTGGGGAAGAAGGCCGCGTTCATCCGCTCGCGCTGCACGCGCAGCATCATGACGGCGTCGGAGGCGGGCAGCACCTTGTCCAGGTCGTAACTGACCTCGCAGGGCCACCGCTCGACGCCGATGGGCACGAGGGTGGGCGGGGCGACCACGGTGACCTGGGCGCCCAGGGTGTGGAGCAGCAGGATGTTGGAGCGGGCGACCCGGCTGTGCAGGACGTCGCCGACGATCGTGACCCGGCGTCCTTCCAGGTCGCGGCCGATGCCCTGGTCGGCGCCGACGAGGCGGCGGCGCAGGGTGAACGCGTCGAGGAGGGCCTGGGTGGGGTGTTCGTGGGTGCCGTCGCCCGCGTTGACGACGACGCCTTCGATCCAGCCCGAGGTGGCGAGCCGGTAGGGGGCGCCGGAGGCGCCGTGCCGGATGACGACGGCGTCCGCGCCCATCGCCTCCAGGGTCAGCGCGGTGTCCTTGAGCGACTCGCCCTTGGAGACGGACGAGCCCTTCGCGGAGAAGTTGATGACGTCCGCGGAGAGGCGCTTGGCGGCGGCCTCGAAGGAGATCCGGGTCCTGGTCGAGTCCTCGAAGAAGAGGTTCACGACGGTACGGCCGCGGAGGGTGGGCAGTTTCTTGATGGGCCGGTCGGCGACCCTGGCCATCTCCTCGGCGGTGTCGAGGATGTGGACGGCTTCGTCGCGGGTGAGATCGCCGGCGGAGATGAGGTGGCCGGGCGTGCGGGGGCTTGTCCCTGGGAGACGCAGCATCTGGTGTCTGCTCCGGAGGTGGTGGCGGTGTGCGGGCGCGCGAGCGCTGCCGTACGGGTGGGTCGGAGGGCGTACGGGAACTTCGGCTACCGGTCGCCGGACGTGGCGGGCCCGCGCAGGCCGAGCAGGACCGTGTCGCGCCCGTCCTCCTCGGCGAGCTGGACCTTGACCGTCTCCCGCAGCGACGTGGGGAGGTTCTTGCCGACGTAGTCGGCGCGGATCGGCAGTTCGCGGTGGCCGCGGTCGACGAGGACCGCGAGCTGGACGGCCCTGGGGCGGCCGATGTCGCCGAGCGCGTCGAGCGCCGCGCGGATCGTACGGCCGGAGAAGAGCACGTCGTCCACGAGGACCACGAGGCGTCCGTCGACCCCGTCGGCGGGGATGTCGGTGCGGCCCAGCGCGCGGGCGGGCCGCATGCGCAGGTCGTCGCGGTACATGGTGATGTCCAGGGAGCCGACCGGGATCGTGCGGCCGGTGATCTCCGCGAGCCGGTCGGCGAGCCGGCGGGCGAGGTAGACACCGCGGGTGGGGATGCCGAGCAGCACCACGTCGTCGGCGCCCCTGGCGCGTTCGACGATCTCGTGGGCGATACGGGTGAGGACCCGGGCGATGTCCGGGGCCTCCAGCACGGGGCGCGCGGCCTCGGAGCTGTGGGCAGGGCTGTGCGAGTCCATTGGAAACGGACCTCCTTCTCCGCCTCACGGGACGGATCTTAAAGGACGTCGAAATTGCGCCACCCACGTTAGCAGGGCACGGTGGAGTGCCTGGTGGCGCCCCTGCGGGGGACGAGCCGCGAGGCTGTGCGGAAGGGCGGTACGGACCATTCGGCTTGACGCATCCAAGTAACGCTGCGTAACCTCACAGTGAGTTACCAGACTTCGTCCGGGGAGCTATATGTCCAGCGAATACGCAAAGCAGCTCGGGGCCAAACTCCGCGCCATCCGCACCCAGCAGGGCCTCTCGCTCCATGGCGTGGAGGAGAAGTCCCAGGGCCGCTGGAAGGCCGTCGTGGTCGGTTCGTACGAGCGCGGCGACCGTGCCGTCACGGTGCAGCGCCTCGCCGAGCTGGCGGATTTCTACGGGGTCCCGGTGCAGGAGCTCCTGCCCGGTACGACGCCCGGCGGCGCCGCCGAGCCGCCGCCGAAGCTGGTCCTCCAGCTGGAGCGCCTGGCCCACGTGCCGCAGGAGAAGGCAGGCCCTCTCCAGCGTTACGCGGCGACCATCCAGAGCCAGCGCGGGGATTACAACGGCAAGGTGCTGTCGATCCGCCAGGACGACCTGCGCACCCTCGCGGTCATCTACGACCAGTCGCCGTCGGTCCTGACCGAGCAGCTGATCAGCTGGGGAGTCCTGGACGCCGACGCCCGCCGTGCCGTCGCGCACGACGAGGGCTGATCTTCCGCCCCACGCATAACAGCAGAAACGTCACCTCGGGAGGACGGACCCGCACGCCGGGACCGTCCTTCCGGTGCGCCTGGGCCTGGAGCGGTGCACTCCGGGGGCGTGGGAGGCGGCGCGAATGCGCCCCACGGCACCGCCAGCGGCCTCCGGGCGCCCGGGCGGGCATCCGGGCGCGAAGGCTGCCCAGGGAGGCGCACACGGACTCCAGGGGGCTCAGAGCCGAATTCGCCTCGCGCCCCCAGTCCGCGCGGCGACGGAATCAGCCGGGCCCCGACAGAAGCTCCGGCGGAAAGACGTCAGACGGACGTCGCCGGGCAGGCTGATGATCAGCCTGCCCGGCGACGGGAAGCACAGAAGCACGGGCGGACCCGCGGTCGTCCTAGGGCGTGTCCGCAGGCCGGCGCAGGTTCGGCTTCAGCTCCTTGAAACGGCCCAGGAGGCCGTTCACGAAGGACGGGGAGTCGTCGGTGGAGAACTCCTTGGCGAGCTGGACCGCCTCGTCGATCACCACGGCGTCCGGGGTGTCGTCCACCCAGACCAGTTCGTACGCCGCGAGCCGCACGATGTTCCGGTCGACGACCGGCATGCGGTCGAGCGTCCAGCCGACCGCGTAGGTGGAGATGAGGTCGTCGATCCGGTCCGCGTACACCGCGTACCCCTCGACCAGCTCCATGGTGTACTCACCGACCGGCGGCTGGCGCTCGTCGGTCCTGGCGTGCCGTATCCAGTCCGCGAGGACCGTCTGCACGGGCGCCCCGCGCTGGTCGGCCTCGAAGAGAATCTGGAAGGCCCGCTTACGGGCCTTGTTCCGGGCAGCCACGGTTAGCTGTTCACCCGGCCGAGGTAGTCGCCGGTGCGGGTGTCGACCTTGATCTTCTCACCGGTCGTGATGAAGAGCGGGACGCCGATCTCGTAGCCCGTCTCCAGCGTGGCCGGCTTCGTACCGCCGGTGGAGCGGTCGCCCTGGAGGCCCGGGTCGGTGTGCTGGATGACCAGCTCGACGGCGGCGGGCAGCTCCACGTAGAGCACCTCGCCCTCGTGCTGGGCGACGCTGGCGGTGAAGCCCTCGATCAGGTAGTTCGCGGCGTTGCCGACGGACTTGCGGTCGACCATGAGCTGGTCGTACGTGTCCATGTCCATGAAGACGTAGTACTCGCCGTCCATGTACGAGAACTGCATGTCGCGGCGGTCAACGGTGGCCGTCTCGACCTTCACGCCGGCGTTGAAGGTCTTGTCGACCACCTTGCCGGAGAGCACGTTCTTCAGCTTGGTGCGCACGAAGGCCGGGCCCTTGCCGGGCTTGACGTGCTGGAACTCGACGACGGACCAGAGCTGGCCCCCGTCGAGCTTGAGCACCAGGCCGTTCTTGAGGTCGTTCGTGGAAGCCACGGTTGCGGAATCTCCTGGACTGAAAGCTGGCGGACGACCAGGGGTGCGCCGCGCTAGAGCGCGAGCAGCTCCTTGGTCGTAATGGTGAGTAGCTCGGGTCCGCCGTCCGCCTCGGGGCGGACGACGAGCGTGTCATCGATCCGGACACCGCCCCGGCCCGGAAGGTGGACCCCCGGTCCGACGGTGACCGGCACACAAGCGTCCAGTTTACCCATGGCGGCGGGGGCGATCTGCGGGTCCTCGTCGATTTCGAGCCCGACGCCGTGCCCCGTACGGGGAGCGAGCCCCTCCGAGTGGCCCGCGGCCTCCAGCGGCTGCCGGGCCGCGCGGTCCACGTCGCGGTATCCCGTGCCGGGCACAAGTACCTCCCGACCTGCCCGTTGTGCCCCGAAGACCAGCTCGTACAACTCGATCTGCCAGTCGGCGGGAGACGTCCCGATGACAAACGTACGGCCGATCAGACAGCGGTAGCCGCGGTAGTCGGCGCCGAGGGTGACGGACAGGAAATCACCCTCCTCGACCCGGCGGTCCGACGGCCGGTGGTGCGGCCGGCCCGAGTGGGGGCCGGTGGCGACGGCGGTGGGGAAGGCGGGACCGTCGGCGCCGTGGTCGACCAGCCTGCGCTCCAGCTCCAGCGCGAGATGGCGTTCGGTACGGCCGACGAGGATCGACTCCAGCAGCTCGCCCAGCGCCTGGTCGGCGATCTCGGCGGCGATCCGCAGGCAGGCGATCTCCTCCTCGTCCTTGACGATCCGCTGGTGCTCGACGGCGGCGCCCAGGTCGGCGAGGCGCAGTCCGGGCACGACGGAGCCGATGGCCCGGTGGCGGGTGACGGTGAGGTGGTGCTCCTCGACCGCGAGCGAGTCCACGGCGGACCGGGCGAGCAGACCGGCCGCGGCGACCGCCGGGTCGCCGTCGGCGGTGGGCAGGACGGTGAGCCGCAGCTCCTCGTCGACGTGGCCCTCGGTGGACTCGGGCGCGGGGGTACGGGGGCACAGGAGCAGGTCCTCGTCGGGGCCGACGAGCAGCACCGCGCCGGGTGGGGCGCCGCCGGCGAGATAGCGGACGTTGGCGGGCCGCGAGACCAGCGCCGCGGTGTCGCCTGCGGCGGAGCAGCGGTCTCTTAGCCGCGCGCGGCGGGCCGCGTACACCTGTGACATGGTCCGAGCGTAGGAGCGTGGGCGCGGGCGCGCCGGTTCTGTGCGGCCGACTGGGGGGTGGGGGGGGCTCGTCGCGGTGACCGGGTTGCGGTCCGCGTTGTCCTCAATCGCCGGACAGGCTTGATTTTTCCCGCTGCGGGCCGGTGGCCTGGGTGCGGGTTGTCGCCGGGGGCCGGTCAGGGGCCGTGTCCTGCACTGCATGTTTTACGTCGCGTTCAGCAACTCGCTTTGATCAACGATCGCCATGCGACACAAAACACGCTCTACGTTCCGGACACGACCCCTGCCCGTCCCCCTCCCAGGCCCGCGCCACAACCCAGCCCACCCCGGGGCGGGCGGGGTCGTTCACTGTCCCGTCCGGCGTGAGGGGGGCGGGGTCGGAGGAGGTGCGTGTGTCCGGACGTAAAGCGTGTTTTGTGTCGCATGGCGACCGTTAAGAATGGGAGTTGCTGAACGCGACGTAAAACATGCAGTCCGGACATACGTACCTCCGGAGGCCCCGCCCCCCGTCACCACGACAAACCAAGCCCGTCCGGCGATTGAGGACATCAGTAACCGCAACCAAACACCGGGCGAAACGCAACCACTACCAGCTGGGCGGACTCGCCAGCGCGCGCGCCAGGACGTCGTCCAGGACTCGGGCCGTTGTCTCCACGTCGTACTTGGAGTTGTCGATGATCGGCAGGCCCGAGCCGTACCACCCGGCCATCCGGCCGTGGATCCCGGCGACCTCCTCGTCCGCGAGGCGGCGGTTCCCGCTGCGTTCCGCGTTGCGTTCCAGGACGATCTCCAGCCCGGGCAGCAGGACGACCGGCAGCAGGCCCGGTCCGACATGGCGCTTCCAGCCGCCCAGGCCGACGACGGGGCGGTCGGGGAAGACCGCGTCGTCCAGGATGCAGGAGATCCCGTTGGCGAGGAAGTTGCGGGCGGCGAAGCCGCAGGTGCGGCGGGCCAGGCGGTACTGCGCCTCGGAGTGGTCGTTCCACCCCGACTGCGGGTCGGCGAAGCCGGAGCAGACCCACTCGCGGACGTCGTCGAGGCTGATGTGCGCGGTGGGCACGCGGCGGCTCTGCGCCCAGTGGCGCGCGACCGTCGTCTTGCCGGCGCCGGCCGGGCCGATCAGCAGCACGGCGAGCGTCGCCACGCCCGTACCGCTGTCGCCGGGGAGCGGCGCGGGGATGGGCACGGGGCCACCGGGCGGCAGCTGGATGTGGCCGGTGACGTCGGAGGGCGGCTGGCCCGAGGGCCGGCCGGGGGGCGGTACGGGTGCCTGCCGGGGCGGGTGGGCGGGCGGCGGCACGGCGCCGGGGGGCGGCGGGCGGTACTGCGGGTGGTGCGGCGGCGGGCCCTGCGGCGGCTGCGGCGGACCCTGGGGCGGGCGGGGAGGCCCCTGCGGGGGGTGCCAGCCCGGCGCGGGCGGCTGCCCCTGCGCGCCGGGGGGAGGTGCCTGGTGCGCCCAACCGCCGGGTCCGTGCGCCGACCCCTGGTGAGGCGGCAGCGGAGCCCCCACTGCGTGCTGCATCCGGTGCCACTCCGTCTCGTGCGACTGACTCAACTCGTCCGGCCGGCTCGTGCCACCGGCCGGTTCGTGCGACTGGCTGGTGCGTCTGACGCCGGGCCCCGGTCGCGTGGTTCCCGCGCTGCGACACGGTACCGCCCCCGGCCGTCCCAGGCGTGTCCGCGAAGGGGGAACGGCCGGGAGCGCACGGGAGTGCCCGGGGCGTCAGCCGGTCAGTTCGTCCGCGAGCGCCCGCAGGGCCAGCCGGTACGAGCCGATCCCGAAACCCGCGACCGTACCGCTGGCGACGGCCGCGACCACCGAGGTGTGGCGGAACTCCTCGCGCGCGTACGGATTCGAGAGGTGCACCTCGATGAGCGGCGCGGTGCGCTGGGCCGCCGCGTCCCGCATGCCGTACGAGTAGTGCGTGAACGCCCCGGGGTTGAGGACGACCGGAATCGAACCGTCGGCGGCCTCGTGGAGCCACCGGATCAGCTCGCCCTCGTCGTTCGTCTCCCGGACGTCCACGTCGAAGCCCAGCTCCTTGCCGAGCGCCTGGCAGACCTCCACCAGACCGGCGTACGAGGTCGCCCCGTACACCTCCGGCTCCCGCGAGCCGAGCCGCCCCAGGTTCGGGCCGTTGAGGACGAGCACCGGCCTGCTCACGCCGACACCTCGCCGTACGCGGCGAGCAGGACGGCGGGGTCGGGACCCTCCAGCACGGTCGGCTTGGCGAGCCCGTCGAGCACGATGAACCGCAGCAGGTTCCCCCGCGACTTCTTGTCGATCTTCATGTTCTCCAGCAGCTTGGGCCACTGGTCGGCGCGGTACGTGAGCGGCAGGCCGACGGACTCCAGGACGGCGCGGTGCCGGTCGGCGGTCGCGTCGTCCAACCGCCCCGCCAGTCGGCCCAGTTCGGCGGCGAAGACCATGCCGACGGAGACGGCCGCGCCGTGCCGCCACTTGTACCGTTCGTTCTTCTCGATGGCGTGCGCCAGCGTGTGGCCGTAGTTGAGGATCTCCCGCAGCCCGGACTCCTTGAGGTCGTTGGAGACGACCTCGGCCTTGACGCGGATCGAGCGCTCGATCAGCTCGGCGGTGTGCGGCCCGGCGGGCGTACGGGCACCCTGCGGGTCGGCCTCGACCAGGTCGAGGATCGCGGGGTCGGCGATGAAGCCGGCCTTGATGATCTCGGCCATGCCGCTGACGTAGTCGTGCACGCCCAGCGAGTCCAGGGCGGCGAGGTCGCAGAGCACCCCGGCGGGCGGGTGGAAGGCCCCGACCAGGTTCTTGCCCTCGGCGGTGTTGATGCCGGTCTTGCCGCCGACGGCCGCGTCGACCATGGCCAGCACGGTCGTCGGGAGGGCGATCCAGCGCACCCCGCGCAGCCAGGTGGCGGCGACGAAGCCGGCCAGGTCGGTCGTAGCACCGCCGCCGACGCCGATGATCACGTCGGTACGGGTGAAGCCGGTCTGCCCGAGCGCCTTCCAGCAGTACGCCGCGACCTCGATGGTCTTGGCCTCCTCGGCGTTCGGCACCTGCACGGCGACGACGTCGTATCCCTGGTCCGTGAGGTCCTGGCGCAGTGTCTCGCCGGTCTCGGCCAGCGCCTCGGGGTGGATGACGGCGACGCGCCGGGCCTGGGGGCCGATGAGCGCGGGCAGTTCACCGAGCAGCCGCCGGCCGACCAGCACCTCGTACGGCGCGTGGCCCGCGGTGCCGCCGACCTGGATGCGGGTGGACTCCTGGTCTGTCATACGAGCTTCTCCTTGCCGGGGGTCCGGGGGGCCGTCCCGGGGGAATGCTTGAGCTCCAGCGCGTCGAGGACGGCTTCCGCGACCTCGTCCGGGGTGCGGTCGTCGGTCGCGACCACCACCCGCGCGACGTCCGTGTAGTGGTGCCTGCGGGCTTCCATCAGCTGCTTCCACTGCTGGCGCGGGTTGATCGCGAGCAGCGGGCGGGCGGTGTTCAGCCCGACACGCTTGATGGCCTCGCCGACCTCCATCGTCAGGTAGACGACGGGCAGCCCGGCGAGCAGGCCGCGGGTGGCCGCGTCGAGGACCGCCCCGCCGCCGAGCGCCAGGACGCCGTCGTGCTCGGCGACCGCGAGCCGTACCGCCTCACGCTCCAGCTCCCGGAAGCGCGGCTCGCCGTCGTCCACGAAGATGTCCGCGACCGTCCTGCCCTCGGCGGCGACGATGTCGGCGTCCGTGTCGCGGTAGTGGGTGCCCAGGCGTTCGGCGAGCAGTTCGCCGACGGTTGACTTGCCGACCCCCATGGGCCCGACCAGGACAACAGCGGGGCCGGTCATCGGATCACCAGGTTCTTCAGGTACGACTCCACGTTGCGACGGGTCTCCGGCACGCTGTCGCCGCCGAACTTCTCCGCGACCGCGTCCGCGAGCGTGAGCGCGACCATGGCCTCCGCGACGATCCCGGCGGCGGGCACGGCGCACACGTCGGAGCGCTGGTGGTGGGCCTTGGCCGCCTCACCCGTCACGACGTCCACGGTGGCCAGCGCGCGCGGCACGGTCGCGATGGGCTTCATCGCGGCCCGTACGCGCAGCAGTTCGCCGGTCGTCAGGCCGCCTTCCGTACCGCCGGACCGGCCCGAGGTGCGCCGGATGCCGTCGTCGGTGGCCACGATCTCGTCGTGCGCCTGCGAGCCGGGGACCCGGGCCAGCCCGAAGCCGTCGCCGACCTCGACGCCCTTGATCGCCTGGATGCCCATCAGCGCGGCGGCCAGCCGGGCGTCGAGCCTGCGGTCCCAGTGCACGTGCGAGCCGAGCCCGACGGGCACGCCGTACGCCAGCACCTCGACCACGCCGCCGAGGGTGTCGCCGTCCTTGTGGGCCTGGTCGATCTCCGCGACCATCGCCTTGCTCGCGTCGGCGTCGAGGCAGCGCACCGGGTCGGCGTCGAGCCGCTCGACGTCGGAGGGCTTCGGGTAGACGCCGTACGGCGCCTTGGCCGCGGCCAGCTCCACGACGTGCGAGACGATCTCGATCCCGGCCGTCTCCTTGAGGTAGGAGCGGGCGACGGCGCCGAGCGCGACCCTGGCGGCGGTCTCCCGGGCGCTGGCGCGCTCCAGGATGGGCCGGGCGTCCGGCACCCCGTACTTCTGCATGCCCGCGAGGTCGGCGTGGCCGGGCCGGGGGCGGGTCAGGGGTTCGTTGCGGGCCAGTCCGGCCAGGACCTCCGGGTCGACCGGATCGGCCGACATGACCTGCTCCCACTTGGGCCACTCGGTGTTCCCGACCATGATCGCGACGGGCGACCCCATGGTCAGGCCGTGCCGTACGCCGCCGAGGAAGGTGATCTCGTCGCGCTCGAACTTCATCCGGGCGCCGCGACCGTAGCCGAGGCGCCGCCGGGCGAGGTGGTCCGCCACCATCTCCGTGGTGATGGGCACACCGGCGGGAAGACCCTCCAGCGTCGCCACCAGGGCGGGGCCGTGCGACTCCCCCGCGGTCAGCCAGCGCAACCTGCTCAACGGTGCTCCTCTTACTCGCGCCCGGAACGTCATCGGCGCCACCGGGTGCGCGGCCCTGGCCCGCCGTCTCCGATCCTCCCACGCTCGCGGGCGCGGACCGCCCGCCGGTCCAGAAAACGGACACGAGCGTCCGGATCCGGCCGGATCTGTGTCCAGGGCCGTCCCGGTGGCTCTCAGCGGGCCCCGAGGGCCTGTTCGCCCGCTTTGCGCATCACCGGCAGGGGCGCGGGGGCGCGGCCCGTCATCATCTCGACCTGGAGGACGGCCTGGTGGACGAGCAGATCGAGGCCGCCGACCACCTGGCCGCCCCGCGCGGACCACGCGGCGGCGAGGGCGGTGGGCCAGGGGTCGTAGAGGACGTCGAAAAGCGTGCCGGGGTGGTCGGGGACCTGTCCGGCGAGCGCGTCGGAGGCGCCGGCCGGGGTGGTGCCGATGACCAGCGGGGCGTCGAGCGCCCCGGCCGCGTCCGCCCAGTCCGCCGTACGGACCTCGACGCCGAGCCTGGATCCCCAGCCGCGCATCTCGGCGGCGCGCGGTTCGCTGCGTACGTACGCGGTGACCGGGCCCGTACAGACGCGGGCGAGGGCGGCGAGCGCGGACGACGCGGTGGCGCCCGCGCCGAGGATCGCGGCGGACTCCACCGTGGTCACGCCCCGCTCGCGCAGGGCGGCGATCATCCCGGGGATGTCGGTGTTGTCGCCCGTACGCCGGCCGTCGGCGTCGAGGACCACGGTGTTGACCGCCTCGACGGAGGCCGCGGTGTCCGTGATCTCGTCCAGGAGCGGGATGACCGCCCGCTTGAGCGGCATGGTCAGCGACAGCCCGGCCCAGGACGGGTCGAGCCCGCCGAGGAAGTCGGCGAGCCCCGTCTCGGTGACCTCGAACCGGTCGTACGACCACGTGGTCAGGCCGAGTTCGTCGTAGGCCGCGCGGTGCAGGACGGGCGACAGGGAGTGCGCGATGGGCGACCCCAGGACGGCCGCCCGGCGGGTCCGCGAACTAGTTGCCCTGCTTGGCATCGAATTTGTCCTTGAGTTTCTGGAACTCCGCGTACGTCTTCGCGAATTCGGTCTTGTGCACACCGTCGGTCGCCACGAAGTACAGCCAGCCGTCCGAGGTCGGATTGAGCGCCGCGGCCAGCGCGTCGCCGCCCGGGTTGCTGATGGGCCCCGGCGGAAGACCCCGCTGCGTGTACGTGTTGTACGGGTCCTGATTGCTGTTGATCTCGGACTCGCTGATATTGATGTTGCTCTCGCCCTTCAGGTAATTGAAGGACGAGTCGAACTGGAGCTTCTGGTTGGTCTCCGTGTTGGTGGGCTTGAGGCGGTTGTAGACCACCTCGGCCATCTTCCGGAAATCGTCGTGCGTCTTGCCCTCGACCTGGACGAGGCTGGCGATGGTGATCATCTGCCAGGGGCCGTCGACCTTGAACTTCTTGGCGTTGGCCTCCAGGTCGAGTTTGCCGTATTCGGCGTTCGCCCGGGACACCATCTTCTTGAGGACGGATTCCGGTTTCATGCCCTTGGCAACCGGATAGCTCGCCGGATAGAGGAAACCTTCCAGCGGATCCTTGAGCTCCTTGTGGCCCTTTGCCCAGTCCGGCAGACCGAGGCTGTTGAGCTGCTTCTTCGCGACGGCGGCGGTCGTTCCCTTGTCGAGTCCGAGCTGCTTGTCGATCTTCTCGTAGACCACGACGTTACGGGTGCCCTCGGGAATGACCAGCGCGTTGTGACTGTCCGGGTCGAGCATCGCCTTGACGGCGTTCTCCCCCGACATTCCCTTGCGCAGGGTGAAGACGCCCGCCTGGACAAGAGTGCCCTTGGGGTTCTTCTTCTGCGCCTCGACAAACGCGCCCTCGCTCTTGATCACGCCCTTCTTCACCAGGATCGCCGCGATCGCGTACCCCCCGGAGTCCGGCGGGATCTCCACCTCCACCTCGGTGGAACCGGCGCCCGTGAAGTCCGGCGGGGGGCCGAACCGGTCCTGGTAGAAGGTGTAGCCGACGTAACCGATCCCGCCGACGCCGCCCACGAGCACCACGGCGAGGACGAGGCAGGCGCGGCCGTTGCCGCCCTTCTTCTTCTTTTTCGCCGACTTGCCACGACGGTCACGGCCGTCACGGTCATCCCGGTCGTCGTCCTCGTCGTCGTGCCCTTCGTCGCCCTCGTCGTCGTTCCGGGGGTTCCGGTTGCCGGACTCGTCGTCGTCGCCCGTGAAGAAGGGGTGGGTCTCCGGGGGCTGCTCGGCGTCCCACTCGTTCTCCGGAGCCGCCGGGGCGGCGGGAGCCGGGACCGGGGGCTGCTGCGGCCGGCGCTGAGGCTGCTGCTGCCGGGACTGCTGCGGCTGCTGGTGTTGCTGCTGCACGGGCTGCTGAGGCTGCTGCTGGTGGAACTGCTGCTGTTCCTGCTGGGGATCCACCTCGCCCGGCCGGCGGCCCGGCGGCTGGGGCGGCGGGTACGCGTCCTGGGTGCCGTAGTAGTCCTGGCCCTCCGGGTAGCCGCCCGCGTGCTGGACCGCGTAGGGGTCGGCCGGATTCCCGCCGTACGCCATCGCGGCCTGCTGCTGATGGGGGTCCCAGGCTCCCGTACCGGCGTTGTACTGCTGCTGGTGCGGGACCTGCTGCTCGCCGTATCCCTGCGGCTGCTGCTGATACTGCTGCTGACCCTGGTACTGCTGCGGGTCCTGGTACTGCTGCGGGTCCTGGTACTGCTGTGGATTCTGCTGCTGGTACTGCTGGGGATCCACGTACTGCTGCTGCGCGTCGTACTGCTGCCCGCCGTCGTACGGCTGCTGCTGGTACTGCTGCTGTTGTTGCTGCTGCTGCTGGTACGGATCCTGACCGGCCTGACCGGCGTCGTACCCCTGCTGCGGATACTGCTGCTGCTGCTGAGGCTGCTCGCCGTAGGGAACGCCCTGGCCGTCCGCCGCCTGCCGCTCTCCCCACCCCTGATCCCCGTACAAGGGATCTTCGGGGTGCCACGGTTCGGAGCCGGGGCCCCGGCCATAGTCAGTCATCGATCCCCTAGAGCCGCGAGGCGGCGGCCGTAGCACCAGCGGTACGGCGTCCGTTTCGCCTCTTGCTGTGCGGCAGCTGTTCGAACACCGCCGCATCGCGCGGAACGTTACCGTACCGCGATCAGATGACCACTTCGACGCCCTCGCCCGGGGCTTCGCCGGAGCCCCGTTCGGCCTCCAGGGCACTCTGAAGGATGACAACCGCCGCCACCTGGTCGATGACGGACCGGCCTTTTTTTGACTTCACGCCGGAAGCACGCAACCCCTGAGTGGCGGTCACCGTGCTCATGCGCTCGTCCACCAGTCGTACCGGCACGGGTGCGACGCCCCGCGCGACCTCCTGTGCGAACGTACGTACCTTCGCCGCGGCGGGCCCCTCGCCACCGTTCAGGGACCGGGGCAGGCCGATCACGACCTCGATCGGCTCGTACTCCTCGACGAGCTGCCGCAGCCGCCGGTGGGCGGCCGGGACATCACGTCCCGGCACGGTCTCCACCGGCGTGGCGATGATCCCGTCGGGGTCGCACGAGGCGACCCCGATCCGGGCGTCCCCGACGTCGATCGCCAGGCGGCGTCCGCGTCTCATGTGAGCCGTTCCACAGTCAGCACGGGGGCGTCAGGCCGTCTCGGCGACAAGGCGCTCGACGGCGGCGACGGCGTCCCCGATGGCCTCCGGGTTCTGTCCGCCGCCCTGGGCGACGTCCGGCTTGCCGCCGCCTCCGCCCCCGAGGGTCTTGGCGGCGGCACGCACCAGCTCACCGGCCTTGAGGCCACGCTCACGGGCCGCCTCGTTGGTGGCGATGACCGTCACGGGACGGCCGCCCGACGTGGTGAACAGGGCGACAACCGTCGGCCGGTCGGCGGGCATCCGGCCGCGCACGTCGAGGACCAGCTTGCGCAGGTCGTCGGCCGAGGTGCCGTCCGGGACCTGGCCGGTCACCAGGGCCGTACCGCGGACGTCCTTGGCGCTGTCGGCGAGGCCGCCGGCGGCGGCGAGCACCTTCTCGGCGCGGAACTTCTCGATCTCCTTCTCGGCGTCCCGCAGCTTGGAGAGCATCCCGGAGATCTTCTCGGGCAGCTCCTCCGAGCGGCCCTTGACCAGCTCCTGGAGCTGGGCCACGACGGTGTGCTCCTTGGCGAGGAAGTTGTACGCGTCCACGCCGACCAGGGCCTCGATCCGCCGTACGCCGGAGCCGATGGACGATTCGCCGAGCAGCTTCACGAGCCCGAGCTGGGCCGTGTTCTTGACGTGCGTGCCGCCGCACAGCTCCTTGGAGAAGTCGCCGATCGTCACCACGCGGACGCGCTCGCCGTACTTCTCGCCGAACTCGGCGATGGCGCCCTGCTTCTTGGCCTCGTCGATGGACATGACCTCGGCCTGGACGTCCAGTTCGCGGGCGAGCACTTCGTTGATCTTCTGCTCGACGTCGGTGAGGACCGTGCCGGGTACGGCGGCGGGCGAGCCGAAGTCGAAGCGGAAGCGGCCCGGGGAGTTCTCGGAGCCGGCCTGGGCGGCCGTGGGGCCGAGGGCGTCGCGCAGCGCCTGGTGCGTGAGGTGGGTGGCGCTGTGGGCGCGGGCGATGGCCCGGCGGCGGTTGAGGTCGATGACGGCCTGTACGGGGGCGCCGACCGTCACTTCGCCGACCTGGACGACACCCTTGTGCACGGAGACCCCGGGCACGGGCTGCTGGACGTCGCGGACCTGGATGACGGCGCCGGTGTCGAGCCGGATCCGGCCCTGGTCGGCGAGCTGGCCGCCGCCCTCGGCGTAGAACGGCGTGCGGTCGAGGACCACCTCGACCTCGTCACCCTCCGTGGCGGCCGGTGACGACACCCCGTCGACGAGCAGGCCGACGATCGTCGACTCGTTCTCGGTGGAGGTGTAGCCGGTGAACTCGGTGGAACCGCTGTTGTCGGCCACGGCGCGGTAGGCGGAGAGGTCGGCGTGGCCGGACTTCTTGGCCTTGGCGTCGGCCTTGGCGCGCTCGCGCTGCTCCTTCATGAGCCGGCGGAAGCCGTCCTCGTCCACGGAGAGGCCTTGTTCGGCGGCCATCTCCAGGGTGAGGTCGATGGGGAATCCCCAGGTGTCGTGGAGCAGGAAGGCCCGGTCGCCGGAGAGCACCTGGCCGCCGGCGGCCTTGGTCTCGGTGACGGCGGTGTCGAGGATGTTCGTCCCGCCCTTGAGGGCCTTGAGGAAGGCGGCCTCTTCGGCGAGGGCGACGGTCTCGATGCGCTTGCGGTCGGTCTCCAGCTCCGGGTACTGCTCGCCCATGGTCCTGATGACCACGTCGACCAGCTCGGCGACGACCGGCTGGGTGGCGCCGAGGAGGCGCATGTTGCGGATGGCGCGGCGCATGATGCGGCGCAGCACGTAGCCGCGGCCCTCGTTGCCGGGGGTGACGCCGTCGCCGATGAGCATGGCGGAGGTACGCATGTGGTCGGCGACCACGCGCAGGGAGACGTCCGAGCCGTGCTCGGCGCCGTAGCGCACGCCGGTCAGCTCGGTGGCCTTGTCCATGACGACGCGCAGGGTGTCGGTCTCGTACATGTTGTGTACGCCCTGGAGGATCATGGCGAGGCGTTCGAGGCCGAGACCGGTGTCGATGTTCTGCGACGGCAGGTCGCCGAGGATCTCGAAGTCCTCCTTGCCGGTGCCCTCGCCGCGCTCGTACTGCATGAAGACCAGGTTCCAGATCTCCACGTAGCGCTCGTCGTTGACGGCGGGGCCGCCCTCGACGCCGAAGTCGGGGCCCCGGTCGTACATGATCTCCGAGCAGGGACCGCAGGGGCCCGGCACGCCCATGGACCAGTAGTTCTCCTTCTTGCCGAGGCGCTGGATGCGCTCGGCGGGGAACCCGACGACGTCACGCCAGATGCGCTCGGCCTCGTCGTCGTCCTCGTACACCGTGACCCAGAGCCGGTCCGGGTCCAGGCCGAAGCCGCCGTCGGCCAGGGAGCTGGTGAGCAGCTCCCAGGCGAGCTTGACGGCGCCTTCCTTGAAGTAGTCGCCGAAGGAGAAGTTGCCGCACATCTGGAAGAAGGTGCCGTGGCGGGTGGTCTTGCCGACCTCTTCGATGTCCGGGGTACGGACACACTTCTGCACGCTGGTGGCGCGCGGGAACGGCGGCTTGACCTCACCGAGGAAGTACGGCTTGAAGGGCACCATGCCCGCCGGGACCAGCAGGAGAGTCGGGTCGTCCGCGATGAGCGACGCCGAAGGGACAACGGTGTGACCGCGCTCCTCGAAGAAGCTCAGCCAGCGGCGGCGGATTTCGGCCGACTCCATCAGTGGTCCTCATTCCGGTTGTGCGGGTTGTAGGTGTTCGTAGGCGTACGCGGGGCGCGGGGGTTGTCCGTGTACTCGATCGCCGTGACACGACGGGGCGCGGGGAGCGCCGGGTCGGACGGTGCCTCCAGACCCAGCGCCTCGCCCAGCTCGGCCTCGCGGCGGACCATTCCGGTCCTGACGTCGAGGGCGAAGTCCTTCAGTTTGTGACCGGCGTCGATCGCCTTGTTCGCGGCCTGCGCGGCGAGGGACTCGGGGGTCAGCTGCCGGAGCTTGCGGTTGACCTTGGTGGTCGCCCACACGCCGGCCGCCGCTCCCGCGGTGAACCAGAACGTACGGCGGAACATCGCTGCCTCAGCCCTTCTTGTTCCTGCGCCGGGCGGCCGGCACCGTACGGCCCACGACCGTGCGGCGCGCTCCGCGCTCGGGGGCGGCGCTCCCGGCGGCCGGGGCGCCCTTGCGGCTCAACGCCTGCCGTACGCCGTAGCCGAAGGCCGCGACCTTGACGAGGGGGCCGCCGAAGGTCGAGGCGACCGTCGAGGACAGCGCGGAGGCGTTGGAGGTGACTTCCTGGACGTCGGTCGCGATGGCGTCGACGCGGTCGAGCTGGGTCTGCGCGGAGCGTACGGTCGCCGACGCGTCGGCGAGCAGCGGTACGGCCTGCTCGGTCACGTCCGCGACGAGTCTGGTGGCCGCCTTGAGCGTCTGGGCCAGCCTCACCAGCACCACGGCGAGGAAGGAGACCAGAATCGCCCAGAACACGGCCACGAGGATCCCGGCAACTTCTCCACCGGTCACGCTGCACCGCTCCCCTGCTTGCTCGGTCGAATCGCTTGTTTGCCTGCTTGCTCGAAGCGTCGTTTTCCGCTCCGCCGACGAGGTACGACCCTATCGCGCCGAGGGTCGGGGCCCGTACCGCATTACGGCCCGGCGCAAACGCGGAAACCCGCCTCTTCCGCACCGGTGACGGCGGGGAAGAGACGGGCCGGAACGCTGTGGAGGTACGCCTGATCAGCGGGCGTAGTACTCGACGACCAGCTGCTCGTCGCAGATGACCGGGATCTCCTTGCGCTGCGGGTCACGGTCCAGGCGGAACGCCAGGGCCTTCAGGTTGACCTGCAGGTAGCGCGGGGTCTCGCCGTCGGTGTCGTAGCCACCTTCGCGCGCGACCTGGAAGGGGACCTTCTCGCGGCTGCGCTCGCGGACCATCACGACGTCGTCGGGACGGACACGGAAGGACGGCTTGTCGACCTTGCCGCCGTTGACCTCGATGTGGCCGTGGACGACCATCTGGCGGGCCTGGTAGATCGTGCGGGCGATGCCCGAACGGAGGACCAGGGCGTCGAGGCGGCGCTCCAGCTCGACCACGAGGGCTTCGCCCGTCTTGCCTTCGGCCTTCTTGGCGCGGTCGTAGGCGCGGGCCATCTGGCGCTCGCTGATGTCGTACTGGGCGCGCAGGCGCTGCTTCTCGAGCAGACGAACCTTGTAGTCCGAGTTCTGCTTGCGTCCGCGGCCGTGCTCGCCCGGCGGGTAGGGGCGGGCCTCGAAGTACTTGACTGCCTTCGGCGTCAGCGCGATACCGAGCGCGCGTGACTTCTTGACCTTGGGACGCGACTGGTTAGGCACGTTCTCCAGACCTCCATGTAGGTTAGGTTAGGCTCACCTTACTCAAAGGAGATCGCATGTCTCGCCCTGGGAACACCACGCGCATCACAGACAGCCTCGACAGCCCGCAAGAGGGGGTCGATTCGACGGAGGTCCGATCAGCTCATGGTCAGCCGCGTCCCAGCGGGCTTGAAATCGATCGGATGCCGTCAGCAGCCGAACGCACACGAACTCTCGTACAGAGTACATGCTCGGCGGTACTGGTCATTCCCGGTCTGGACGGGGCCGGGCCGTACCAGCTGATGCCCGACGCGCGCACCGTCGGGAGCGACGGCGAGGTGCTCATGGTGTTCCCCGCGGACTCCCCCGCGGTACGGGCGGCCACCCACGCGCAGGACGACGAGCTGACCGCGGTGCTGGAGATCACGGACGTGGCGCCGGTCTCCGTGCCCCACCGGATCCGGGGCCGGGCCTGGCTCTCCGGCTGGCTGACGCGCGTACCGGACCGGGAGGCGGAGCCGGGGCGGATGATCCTGCGGCTGGAGGTCGGGGAGGCGTGTGTGGACGACCTGTGGGGCGCGGAGACCGTCGAGGCCGAGGACTTCGTGGCGGCCGTCGCCGATCCGCTGGTGGAGCACGAGACGGAGCTGCTCCAGCACCTGCACGCGGCGCACGGCGCCGAGGTCCAGGGGCTGCGCGGGCTGCTCGGCGTGCGGGCCGAGGGTCCTTCAGGCGCGGGGACGGCCGCCGTACCGGTCGCGCTCGACCGCTTCGGGCTGCGGGTGCGCTTCACCGGGGTCCAGTGCTTCGACGCCCGCTTCGACTTCCCCGAGCCGGTGAAGGACGTGGGCGGGCTGCGGCGGGCGATGCACACGCTGTTCGACGCGGTGTCCTCCGCCCCGTACGGCGACTGAGGAGGCGGCCGAACTGCTCGGGGCGGCTCAGGAGCCGTCCCCCCGCAGCCGCTCGCGGACCTTGTCGACCACGTCGGCGTAGCGCGCCTCCGCGCCGTACCGCGTCGGTTCGTAGTAGTGCCGGCCCGCGACGGACTCCGGCGCGTACTGCTGGGCGGCGATCCCGCCCGGTACGTCGTGCGGATAGACGTACCCCTGGGCATGGCCGAGCTTGGCCGCGCCCTTGTAGTGGCCGTCGCGCAGGTGGGCCGGGATCTGGCCGGTCAGTCCCTTCCGTACGTCTTCGAGGGCGCCCCCGATCGCCAGCGTCGCCGCGTTCGACTTCGGGGCCAGGGCCAGGGCGATGGTGGCGTGGCTGAGGGTGAGCGCGGCCTCCGGGAAGCCGATCATGGCGACGGCCTGGGCGGCGGCGACCGCCAGCGGCAGGGCCGCGGGGTCGGCGAGGCCGATGTCCTCGCTCGCCGAGATCATGAGGCGGCGGGCGATGAACCGGGGGTCCTCCCCCGCGTCGATCATCCGCGCCAGGTAGTGCAGCGCCGCGTCCACGTCGGAGCCGCGGATGGACTTGATCAGCGCGCTCGCGACGTCGTAGTGCTGGTCGCCGTCCCGGTCGTACATCACCGCCGCGCGGTCGACCGTCTCCTCGACCGTCTGGAGCGAGATCTCCTTCTCACCCTTGGCGAGCGCGGCTCCGGCCGCCGCCTCCAGGGCCGTCAGCGCGCGCCGCGCGTCCCCGCCCGCGATCCGCAGGAGGTGCGCCTCGGAGTCGTCGGGGAGGGTGACCGCGCCGCCGAGGCCCCGCTCCTCGGTCAGTGCGCGGCGCAGCAGGCTGGTCAGGTCGTCGTCGGTGAGCGGCTCCAGCGTCAGCAGGAGGGAGCGGGAGAGCAGCGGGGAGATGATCGAGAAGTACGGATTCTCGGTGGTCGCGGCGATGAGCGTCACCCAGCGGTTCTCCACCGCGGGCAGCAGGGAGTCCTGCTGGGCCTTGCTGAACCGGTGGATCTCGTCGAGGAAGAGGACGGTGTCCTTGCCGAAGCCGCCGGAGGCGCGGCGGGCGCCGTCGATGACGGCCCGTACCTCTTTCACGCCCGCGGTGATCGCGGAAAGCTCCACGAAGCGTTTGTTCGTCGCCTTGGAGACCACGTACGCCAGGGTCGTCTTGCCCGTGCCCGGCGGCCCCCAGAGGATCACGGACGAGGGGCCCGCGGGGCCGCCGCTGCCCTCGCCGACGAGCCGGCGCAGCGGGGACCCGGGCTTGAGCAGATGCCGCTGGCCCACCACTTCGTCCACGACACGCGGGCGCATCCGGACGGCCAGGGGACTGCTGGACGGGTCCTTCTCCTGGCGCTCTTCGGCGGCTGCGGTAAAGAGGTCTGGCTCCACATGTGAAGCCTATGCCAGCCCACTGACAGTCCGGCCGGTGCGAAGGCCCCGCCCCCCGCTGGGACGGGGACAGCCGGCCGGGTCAGCCGGTCCAGAAGTCCCACCAGCGGATCAGGATGAGCACCCCGATGAGTCCGATGTGCAGGGCGGGCAGGACCCAGGTGAACTCGCCCAGCAGGCTCCGCAGCCCGGCGGGGGCGGGGATGATCCCGTGGCGGAGGTTGTGGGAGGTCACGTACCAGAACATGACGATCGTGCCGACCCACGCCAGGCAGCACCACAGGCACAGCGAGTTGATGTTGTAGAGGGACTGGTACTGGAGCCAGGCGCAGAATCCGACCCCGAACAGCGTGCCCGCGTTGAGGCCCAGCCAGAACCACCGGCGGTAGCGCGCCCCGGCCAGCAGCGCCAGACCGATCCCCATCACCACCGGATACGTCGCCAGCCCCAGCATCGGATTCGGGAACCCGAACGCCGACGCCTGCGCGCTCTTCATGATGTTCCCGCACGACACCACCGGATTCAGACTGCACCCCGGCGTGAAATTCGGGTCCTCCAGCAGCTTGAACTTGTCCAGCGTGATCACCCACGCCGCCAGCAGCCCCATCGCACCGGTGACCACCAGCATCAGCGCGAACGCCCGGCCGGCACCGACCGCGCCGGGGGCGCCGCCGCCTTCCTCGGGGTCCGAGGAGACGTCGTCGAGCGTTGCACTGGTCATGTCTCTGATCCGTCGCTGTGTGGCCTGGGCCTGTGGGGTGGGCAGGCCCATTGTGCCGTACGCGTCCCCATCTCCACCGTTCGGTGGAGATAAGGACCCGGGTACGGAGGCTCAGCCGAGCCTGCTGCCGATCTCTGTCACCAGCTCGCCGAGGGCGACCGGAGTCTGCTCGCCGGACTCCATGTCCTTGAGCTGGGCGACGCCCTCGGCGAGATCGCGCTCCCCGGCGACGATCGTGAACCGCGCGCCGGACCGGTTGGCGTTTTTCATGTGCCCCTTGAGGCCCCGCTCGCCGTACGAGAAGTCCGCGGCGATCCCGGCCTTGCGCAGGTCGGTGACCACGGCGAAGAGCAGCCGCCGCGCCTCGTCGCCCAGGGCGACCGCGTACACGGTCACCGGGGCGGGCAGGGCGAGCGTGATGCCCTCCGCCTCCAGCGCCAGCACCGTACGGTCCACGCCGAGCGCCCAGCCCACGGACGGCAGCGCGGGCCCGCCGATCATCTCGGACAGTCCGTCGTAGCGGCCGCCGCCGCCCACCGCGGACTGCGCGCCGAGCCCGTCGTGGACGAACTCGAAGGTCGTACGGGTGTAGTAGTCGAGCCCCCGGACGAGCCGGTCGTCGTCCTCGTACCCGACGCCCGCCGAGGCCAGCAGCGCGCGGACCTCTTCGTGGTACGCCCGGCAGGCGTCACACAGGTAGTCCCGCAGCAGCGGTGCGCCGACGAGCTGCTTCCGTACCTCGGCGCGCTTGTCGTCGAGGACGCGCAGCGGGTTGATGTCGATGCGGCGGCGCGTCTCCTCGTCCAGGTCGAGCCCGCGCAGGAAGCCCTGGAGGGCTTCGCGGTAGACCGGCCTGCACTCCTTGTCACCCAGGGAGTTGAGGAGGATGCGGAAGTCCCGCAGGCCCAGCGAGCGGTACGCCTGGTCGGCCAGGATGATCAGCTCCGCGTCCAGCGCGGGGTCCTCGGTGCCGATCGCCTCGGCACCGACCTGGGAGAAGTGGCGGTAACGGCCCTTCTGGGGGCGCTCGTAGCGGTAGTACGAGCCGGAGTACCAGAGCTTGACGGGCAGGTTCCCGGCCTTGTGGAGGTTGGCCTCCAGCGCGGCCCGCAGCACCGACGCGGTGCCTTCGGGGCGCAGCGCCAGCTCGGAACCGCCCTTGGTGGTGAGGGTGTACATCTCCTTCGTGACGATGTCGGTGGACTCACCGACACCGCGCGCGAAGAGCTCGACGTCCTCGAAGCCCGGCGTCTCCACATAGCCGTAACCCGAGGTGCGTAGCGGCGCGGAGATCGCGTCCCGGACGGCGAGATAGACCGCGGAGGCCGGGGGGAGAAGGTCATAGGTCCCCTTGGGGGCCTGGAAGGTGCTCATGGGGTTCGCTGTTTCACATTCCTCGTCGCGGAGCGGCGTCCTGGCCGCCTCCGAGGCCGGCGGCCACCTCCCGCAGATACGGGTTGGTGGCGCGCTCCCGGCCGATGGTCGTCTGGGGGCCGTGGCCCGAGAGCACCACGGTCGAGTCGTCGAGCGGCAGGCACACGCGGGCCAGCGACGCGAGCATCTCGGCGTGGTCGCCGCCGGGCAGGTCGGTGCGTCCGACGGAGCCGGCGAACAGCAGATCACCCGAGAACAGCACCGGTGGGATGTCGGCCCCACCGGCGGCCTCGGGCAGTCCGAAGGTCACCGACCCCTTGGTATGGCCGGGCGCGTGCGCGACGGTGAAGTCCAGGCCCGCCAGGCGCAGCGCGGCGCCGTCGGTCAGCACACGCACGTCGGACGGCTCGCCCACCGTGATCCCGTCCATCAACGGCGTCCCGATCGAGCGGCCGAGACCCTTCTCCGGGTCGCTCATCATGTACCGGTCGGCGGGGTGGATCCACGCGGGCACGTCGTGCGCGCCACAGACGGGGACGACCGAGGCCACGTGGTCGAGGTGGCCGTGGCTGAGGATGACGGCGACGGGCTTGAGCCCGTGCTTGCGTACGGTGTCCGCGACGCCCTCGGTGGCCTGGTGGCCGGGGTCGATGATCACGCACTCCTCACCCGCGGCGGGGGCGACCAGATAGCAGTTGGTCCCCCAGGCCCCGGCGGGGAACCCGGCAATGAGCACGATCGTCCTTAGATGTCGAGGTGTCGAGATGTCACCGATGTCCCCGAATCCCCGATGTGGACCCCGGGAAAGGGCGCTGCGGTGGTTTCAGGTGCGGCGATGCGCTGGATCAGAGCCTACCGGCGCTGCTCATTCCACAGCTAACCCATATACCGTACGGGGCCAGGGCCAGGGGCCCTCAGCAGCACGAGCACCACACAGCGTCACTCAGCATCACGACACTCAGCACCACGACCCAGCATCACGACGAACGAGGAGAAGACCCGGTGGCAGGGACCGATCAGCGGCGGCGGCAGCTCGCCCGGGAGAAGTTCGAGCGGCAGCAGCAGCGCAGGGTGGAGGCCCGTCAGAAGGCCAAGCGGCGCAATGTCATCATCGCGTCCGTGCTGGCCGTCGTGGTGGCGGCCGGCGGCGCCGCGTACGCCGTCGGCGGTCTGACCGACGGCGACAAGGACACCAAGAGCGACGCCGCGGCCCCGGCGACCTCTCCCCCGGCGTCGCCCGAGCCGACCGAGGCCGCCTCTCCGGAGCCGAAACTCACGATCGACAAGACGGCCAAGTACACGATGTCGCTCAAGACGAACGTGGGGGACATCGCCATCGCGATGGACGCCTCCAAGACGCCGAGCACCGTGAACTCGTTCAAGTCCCTCGCGGACAAGAAGTACTTCGACAACACGAAGTGCCACCGTCTGACCACCCAGGGCATTTTTGTGCTCCAGTGCGGCGACCCCAAGGGCGACGGCACGGGCGGCCCCGGCTACACGATCCCGGACGAGAACCTCAAGTCCCTGGGCAACGCGGCCGCCGACGGCGCGGTGACGTACAAGGCCGGGACGGTGGCGATGGCCAATACCGGCCAGCCGCACACCGGCGGCAGCCAGTTCTTCCTCGTGTACAAGGACACCAAACTGCCCCCCACGTACACCCCGTTCGGCACGATGGACGCGACGAGCCTGAAGGTCGTGGATGCCGTGGCCAAGGCCGGTGTGGACGGTGCCACGGGCGACGGCGCCCCCAAGAAGGCCGTCACCATCGAGAAGGGCACGGTCGACAAGGCGTGACCCTCTGAATTCGGCCGTGCGGAGTGCGGACAGCCGGCCTGCCGGTCGCCTAGATTGGCGGGGTGGAGGACGGGCGCGAGCCCGTCCCAGGAAACTGTGGACGATGCCCGGGGGCGAACTCCCCCGCAGGCATCAGGTGGAGGAGGCGCTGTGAGCAGCGACCCGTGGGGCCGTGTCGACGAGACGGGCACCGTGTACGTGCGTACGGCCGACGGCGAACAGGTCGTCGGATCCTGGCAGGCAGGCTCTCCGGATGAGGCTCTGGCCTATTTCGAGCGCAAGTACGAGGGCCTGGTTGTCGAGATCGGCCTCCTCGAACGGCGGGTGAAGACCACCGACCTGTCCGCGAAGGACGCGACGGCGGCCATCGACCATCTGCGCGGCCAGGTGGACGAGCACCATTCCGTGGGCGACCTGGACGCGCTGCGCAAGCGGCTCGACGCCCTGGTCGCGACGGTCGACGCGCGCCGCGAGGAGCGCAAGGTGCAGCGGGCGAAGCAGACCGACGAGGCCAAGGTGGCCAAGGAGGCGCTCGTCACCGAGGCCGAGGAGCTGGCGCAGAGCGACCAGTGGCGGTCGGCGGGTGAGCGGCTTCGGGCGCTCGTGGACATCTGGAAGGGCCTGCCCAGGCTCGACCGGAAGTCCGACGACGAGCTGTGGCACCGCTTCTCGCACGCGCGCTCGGCGTTCTCCAAGCGCCGCAAGGCGCACTTCGCCGCCCTCGACGCACAGCGTGAGGACGCCCGGAAGGCGAAGGAGAAGCTGGTCGCCGAGGCGGAGACGCTCTCCAAGTCCACCGACTGGGGCGACACGGCCGCGCGTTACCGCGAGCTGATGACGGACTGGAAGGCGGCGGGCCGCGCCCAGCGCGAGGCCGAGGACGACCTGTGGAACCGTTTCCGCGGCGCCCAGGACGTCTTCTTCGCGGCGCGCGGTGAGGTCTTCGCCGAGCGGGACGCGGAGCAGACCGAGAACCTGAAGGTCAAGGAGGATCTCGCCACCGAGGCCGAACGGCTGGTCCCGGTGAAGGACCTCAAGGCCGCCAGGGCCGCCTTCCGCGCCCTCAATGAGCGCTGGGAGGCCGTGGGGCACGTGCCGCGCGACGCCCGGCCGCGGGTCGAGGGCCGGATGCACGCGGTGGAGCGGGCTCTCCAGGAGTCCGAGGAGAACGAGTGGCGCCGTACGAACCCGGAGGCACGCGCGCGTGCCGCGGGTCTGACGGGTCAGCTCCAGGCCGCCGTCGACAAGCTGCGCGGGCAGATCGACACGGCGCGGGCGGCGGGCAACAACGCCAGGGCGGACAAGCTCGCCAAGGAACTGGAGGGCCGGCAGGCGCTGCTGGACCAGGCGCTCAAGGGTCTCCAGGAGTTCGGCGGCTGACACCACCGCGCCGGATGACACCGGCATACGAAGGGGCTCCCCGTACGTGATGTACGGGGAGCCCCTTCGTATGCCGCTCCTCTGCGAGGCTTTGTACGGCCCTACGGCCTGCGCGCCGACGTCACGCGGTAGACGTCGTAGACGCCCTCCACGCCCCGTACCGCCTTCAGGACGTGCCCGAGGTGCTTGGGGTCGCCCATCTCGAAGGTGAAGCGTGAGGTGGCCACCCGGTCGCGCGACGTCTGGACCGCCGCGGACAGGATGTTGACGTGCTGGTCGGAGAGGACGCGTGTGACGTCCGACAGCAGCCGCGACCGGTCCAGCGCCTCGACCTGGATGGCGACCAGGAACACCGAGGACTGGGTCGGGGCCCACTCGACTTCGAGCATGCGTTCGGGCTGTTGCGAGAGCGAGTCCACGTTGACGCAGTCCGCGCGGTGCACGGAGACGCCCGCGCCCCGGGTGACAAAGCCGATGATCGGGTCGCCCGGTACCGGCGTACAGCAGCGGGCGAGCTTCACCCAGACGTCGTCGACACCCTTGACGACCACCCCGGGATCCGCGCTGGAGCGGCGCTTGCTGCGGCCGTGCGACGGCGGGGCCGTCTCGGCGATGTCCTCGTTGGCCGCCTCCTCGCCGCCGAGCGCCTGCACCAGCTTCTGGACGACGCTCTGCGCCGTCACATGGCCCTCGCCGATCGCCGCGTACAAGGACGAGATGTCGGGATAGCGCATCTCGTGCGCGAGGGTGACCAGCGAGTCGCCGGTGAGGATCCGCTGGATCGGCAGGTTCTGCTTGCGCATCGCCTTGGCGATGGCGTCCTTGCCCTGCTCGATGGCCTCGTCGCGGCGCTCCTTGGAGAACCAGCCACGGATCTTGTTCCTGGCGCGCGGTGACTTGACGAAGCCCAGCCAGTCGCGGGACGGGCCCGCGCCGGAGGCCTTGGAGGTGAAGACCTCCACCAGGTCACCGTTGTCGAGGGTCGATTCGAGCGGTACGAGCCGTCCGTTGACCCGCGCTCCTATGGTGCGGTGGCCGACCTCCGTGTGGACGGCGTAGGCGAAGTCGACGGGGGTGGCCCCGGCCGGCAGCGCTATGACGTCGCCCTTGGGCGTGAAGACGAAGACCTCGTTGCGCGACAGGTCGAAGCGCAGGGACTCCAGGAACTCGCTGGGGTCCTCGGTCTCCTTCTGCCAGTCGAGGAGCTGGCGCAGCCACGCCATGTCGTTGACGGTGTCCTGGCCGCCGACCCTGCTGGTGGAGCGGGGCACGTCGGTGCGGACCTTGGAGGTGCCCGCCACGGCCTCCTGCTTGTACTTCCAGTGCGCGGCGATGCCGTACTCGGCGCGGCGGTGCATGTCGAACGTACGGATCTGGAGCTCGACGGGCTTGCCGTTGGGGCCGATGACCGTCGTGTGCAGCGACTGGTACATGTTGAACTTGGGCATCGCGATGTAGTCCTTGAACCGCCCCGGGACCGGGTTCCACCGGGCGTGGACGGTGCCGAGCGCCGCGTAACAGTCACGGACGGTGTCGACCAGGACACGGATGCCCACCAGGTCGTAGATCTCCGCGAAGTCACGGCCGCGGACGATCATCTTCTGGTAGACGCTGTAGTAGTGCTTAGGCCGGCCGGTGACGGTGGCCTTGATCCGGGCCGCGCGCAGGTCCGACTGCACCTCGTCGGTCACTATGGCGAGGTATTCGTCCCGCTTGGGGGCGCGCTCCGCGACGAGCCGCACGATCTCGTCGTACATCTTGGGGTAGAGGATCGCGAAGGCGAGGTCCTCCAGCTCCCACTTGATGGTGTTCATGCCCAGGCGGTGGGCCAGCGGCGCGTAGATCTCCAGCGTCTCGCGGGCCTTCTTCTCCTGCTTCTCCCGCTTGAGGTACCGCATCGTGCGCATGTTGTGCAGCCGGTCGGCGAGCTTGATGACCAGGACGCGCGGGTCCTTGGCCATGGCCACGACCATCTTGCGTACGGTCTCGGCCTGCGCGGCCTCGCCGAACTTGACGCGGTCCAGCTTGGTCACGCCGTCCACCAGCAGCGCGACCTGGTCGCCGAAGTCACGGCGCAGGGTGTCCAGGCCGTACTCGGTGTCCTCGACCGTGTCGTGCAGCAGGCCCGCCATCAGGGTGGCGGGGTCCATGCCCAGCTCGGCGAGGATCGTCGTCACGGCGAGGGGGTGCGTGATGTACGGGTCGCCGCTCTTGCGCTTCTGGCCGCGGTGCCAGCGCTCGGCGACCTGGTACGCGTTCTCGATCTGCCGGAGCGTGGCGGTCTCGATCTTCGGGTCGTTGCCGCGCACGGTCCGCAGCAGCGGCTCCAGGACCGGGTTGTACGTGGACGAGCGCTGCACGCCGAGCCGGGCGAGCCTGGCCCGTACCCGGTTGGAGGACCCGCCGGTACGGGGCGGGGTCGCGGGCACCGGCTTGGGGGCGGTGACCGGGGTCGAGGGCAGCTCGGACGCGGGCTTCGCGGCCTGCGGCTCCACGGGCGCGGGGGTGCCGGGCGCCGGGCGGCCGTTCTCCGCCGCCTTCGGCGCGGACGTGTCCGCGGCAGCCGCCTTGTCCGCGGCCGCCTTGTCCTGGGGCGCGGCCGACCGCGCCGCGGCCTGGGCTGCGTGCTGCTCGGGCGTCGCGGCGGCCAGTGGCTGTGCCTCGTCTGGCAAGAGCGCTCCTCGTGCGGTTCCGGGACCCCCGGACAGGGCCGGAAGCTCCATGGTATCGACCTCGGGCGCCCCTCTCGCCCCGGGACCGAAGGGTTTACGAAACGCGGGACGGGCACCCGCTTGTTCCCGGGTGCCCGTCCCTGCGCGTTTCGTGCGTGTTGTCTGTGACGCGTGTGTGTCTTCCGGATGCGCCCGACGGGCGCTCCGCCGCTGCTCCGTACGGGTGCCGTCAGGCTTCCGTACGTTTCCGTACGGCCCGGACGGCGCTCAGAGCGTGAGCAGCGCCTCCAGCGGGGCGCCGCCCAGCGACGGCTCAAGACGGGACCGGCCGTCCAGGAAGGCCAGCTCCAGAAGCACCGCCACCCCCACGACCTCGGCCCCGGCCCGCCGGACCAGCTCCACGGAGGCCTCCGCCGTGCCCCCGGTGGCGAGGACGTCGTCGATGACGATGACGCGGTCCCCCTCCCCCAGGTCCTCGGCGTGGACCTCCACCTCGGCGGAGCCGTACTCCAGCTCGTAGGACTGCGACAGCGTCGCGCCGGGGAGCTTGCCCGCCTTGCGTACGGGGATGAAGCCCAGGCCCGCCCGGACCGCGACCGGCGCGGCCAGGATGAAGCCGCGGGCCTCCAGGCCGACGACCTTCGTCGCGCCGTACTCGACGCACAGCGCGGCGAGCGTGTCCGTCAGCGCCGTGAACGCCTTCGGGTCCGCCAGCAGTGGGGTGATGTCCTTGAAGACGATGCCGGGCTTCGGGTAGTCGGCGACATCACGGATACGGCTGAGGAGCAGGTCCCTGGTGCTGGCGTCGGTCACCGCCGCCGTCCCGAGGGACGGCCCCGGCCACCTCGGCTGCCGCGCGGTCCGGCGACGGCCGCGGCGGTCGCGACCCCGTTGGGGACGTCCTCCGGCTCGTCGTCGTACCGGACGCCCGTGTCCTCGGACCCCTCGGCCGGCTCACCCTTGGCCGCGGCCGCGGCGCGCTTGGCGAGCACCCGCTTCTTCAGGGCCTTCATCTGCGGGTCGCGTTCCTTGAGGTCGGCGACGAGCGGAGTGGCGATGAAGATCGAGGAGTACGCGCCGGCGGCGAGGCCGACGAAGAGCGAGAGCGAGATGTCGTTCAGCATGCCGGCGCCCAGGACGCCGCCACCGATGAAGAGCAGGCCCGCGACCGGGAGCAGCGCGACCACGGTGGTGTTGATGGAGCGGACCAGGGTCCCGTTGATGGACCGGTTGGCCACCTCGCTGTAGTACCACCGCGTCTGCTTGGTGATGTCCTTCGACCCCTCCTTGAGGCTGTCGAAGACGACCACGGTGTCGTACAGGGAGTAACCGAGAATCGTCAGCAGACCGATCACGGTGCCCGGCGTCACCTCGAAGCCCACCAGGGCGTACACCCCGACGGTGATGGTGAGGTCGTGGATCAGGGCGATGAGGGCGGCGACGGCCATCCGCCACTCGAAGGCGATGGCGAGATAGATCACCACCAGGACCATGAAGACCGCCAGGCCCGTCCAGGCCTTATTGGCGATCGTCTCGCCCCAGCTGGGACCGACGATGTCGGCGGCGATCTTGTTCTCGTCGACGCTCAGGTCCTTGGCCAGCTGCGTCTTGACCTTGTCGGCCTGCGCCTGGGTCAGCTCGGTGACCTGGATCCTGAGGGTCCCGTTGCCGAGCTTCTGGACGATGGCGTCGTGTCCGGCCGCCTCCTGGGCGTCCGTCTGGGCCTGCGAGACGGAGATACTCGTCTTCGGGGTGGTGAAGACGGCACCGCCCTTGAACTCGATGCCCATGTTGAGGCCCTGCACCGCCAGGCCGAGGATGGCCGTGATGGTGATCAGGATCGAGAGCCCGTACCAGACCTTCCGCTTGCCGATGAAGTCGTAACCGACCTCACCGCGGTACAGCCGGGCGCCGAGTGCGCCGAGTCGCGACATCTCACGCCTCCTTCGAGTCGGTCGGGGCGGCGCTGACGCGGGAGCGGCGCTGCGGTGGCTCGGGCGGGTCTTCGTCCAGGAGGTTGGGGCGCGAACGGCGCAGCGGCGGCTTGGCGCCGAGCCGCTTCGGGTCCAGGCCGGACCAGCCGTGTCCCTCGGAGAAGAACTTCTTGCGGGCCATGAGCGTCATCACGGGCTTGGTGAAGAAGAACACCACGACCACGTCGAGGACGGTGGTCAGACCGAGGGTGAACGCGAAGCCCTGGACCTTGCCGACCGTGACGACGAACAGCACGGCGGCGGCGAGGAACGACACGAAGTCGGAGACCAGGATCGTGCGCCGGGCGCGCGGCCAGGCCCGCTCGACGGCGGGGCGCAGCGTGCGGCCCTCGCGGATCTCGTCACGGACTCTCTCGAAGTACACGATGAACGAGTCCGCGGTGATACCGATCGCAACGATCGCACCACACACCGCGGGCAGGTTCAGGGCGAAGCCGATGCCCGGGCCGAGGAGCGACATGATCGTGTACGTCATGACCGCCGAGGCGCCGAGGCTGAGGATCGCGATCAGCGACAGGCCGCGGTAGTAGGCCACCAGGTAGATGATGACCAGCGCCAGGCCGATCGCGCCGGCGATCAGGCCGGCGTGCAGCTGCTCACCGCCGAGCGCGGCGGTGACCGTGGTGGTGCTCGCCACGTCGAAGGAGAGCGGGAGCGCGCCGAAGGACAGGATGTTGCCCAGGTTCTGCGCCGACTCCTGGTCGAAGCTGCCGGAGATCTCGGCGCTGGCGCCGAGGGTCTGGCTCACCGAGGGCGCCGAGACGACGTTGCCGTCGAGCACGATCGCGAACTGGTTCATCGGGGGCTGCTGCTGCGAGAGCTTGCCGGTGATCGACTGGAACTTCTTGGTGCCGCCGCCGGTGAAGTCCATCTGGACGATCCACATGCCGCGCTGCTGGTCGAGCACGCCCTTCGCCTTGGAGACGTCGGTGCCGTCCAGCTCGGCCGGGCCGAGGATGTACTTGTCCCAGTTCTTGCCGGTGGTGTCCTGGCCGCAGGCGACGATCGTGTCCTTGGGACCGCTGCTCTGGTTGACCGTCGTACGGGACGCCTCGTCCCGGCAGTCGAGCGCCGTGAACTTCTTCTCCAGGGCGGCGGTGGCCGGGTCCGGGGGCGTCGTGGCCGCCGGATCCGGAGGCGTCGTGGCGGCGGGGGGCGCGTCACTGGCGCCGGGGGTGGGGGTGGGCGTCGGCGCCTTCTTGAGGGCGTCCGTGACAGCCCGGCCCTGGGTGGTGGAGGCCGGGCTCGGCGTCGACGACTTCGAGCTGTCCGCCTGGGGCTTGCCGCTCGCCGAAGGCTTCGCGGAGCCGCTCGGGGAGCTGCTGGGCGCGGGCTCAGGTGCCGTGGGCGTACCGGGCGCGTAGGTCAGCACCGGCCGGAAGAAGAGCTGGGCCGTCGTACCGACCTGATCCTGGGCCTGCTTGCTGTTCGTACCCTTGGGGATGTTGACAATGATGTTCTTGTCACCCTGGGTCTGAACCTCGGCCTCGGAGACACCCAGACCATTGACACGGCGGTCGATGATGTTGACCGCGGTGTCCATGTTGGTCTTGTTGATCGCGTTCGGCTTGCCCGGCGTGTTCTTCGCCTGGAGCGTGATGCTCGTGCCGCCCGCGAGGTCGATCCCCAGGCGTGGCGTGACATGACCGGACCAGAACATGCCGCCGGTGAGGGCGACCATGGCAATCAGGAACAGTGCCAGGGTGCGCCCCGGCCTGCCTGGGGACCCTGCCTGCCTTCGGCCCTTATTAGGTGCTGCCACCTTCTCGTTTCTCCCTGTCCAACCGCCCCGCGCCGGGTGTGCGCCGGAGCGGCCACGAAGTGATGTGGGGACCTGCCCCCGCAGAAAACAGCACGGAACGCACGCCGACGAGGACCGCGGAGCGGCCCTCGGTCACGGACCGACTACTTCGCGTCCGCTTCGCCGTCGGCCTTGGCGTCCTTGGCGTCGGCCGCCTTGGCATCGGCCTTGACCTCGGCCGCCGCGGGCTCCTCCTTGTCGGCCTTGGCCGCGTCGGCGTCATCGGCCTCGGGGCGCTTGCCCAGGTCGATCTTGGCGACGTCATGAGTGGCATCCGCGTCGGTGGCGTCAGCGTCGATGAGCGACGAGGCGTCGTCGGGGACGACGGTGTCGTCGGACGTCGGGTCGTCGCCGTGCACGATGCGGTTGTACTCGTCGTCGTCCAGCACCGCGCCGATGGAGTTCTTGGCGTAGACGGCTTGTACGCCGGGAGCGACCTCGAGAATGACCATGTCCTCGTGCACCTCCTTCACCGTGGCGTACATGCCGCCGATCGTCCGGACGCCGGTGCCGGGCTGCATGTCGCTGCGCATCTGCGCGGCGGCCTGCTGCTTCTTCTTGGCGGACCGGGTCATCAGGAACATGGCCCCGATGAGCACGATGAAGGGGAGAAGGGTCACTGGACTCACGGGAGGGAACTTCCTTCGCACGACCGCGCTGGAGAACGGCCTCATATACGGGGGTGGGCATGCCGACCTGGAAGGGCGGCATCGGCGGAGTCTAAGCGAGTCCGCGTCGTTGGAACAACGCCCAGCATCGCACCCTGGTTCCGCCCCGGTCGAGCGTGCTGCGCCTCACGTCCCGAACAGACCCTGTTGTCCCGCTGTGCCCGGGGCCTGCTGCGGGGGTACGAGCCCCAGGTGCGCCCAGGCCGCGGGGGTGGCGACCCGGCCGCGGGGGGTACGGGCCAGCAGGCCTTCCCGTACGAGAAACGGCTCGGCGACCTCCTCCACCGTCTCACGCTCCTCCCCCACGGCCACCGCCAGGGTCGACAGGCCCACGGGGCCGCCGCCGAACAGCTTGAGGAGGGCCCGCAGCACGGCCCGGTCGAGGCGGTCGAGACCCCGCGCGTCGACCTCGTACACCGCGAGGGCGATCTGGGCGATCTCCCGGTTGATCACTCCGTCCGCCTTGACCTGCGCGTAGTCCCGTACCCGCCGCAGCAGACGATTGGCGATACGGGGCGTGCCGCGCGAGCGTCCGGCGATCTCGGCGGCGCCCTCCGCGTCGATCTCCAGGTCGAGGAGCTGGGCCGAACGGTGGATGACGCGCTCCAGCTCGGAGCTCTCGTAGAACTCCATGTGGCCGGTGAAGCCGAACCGGTCGCGCAGCGGGGGCGGCAGCAGACCGGCCCGGGTGGTGGCGCCGACCAGGGTGAACGGCGGCAGCTCCAGCGGGATGGCGGTGGCGCCGGGGCCCTTGCCGACGATGACGTCGACCCGGAAGTCCTCCATCGCCATGTAGAGCATCTCCTCGGCGGGCCGGGACATGCGGTGGATCTCGTCGAGGAAGAGGACCTCGCCCTCCTGGAGGGAGGAGAGGATCGCCGCGAGGTCGCCGGCGTGCTGGATGGCGGGGCCCGAGGTGATGCGGATCGGGGCGTTCATCTCGGCCGCGATGATCATGGAGAGGGTGGTCTTGCCGAGGCCGGGCGCGCCGGAGAGCAGCACGTGGTCGGCGGTGGCGCCGCGCGCCAGCGCCGCCTTGAGCACCAGGTCGAGCTGCTCGCGGACCCGCTCCTGGCCCACGAACTCGTCCAGCGACTTGGGGCGCAGTGCCGCTTCGACGGCCTGGTCCTCCCCGTCCGCGGACGGGGCGACGAGCCGGTCGTCCCTGTCGTCGGGTGCCTGTGTCTCGGCGCCGGTGTCGTCCCAGTTCACTCTGTCCCGCCGATGTTCACTCTGTCTCACCGTCGTTCACTCGGTCTCAGCGTTCACTCTGTCCCACCGCGCTGTCCGGTCAGCGCGTTCTGTTCAGGCTCTGGAGCGCGGCGCGCAGCAGCTGCGGCACGGGCGGCCGGAGCCCTTCCGCGACAGCGGCCTCGGCCTGCGGGGTGACCAGCGTGACCGCCTCGTCGGCCTCGCGGGTGGCATACCCGAGGCCGATCAGCGCGGCGTGCAGCTGGTCGCTCCAGGAGGCGGGGAGCGCCGTGCCGATGCCCTGCGCGCGGGCCGGTCCCACGGGTGCGCCGAGCCGGTCCTTGAGCTCCAGCAGGAGCTTCTGGGCGCCCCGCTTGCCGATGCCGGGCACGGCCGTCAGCGTCTTCTCGTCGCCGTTGGCCACCGCGATCCGCAGGGTGTCGGGGCTGTGCACGGCGAGCATGGCCTGGGCGAGGCGCGGGCCGACGCCGCTGGCGGTCTGGAGCAGCTCGAACACCTGGCGCTCGTCGTCGTCGGCGAAGCCGTACAGCGTGAGCGAGTCCTCGCGGACGACGAGGGAGGTGGCGAGCTTGGCGTCCTGGCCGATCCGGAGTCCGGCGAGGGTCCCGGGGGTGCACTGGACGGCCATGCCGATGCCGCCGACCTCGATGACGGCCGTGGTCGGGGCGAGCGCGGCGACCGGGCCGCTCACGAAGGCGATCATCGGGGGACCTTCCGTACAGGTGCGGTGGTGGGGGCCTTGGCGGGGATACGGGAGGCGTGGGCCGCGGCATGGGCCTGCTGGAGGCGGTTCATGGCGGGGGCGCGCCAGATGTGGCAGATGGCGAGCGCGAGGGCGTCGGCCGCGTCGGCCGGTTTGGGCGGGGCGGCCAGCCGCAGCAGCCGGGTCACCATCGCGCCGACCTGTGCCTTGTCGGCCCGGCCGCTGCCGGTGACGGCGGCCTTGACCTCGCTGGGGGTGTGCAGCGCCACGGGGATGCCACGGCGTGAGGCGCAGAGCATGGCGACCGCGCTGGCCTGGGCCGTACCCATGACCGTACGGACGTTGTGCTGGGCGAACACCCGCTCCACCGCGACCAGTTCGGGCCTGTGCTCGTCCAGCCAGGCCTCGATGCCCTGCTCGATGGCGACCAGCCGCATCCCGATCTCGGCGTCCGCCGGTGTCCGTACGACACCGACACCGAGCATCGTCAGCGGGCGGCCCGCGACGCCCTCGACCACGCCCACTCCGCACCGGGTCAGCCCCGGGTCGACCCCCAGCACCCGCATCGCGCCCCCTCCCGGACTCCGTGCCCGCGTTCCAGCCGTTCGCGTTCAACCTCGCTGATCAGCACAGTATCGGTCACCACTGACAACAGGACGGACCGACGGAGCCCTGCCCCGTCGGTCCGTCAGGTGAAGCCGTGTCAGCGGCGGACGCTCAGGCGTCGACCTTCTCCATCACTTCGTCGGAGACGTCGAAGTTGGCGAAGACGTTCTGCACGTCGTCGCTCTCCTCCAGCGCGTCGATGAGCTTGAAGATCTTCCGCGCGCCCTCCTCGTCCAGGTCGACCTGCATGGTCGGGACGAAGCTGGCGTCGGCGGAGTCGTAGTCGATGCCCGCGTCCTGGAGGGACGTACGGACCGCGACCAGGTCGGTGGCCTCGCTGAGCACCTCGAAGGACTCACCCAGGTCGTTGACCTCCTCGGCGCCCGCGTCGAGCACGGCACCCAGGACGTCGTCCTCGCCGAGCTCACCCTTGGGGACCATCACCACGCCCTTGCGGTGGAAGAGGTACGAGACGGAACCGGGATCGGCCATCGAACCGCCGTTACGGGTCATGGCGACCCGGACGTCGGAGGCCGCGCGGTTGCGGTTGTCGGTGAGGCACTCGATGAGCACCGCGACCCCGTTCGGGCCGTAACCCTCGTACATGATCGTCTCGTAGTCGGCGCCCCCGGCCTCCAGGCCGGCCCCGCGCTTGACCGCCGAGTCGATGTTCTTGTTGGGCACCGAGCTCTTCTTCGCCTTCTGGATGGCGTCGAACAGCGTCGGGTTGCCCTCGATGTCGGCGCCACCGCTGCGGGCCGCGACCTCGATGTTCTTGATCAGCTTCGCGAAGAGCTTGCCGCGCTTGGCATCGATCACGGCCTTCTTGTGCTTCGTCGTAGCCCATTTAGAGTGGCCGGACATCTGCCTGTCTCCTTCGCGTAACCCATCCTGCTCCGTTCGGCAGCGATCCTACCGGCCCATCGTCACCGTGCGGAGCGCACCATGTCGGAGAAGAAGCGGTGCAGGCGGTGGTCGCCGGTCAGTTCGGGGTGGAACGACGTCGCGAGGGCCGTGCCCTGCCGTACGGCGACCACATGGCCTCCGTACTCCGCGAGCACCTCCACCTCGGCGCCGACCGACTCGACCCAGGGCGCGCGGATGAACACGCCCTCCACGGGGCCGCCTTCGACGCCGGTGACGTCCACGGACGCCTCGAAGGACTCGTTCTGCCGCCCGAAGGCGTTCCGGCGCACGATCATGTCGATCCCGCCGAGCGTCTCCTGCCCCGAGCGGGGGTCGAGGATCTTGTCGGCCAGCAGGATCATCCCGGCGCAGGTGCCGTAGACGGGCATCCCGGCCGCGATCCGCTCGCGGAGCGGCTCCAGCATCCCGAAGAGCACGGCCAGCTTGGACATGGTGGTCGACTCGCCGCCGGGGATCACCAGGCCCTCCACTCCGGCCAGTTCCTCCGGGCGCCGCACCGTCCTGGCCACGGCGCCCGCCGCGGCCAGGGCGGCCAGGTGCTCCCGGACGTCACCCTGGAGGGCGAGTACCCCGATCACCGGGGCCACCGGGGGCGCCAGGGTCTGGGGGATCGCCTCAGGGATCACGGGGGTGCTCATGGGTGGTTACCAGCCACGCTTCGCGTAGTGCTCGGACTCGGGGAGGGTGTCGATGTTGATCCCGACCATGGCCTCGCCCAGGTTCCTGGAGGCATCCGCGATGATCTTCGGGTCGTCGTAGAAGGTGGTCGCCTTCACGATCGCGGCGGCCCGCTTGGCGGGGTCGCCCGACTTGAAGATGCCCGAACCGACAAACACGCCCTCGGCGCCGAGCTGGCGCATCAGCGCCGCGTCCGCCGGAGTGGCCACCCCGCCGGCCGAGAAGAGCACCACCGGCAGCTTGCCGAGCGCGGCGACCTCCTTGACGATCTCGTACGGCGCGCGCAGTTCCTTCGCGGCGGCGTACAGCTCGTTGGAGTCGAAGCCGCGCAGCTTGGCGATCTCGTTCTTGATCTGCCGCAGGTGGCGCACGGCCTCCACGACGTTGCCGGTGCCGGCCTCGCCCTTGGAGCGGATCATCGCCGCGCCCTCGGCGATACGGCGCAGGGCCTCGCCCAGGTTGGTGGCACCGCAGACGAAGGGCGTGGTGAAGGCCCACTTGTCCGCGTGGTTGACCTCGTCCGCCGGGGTCAGGACCTCGGACTCGTCGATGTAGTCGACGCCGAGGGACTGGAGGACCTGCGCCTCCACTATGTGGCCGATACGGGACTTGGCCATGACCGGGATCGAGACGGCCTCGATGATGCCCTCGATCATGTCCGGGTCGGACATGCGCGCCACGCCGCCGTCCTTGCGGATGTCGGCGGGCACCCGCTCCAGCGCCATCACGGCCACCGCGCCGGCGTCCTCGGCGATCTTGGCCTGCTCGGGCGTGACCACGTCCATGATCACGCCGCCCTTGAGCTGCTCGGCCATACCGCGCTTGACGCGAGCGGTACCGGTCTCGGGGGACTGGGGGGAAGCGGATGAAGCGGACACGGAAGCGACCTCACTGGCTGAAAACGGTGGACGGAAACTACGTCATCCCTGAGGAAACGCCTGGAGGGCGGTCCACAGCAAGAGCCAATGTGGTGCCGGTGGATCGTTCTCAGCCGCGCCGTCGGGGGTGGGTGGACCGTTCTCAGCCGCTGCCCGGGCGGTCCGCCAGCGCCACCGGCGGCTCGTCGTCCATCTCGAAGGCCAGCGGGAACGGCGCGTGCCCGGCCAGCCGGAACCAGCGGACCTTGCGGTGGCGGCGCAGGGCGCGGGCGGCCCGTACGGCGTCGTTGTGGAACCGCCGCGCCATCGGTACGCGCCGGACGGCGGCCGCCAGTTCGCCGGCGGCGTCCTCGCCGCCCGGGGCGGCCCGTACCGCCTCCACCTGCTCGGTCTCCCCGAACACCGCGCGCAGCGCCTGGCTCAGCTCGCTCTCCGCGACCTCACGCTGCTCCTCCTCGGCCTGCCGGGCCGCGTGCGCGGCCTGGTACAGCACGATGGACGCGGCGGGGTCGAGGACGCCGGAGGTGGCCAGCTCCTGGGTGACCGAGGCGCGGCGCAGCAGCTGGGCGTCGAGGGCGGCGCGGGCGGCGTCGATCCGTGCGTGGAGGCGGTCGAGGCGGCCCGCGGTCCAGCTGAGGTAGAGGCCGATCGCGACGACGGCAACGACGATCCATACGAGGGTTGGGGTCACGGGCCGCAAGGTTACCGGCGGGCGGTGCTGCGGGGTGCGGGGGCGTTGCTGGACGGGGGCGCGGGTGGGCGGTGCCGGTGCCGTGGTGGGGGCCGGTGCCGTGGTGGGCGGTGCCTGCGGCGCTGTCCCCTACCCGCCCCTTCCCGGGACCGGGGCTCCGCCCCGGGCCCCTGTGTCCTCAATCGCCGGACGGGCTTGAGGTGGCCGGACAAGGTTGATACCTGCGGGCGAGATCAGTCTTTTGTCGCGCCCAGGCCGAATCTGGCCCACAGGCCCGTCGTCCGTTCGTCCGTCGCCACCGACGTCGCGCCGTCCGTCACCGTCTCGTACACCGCCAGGATGTCCGCGCCCACCGTCGACCAGTCGAAGCGCCGTACGTGCGCGCTGCCGCGCTCGCGGAGCTGTGCGCGGCGGGCCGGGTCGCCCAGGAGGCGGACCGCCGAGGCCGCCAGGGCGTCCGCGTCCTCGTTGCGGAACAGTTCGCCCGCCGCCCCCTGGTCCAGCACCTGCGCAAACGCGTCCAGGTCGCTCGCCAGCACCGCCGCCCCCGCCGACAGCGCCTCAACCAGGATGATGCCGAAGCTCTCGCCGCCCGTGTTGGGCGCGACGTAAAGGTCGACACTGCGGAGCAGCCGCGCCTTGTCCTCGTCGCTGACCATCCCCAGGAACTCCACCCGCGACCGCATCGCCTTGGGAAGGGATTCGACGGCTTCCTTCTCGTCGCCCCGGCCGGCGACCAGCAGCCGCGTCTCCGGGTACGCGCCCAGGATCTTCGGCAGCGCCCGCATCAGTACGGGGAGTCCCTTGCGCGGCTCGTCGATGCGCCCGATGAAGCCGATCGTGCCGCCCTGCCACGCCGGATTGGCCTCGGCCTTCGCGAAGAAGTCGACATCGACGCCGTTCGGGATCACCACGGCGTCCCCGCCCAGGTGCTCCACCAGCGTCCGGCGCGCGTACTCGCTCACCGCGATCCGCGCGCTGATCTTCTCCAGCGCGGACTGGAGGATCGAGTACGCCGCGAGCATCGCCCGCGACCGGGGGTTCGACGTGTGGAACGTCGCGACGATCGGACCCTGCGCGGCCCAGCACGCGATCAGCCCCAGCGACGGCGACGTCGGCTCATGGATGTGGATCACGTCGAAGTGCCCGTCGTGCAGCCACCGCCGCACCCGCGCCGCCGACAGCAGCCCGAAGTTCAGCCGGGCCACGGACCCGTTGTACGGAACGGGCACCGCACGCCCCGCCGACACCACGTACGGCGGCAGCGGCGTCTCGTCGTCCGCGGGCGCCAGGACGGATACCTCGTGGCCGAGCCGGATCAGATGCTCCGCCAGGTCCCTGATGTGGAACTGCACCCCGCCGGGCACGTCCCACGAATAGGGGCAGACGACCCCGATCCTCACACCGGCCCCCCGCGCGACACGCCGGCGGAGCCGGAGCCGGCGCCGGGCGCCCCGGACGGTTCGAGGTCCGCGACCCACAGTCTCTGCAACATGTGCCAGTCCTCCGGATGCTCGGCGATCCCGCCGGCGAAGGCGTCCGCCACCGCCTGTGCCATGACAGACGTCTTCTCGGCGCGCGTACCCGACTCCGGTACCTCGACCGGCGGATGGACCCGCCCCCGCATCACCGGGGAGTCGTCGTACCAGAGCGTCACCGGCAGCAGCAGCGCCCCCGTCTGCTGTGCCAGCAGCGAAGGCCCCGCCGGCATCCTGGCCGTGTCCCCGAAGAACTCGACCTCGACGCCCGACGCCGACAGATCACGGTCGGCGACCAGGCAGACCAGACCGCCGTCCCGCAGCCGCCGCGCCAGCGTGCCGAAGGCGGAGCCGCCGGTGTGCGGCAGCACCTCCATCCCCAGGCTCTCGCGGTACGCCACAAAACGGTCGTACAACGTCTCCGGCTTGAGCCGCTCGGCGACCGTCGTGAACGGCACACCCAGCGCGCGCGTCACCCAGACCCCCGCCAGGTCCCAGTTGGCCAGGTGCGGCAGCGCCAGTATCACGCCCCGCCCCGACGCCAGCCCGTCCGTCAGATGGTGCACGTCCTTGGGGTCGAAGCCGGCGCTCACCCGCTCCGCACTCCAGGTCGGCAGCCGGAACGACTCCATCCAGTAGCGCATGTACGAACGCATCCCGGCCTTCGACAGGGCGGCGAGCCGCTCAGGACCCGCGTCGGGCACGACCCGCGCCAGATTCGACTCCAGCCGCAGCACACTCTTGCCGCGCCGCTTCCACGCCGTGTCGGCGATCGTCCGGCCGAGGGCCGCCGCCGCCGGCTCCGGCAGCGTCTTGACCGTGCTCCAGCCCAGCCCGTACAGCCCGTCCGTGACCCGGTCGCGCACCCCGCTCATGACGCGGCCTCACGCCCCTGCGAGCCGGACCCGGGGCCCGCGCCCGAGGCGGCCTCCGCCGCCGCGGCCGCGTCGGCCTCCGCCGACTCGCGCCGTACGGTCACCACCCGCTGCGCCAGCGTCACCGCGGAACCCACCGCGACGATCCACAGCGCGATCGGCAGCAGGATCTCGATCCCGGGGACCCCGAAGGTCCGGTGGAATCCGGCCAGGCCCGCCGCGACCAGCGAGATGACCAGCCGCTCCGCCCGCTCCACCAGCCCGTTGACGGCGACCGGCAGGCCGATCGACTCCCCCCGGGCCTTGGTGTACGAGACGACCTGGCCGCTGGCCAGGCAGAAGATCGAGACGGCACACAGCACGTTGTTGTCGCCGCCGCCCGCGTACCAGAGGGCGAAGCCCCCGAAGATCGCGCCGTCCGCCACCCGGTCGAGCGTCGAGTCCAGGAAGGCGCCCCAGCGGCTGGAGACGCCGGCCTGGCGCGCCATGTTGCCGTCGACGAGATCGGAGAAGACGAAGATCGTGATGACGATCGTGCCCCAGAAGAACTCCCCGCGAGGGAAGAAGACCAGCGCACCCGCCATCACTCCGGCCGTACCGATGAGCGTGACCGCGTCCGGACTGACTCCACGCCGGAGCAGGAACGCGGCGAACGGCGTGAGGACACGCGTGAAAAATGCACGCGCGTACTTGTTCAGCATGGCCTTCCCGACGGTCGTTGGGCCGTGCGGCCCCGACGGCCACCGGCTGGCCCATCGTAGCCACGCCCGCGACGCGGCACCGCCGCCGCACCCGCACCGGGCGCCGGACAACATCCGGCGCCCGGTGGCGAAAGAGCGCCAACTCCCCTGACGTGGACCGCATACCGCAGTTACGCTGAGGTGCCCAGCTCCGAAGGTGAGCCGGGCGCTCTGACCAGGAACAGGCCGCAGCAGCGGATCCTTGCGGCGAGGGGGCGGCAGTGGCGAGTGACGGATTCGACTTCAGCCCGGGGGCACAGGTCCCGCTGACGGGGTCGGACGGACAGACCGCGGCGACGCACGCCCTCGCCTCGGCGGCCTACCGGGACAGCCCGGTCGAGGAGATCCTCAAGGCCGACAACGAATGGCACAAGTCCAAGGTCTCCAAGGGCAGATTCTCGCTGATGGAGCCGAATCTGGGCGAGGCGTTCGCACGCGCCGTCCAGCTCAGGACCCTCGGCGGCGGGCGCGGGGCCCTCATCCAGTCCTTCGGCACCGAATCCCGGACCATCGTCGAGCACTGCCTCGCCGCGAACGGGATCCGGAAGGAGCGGGACAAGAAGCTCACCGCCGTGACCGCCCTCTTCGGCCTGCTGTTCCTGCCCGGCGCCCTGCTCTGGCTCGGCGTCTTCCAGCTGCGCCGTACGCTCGCCGGGGCGAAGGACCGGCGCGTCGGCGCCATGGGCTCGGCCCTCCTGATCGCCGTCGGCGTCCTCGCCGTCATCTTCCTGATCGCGCTCCCCTTCGCCGGCCCCCTGGGCTGGTACCTGCGCGGGATGATCGTCGCCCCGGTCGTCGGCTGGTGGCTGGCCAAGCGCATCTGCGAATCCACCGCCAAGGACCTGCGCTCCCGCTGGAGCGCCCTCCTCGCCGGCGGCGGCATCGGCGCCAAGATCCCCGAGGCCGTGCCGGGGAACCCGGGCGACGCGAGCCGCGAGGAGCTGCGCCAGGGCCTGGAGAGGCTCACCGCCGAGCAGCGGTCCAACGTGGTCTTCTACGCGGGCCCCAAGGGAATACTGGGCATGGGCACCCGCTGGGGCAGCTGGCAGCTCGCCGAGGACCTCGTCTCCAAGGATCCCGCCAAGGAGATCCACCAGTTCCGCAGCTACGACGTCATAAGGGCCATCCACGACCAGATGAAGCTGCTGGAGCGCGGCCCCCTGAACTCCGGTGGTTTCACGCCGCCTTCGGTCAAGCACTGGATCGTCTCACCGGTCGGCGAGGGCGCGGGTTCCGTGAGCCGCCCCGACGGCCAGGACGTGGAGGCCTACCAGGTCAAGAGCCACGAGATACAGCGGATCTGCAACCACCAGCAGTTCGGCAGCGGCAACCGCCACTACCTGGGCGTCCAGTTCACCCTGTGGGACGGCCAGTTGGTCATCACCATGATGATCAGCGTCACCGTCCTCTACCAGACGCTGCGCATCGAGGTCACGGGCCACGCGCTCGGCCCGGTGCACTCCCTCTTCACCAGCGGCCCCTCCGCCAAGAGCCGCACCGTCGCCAAGCCGGTCCGCTTCTGGGAGACCGTCGACAGGCCGCTGCCGCTGGTCGAGCCGAAGGAAGCGGTCCGCCTCGCGGTCCGCGCGCCCTTCACCTGGTACCCGCCGCTGCTCGACCACCTCGGCGGCAAGCTCGGCCTGCCCGAGCCCTTCGGCCTGCGGCACGCCTGGGCCGACCAGCCCTGGCGCCACCGCTTCATGGCCGACGACGCGATGCGCGCCGCGACCCCGGTCCTGCGGGTCGCCCACGCCGCCGCGATGAAGGTCCTGGACGAACACGGCGTGGACACCGCGAGCTTCGGCAGCAGGTCGTCCATGCTCGGCGGAGCCGTACAGGACCCGAGCCCGCGGAAGGCGGACGCCTACGACGCATGAGCGGGCGCCCCGGCCCGCTCGGGCGGGCGGGCGGGCCAGGGGCAACGGCTTGTGCTACGGCTGCACGGACTTGCTGCGGCGTACGGAGTCGCTACGGCTCTACGGGCCAGGCCGCGGCCAGCATCGCCCGCGTGTCCGCCAGGAGCTGCGGCAGCACCTTCGTATGCCCCACGACCGGCATGAAGTTGGTGTCGCCACCCCAGCGCGGCACGACATGCTGGTGCAGATGCGCGGCGATCCCCGCCCCGGCCACCGAGCCCTGGTTCATCCCGATGTTGAAGCCGTGCGCGCCCGACGCCGTACGGAGCGCGGTCATCGCCCGCTTGGTGAACAGCCCCAGCTCGGCCGTCTCCGCCTCGTCCAGCTCCGTGTAGTCGGCGACATGCCGGAACGGCACCACCATCAGATGGCCGCCGTTGTACGGATACAGGTTCAGCACCGCGTAGACCCGGGCCCCGCGCGCGATGACAAGCCCGTCCTCGTCGGACTTCGACGGGATCGCGCAGAAAGGACAGCCGTCGCCGGCCTCCGGTCCGGTGGGCTTGTTCTCGCCCTGGATGTACGCCATCCGATGGGGCGTCCACAGACGCTGGAACGCGTCCGGGGTCCCCACACCGATCTGCTGCTCCGGCTCACTCGTCATGCTGTGCAGCATATGACTTAGGACCGCGGAAGCGTGTCGCCGGGCCTCCGCCGGACCACCCCCCGCGATGCTGGGGCGATGCACGTCAGGAACGGCCCCGAACGCCGGCTCCGCTGGGAGCGCCACATGGAGCTGCCGCTGTTCATGGGCTCGGCGGTCTTCCTCGGCTGCTACGCGGTCCTCGTCCTGGCCCCGCACACCAGCCCCGTGTGGCGCGACCTCGCCCTCACGGGTGTCATGCTGACCTGGGCCGTCTTCCTGACGGACTACGTCGTACGGCTGGTCCTCAGCGGCCTGGGCCGGCACTTCCCGCGCAAGCACTGGCTGGACACGGTGGTGCTGGTCCTGCCCCTGCTGCGCCCGCTGCGCATCGTGAACACGTACAGCGCCGTCCAGCGCCGCCGGGACCGCCCGCGCCTCAGTCTGTACGCCAGAGTCATGTCGTACGCGGGACTCAGCGCCCTCCTCCTGGGCTTCGCCACCGCGCTCGCGGTCTACCAGCAGGAGCGGGGCGCGCCGGGCGCGACGATCCGTACGTTCGGCGACTCGGTGTGGTGGGCCGCGTCGGCGATCACGACGGTGGGGTACGGGGACGTGACTCCGGTGACGCCGTGGGGCCGGGTGTTCGCGGTGGTCCTGATGGCGTGCGGGCTGGCGCTGCTGGGGGCGGTGACGGGGTCGTTCTCGTCGTGGCTGATCCAGATTTTCGGCCGGGAGGACCGGGAAAGGCCCCCGTCCAGCTGAACGCTGGCCGGGGGCCGCCGTACCTGTGCGGTCAGGCATGTGCGGTCAGGCGTCACACCTGGACGCGGCGCTCCACCACATCGACCAGCTTCGCCAGCGCCTCGTCACGCGGGATGCCGTTCTCCTGCGAACCGTCGCGGTAGCGGAAGGACACCGTGCCCGCGTTCATGTCCTCGTCGCCGACCAGGATCATGAACGGGACCTTGAGCTTCTGGTGGTTGCGGATCTTCTTCTGCATCCGGTCCGAGGACGCGTCCACCTCGACCCGCAGGCCCTTCTTCTTCGCCTCGGCGGCAAAGCCCTGCAAGTACTCGACGTGGGCGTCCCCGATCGGGATCCCCACCGCCTGCACCGGCGCCAGCCACGCCGGGAACGCGCCCGCGTAGTGCTCCAGCAGCACCGCGAAGAACCGCTCGATCGACCCGAACAGTGCCCGGTGGATCATGACGGGCCGCTGCTTGGAGCCGTCCGGCGCGGTGTACTCCAGCTCGAAGCGCTCCGGGAGGTTGAAGTCGAGCTGGACGGTCGACATCTGCCACGTACGGCCGATCGCGTCCCGCGCCTGCACCGAGATCTTCGGGCCGTAGAAGGCCGCGCCACCCGGGTCGGGCACCAGCGGCAGCCCCTGCTTCTCGGCGACCTTGCGCAGCGTCTCGGTCGCTTCCTCCCACGCCTCGTCGGTCCCGACGTACTTCTCCGGGTCCTTGGTCGACAGCTCCAGGTAGAAGTCGGTCAGACCGTAGTCACGCAGCAGGTTGAGCACGAAGGTCAGCGTCGAGTCCAGCTCGTCCGCCATCTGCTCCTTGGTGCAGTAGATGTGCGCGTCGTCCTGGGTGAAGCCGCGGGCGCGGGTCAGGCCGTGGACGACGCCCGACTTCTCGTACCGGTACACCGTCCCGAACTCGAAGAGACGCAGCGGCAGTTCGCGGTACGACCGCCCGCGCGCGTCGAAGATCAGGTTGTGCATCGGGCAGTTCATGGGCTTGAGGTAGTAGTCCACGCCCTCGTCGAGCTGCATGGGCGGGTACATGCCGTCCGCGTACCAGTCGAGGTGCCCCGACTTCTCGAAAAGGCGGCCTTTGGTGGCGTGGGGGGTGTAGACGAACTCGTACCCCTCCTCCTCGTGCCTGCGGCGCGAGTAGTCCTCCATGGTGCGGCGGATGATGCCGCCCTTGGGGTGGAAGACCGCGAGGCCGGAGCCGACCTCGTCGGGGAAGGAGAACAGGTCCAGCTCGTTGCCCAGCTTGCGGTGGTCCCGCTTCTCGGCCTCGACCAGGAAGTCCAGGTGCGCCTTCAGCTCTTCCTTCGTCGGCCACGCGGTGCCGTAGATGCGCTGGAGCATCGGATTCTTCTCGCTGCCCCGCCAGTACGCGGCGGCGTTCCGCATCAGCTTGAACGCCGGGATGTACCGGGTGGTCGGCAGGTGCGGGCCGCGGCACAGGTCGCGCCAGGCCAGGTCGCCGGTCTTCGGGTCCAGGTTGTCGTAGATGGTCAGCTCGCCGCCGCCCACCTCGACGTCCGCGCCGTCGTCGGTCGACGCCGAGCCCTTGATGCCGATGAGCTCCAGCTTGTACGGCTCGTCGGCCAGCTCCTCGCGGGCCGCCTCGTCCGTGACGACGCGGCGCGAGAAGCGCTGCCCGCGCTTCTGGATCTCCTGCATCTTCTTCTCGATGACCTTGAGGTCCTCGGGGGTGAAGGGCCTCTCGACGTCGAAGTCGTAGTAGAAGCCGTCCTTGACCGGCGGGCCGATGCCCAGCTTGGCCTCGGGGAAGATCTCCTGCACGGCCTGGGCCATCACGTGCGCGGTGGAGTGGCGGAGGATGTTGAGGCCGTCCTCGGAGGAGATCAGGACGGGCTCGACGGTCTCGCCGTCGGCGATCTCGTACGCGAGGTCCTTCAGCTCGCCGCCCACGCGCGCGGCGACGACGGTGCGCTCTCCGGGGAACAGTTCGGCCGCCGTAGTGCCCGTCGTCACCACGCGCTCTTCCCGCTCGGAATCGCGTTGGATGATCACACGGACGTCTGACACCGGACTCTCCTGACTGCACGGGGCGCGCACGTCTTGTTTTCCGTGCGCATCAGGAATCGTACCGAGCCCGGGCCGTCACCCACTAAACGGTTTCCGCACCGGCTTCCGGATCGGGGCCCCCGCCGCACGCCTCTTCAAAGAAGTCCAGGTTCTCCTGGAGCGATTTCATCAGCCGGTCGCGCTCCGCCTCGTCCACCTGGACGGGCACCACACCGCTGGCGTCGGAGAGCCTGCGGAAGCCGCCCCGGCTCTCCAGCCGGCCGACGACCCGGATGGGCAGGCCCACCAGATGCGCGTGTCCCGCGATGCGGTACGCCTCTTCGTCGAGTGCCACCCGTACATGCGGGATCTCCGCCCCGGCGAGGACCCGCAGCCGTACGGATCCGGTGCCGCGCGGTCCCGCCCGGCGCATCCGGATGACGGCTCCGGTGATCCGTACGGGCATGGAGGGCTCGTCGCGCAGGTAGCGCCGGCCCGCCTCGCGGAGCGCGGGCAGGTCGCCGGGTGAGAACTCCACCGGTTCGGGGCGTGGCACGCAGCCGTCCGGGACTCCCGCGCCGGGTGCCCAGGCCAGGGTGATGCGGGCGCCTTCCGTGCCGCGTACGAGAGCCACCACGGCGTCGGTCAGCTCGCGGCTCACTCCTGCCTGGACGGCCGTGTCGAACGCCTCCATGCCACCGGTGGCCCGCTGGTAGTCGACGGCCTCGCGGGTGGCGTAGAGGGCGTGGTGGAGGCGGACGGCGACGGCGCGGCCGTCCGTGACCGGGGCGAAGGCGGTGAGTTCGCGTCCGCCGGGGGCCGGTCCGACGAGGATGCCTTCGAGGGAGGCCTGGGCCTGGCTGCGGTGGCGGGCTCCGTAGTAGCCGGCCCTGCTCCGCACGGCGAGCGCGCCGGCCAGCAGCAACTGCCTGGCGGCCGTGCGCAGTTGTTCCTGTACGGTCCAGGCCGCCGCCCCGGAGGGGCCTTGCGGCACGTCGCGCCACCAGCGGATCTCGTCGCTGGGGACGGTGAGGCCGACCAGGATCTCGCGGGCGGAGGGGGCGGCGCTGCGGGCGAGGGCGGTGAAGGCCTCGGCGAGCAGGTCGTCGCAGTCGGGGAAGGCGCGGCTCTCGGGCACCAGGAGGCTGGTGCCGCCGCCGGCGGGTGCGGGGGGTGTCCAGCGGGTGTAGCGGCCGGGGGCGCCGCCGCGGCGGCGCCAGCCGTGCCGGGCGAGGAGCGCGCCGAGGACGGCGGGGTCGGTCCGCGCGGGGTCGGGCGCCAGACCGCCCGTCCAGGGGCCCGGTGGTTCCGCCGCGGGATCGTGCGCGGGGCGGGGGCGGGCGGCCCAGGGGGTCACCTCGTCGGCGGGCTCGTCGGACGGCCGGTGCATCACGGTCTCCCTCCCGACCCGACGCGGGTCATGATCTCGCAGAGTGCCCGGTCGTCGAAGATGCGCGCGGTGGGCACCCGCACGGTCGTCCGGTGGCGGCCGGTCACGGGGTGGCCCGCCAGGTTGATCCAGTAGCAGCAGTGTCTGAGGTCGAGGCGGTCGTGGCCGGCGCGCAGCCATTCGTCCTGGCTGCGGGGCACGATCATCACGACCAGGATCTTGTGCACCGAGACGGGGGTGCGGGCCAGTTTCACCAGGTGGGCGTTGTCGAGGGCGAAGGAGAAGGCCGGGCCGGCCGGGTGCGGGGCGAGTTGGTAGGTGCTCTTGAGCTGGACCTTGATGGTCACCTCGTCGTCCACGACATGGCCGGGTGAGCTGTGGCTGACGTGCCAGTCGATGCCGGTGTCGGGGAAGGGCTGGCTGAGTGAGCAGCCGGCCGCGGCGGCGACCGCGTGGAGGTGGCCCACCTGGAGTGTCTCCATGCAGGCGGTGGTGGCGAGTGCTCCGCGCAGCGGTGCGATCCGCTCGGGCAGCAGCCCGCCCGGTTCGGGCTGCGCGAGAGCCATGGCTCTGGGTGCCTTCCGGGCCGTACAGGTGAATTGGGGTGACGGGCCGTCAACGTCCGTGTCCGTCCCTTGTGTTGTCACCCTCCGGCGTCCTCCGTAAACAGTGCGTACCACACGTCCTGTCCGGGTATCACCGATTCGGGCAGAGGATGGACGCCATCTGCCGGATATGCGCGAGGAGTTCGGGGATGACGCGTTGGTACGAAGGCCCGCTGGCCGCATTCGACACGGAGACGACGGGAGTGGACGTCGAGGGGGACCGGATCGTTTCGGCCGCCCTGGTCGTCCAGGACATGGCGGGGGCGAGGCCCCGGGTGACGCGGTGGCTGATAGACCCGGGCGTGCCGGTGCCTCCCGCGGCCACCGAGATACACGGTCTGACGGACGACTTCCTTCACCGCAATGGCCGGTGGCCGGCGCCGGCGGTGGAGGAGATGGCGCGGGCGCTGGCGGAGCAGTGCGCGGCGGGCCGGCCGCTGGTGGTGATGAACGCGCCGTTCGATCTGACCCTGCTGGACCGGGAGTTGAGGCGGCACCGGGCGTCGTCGCTGGGCCGGCATCTGGAGAACGTGCCGCTGTGCGTGCTGGATCCGCGGGTGCTGGACAAACATCTGGACCGCTATCGCAAGGGCCGCCGTACGCTCACGGATCTCTGTGTCCAGTACGGCGTGGAGCTGGAGGGCGCCCATGACGCGGCGGCCGACGCGCTGGCGTCGCTGGAGCTGGTCCGGGCGGTGGGCCGGCGGTTCGCCTCGCGCATGGAGCGGCTGTCGGCGGCGGAGCTGCACGCGCTCCAGGCGGTGTGGCACGCGGCGCAGGCGCGGGGGTTGCAGGCGTGGTTCTCGCGCAACGGCACGGAGGAGTCGGTGGATCCGGCGTGGCCCCTGCGGCCCGAGGTGCCCGCGGCGGCGGCCTGACCGGCACGGAAAAGCCGGCCCGTCGGGGACGGACCGGCTTTTTCCGGTGGGCGATACTGGTTTCGAACCAGTGACCTCTTCGGTGTGAACGAAGCGCTCTCCCGCTGAGCTAATCGCCCGGGAACGCCTTGAACCATACAGGCCCGCACGGCTCCGCTTCAAACCGGATGTGACGTACTCACCCGGCGATCTGAGTAGGCGCGCCGATGGCACGGGCTGTGGCGCGCACCACACTCGCTGCCATGACACAGGTGCTACGACCCGACCAGGAGCTGGCGTTCCTCGACCAGGAGCTGGCCCGACTCGACGCGCGCAGGGGGCAGTTGCTGTGGCGCAGGTCCTACTTGGTGAGCCTGCTGGCGGCGGCGGGCCCGCCGCGGGGCGCGCCCCCGGTGGGGTGGGGGGCCGGGTGGGCGTCCCCCGGTGGGCAGGGTGGCGCGCGGCGGGCCGAGACGTCCCAGCCGGGGGCGCAGCAGGTGCTGCTGACGCTGGGCGGGGTGCTGCTGGCGATCGCGGCCGTGGCCTTCACGCTGGTCAGCTGGGGTGAGATGGGGATCACCGGCCGGTCGGCGGTGCTGGGGGCGGTGACCGTCCTGGCGCTCTCGGTGCCCGCGCTGCTGGTGCGCCGGGGGCTGGGCGCGACGGCGGAGGCGGTGGCCGCGCCGGCGCTGGTGCTGACGGTCCTGGACGCGTACGGCCTGTACGCGACGGCGCTGTCCGGCACGCCGCCCCTGGGGTACGTCGCGGGGGCGGCGGCCGTGCTGGCGGCGCTGTGGGCGGGGTACGGGCTGGTGGTCGGCGGGCTCCGCGTTCCGCTGCCCGCGGCCGTGGTGGCCGCCCAACTCCCGCTGCCGCTTGGGGTGTCGGCGGCGGGAGCGCCGGTGTCGGCGACGGCCTGGGCGTTGTTGGTGACGGCCGCGCTGGACGTGGCGGTGGTGGTGTGGGCGAAGCCGGCCCTGGTACGGGGCTTCGCGGCGGCGGGCGCCGGGGTGGTCGGGGCGCCGGCGCTGCTGACGGCCTGCGAGTTGTCGCTGACGGCGGGGTCGCCGGTGGCCGCGGCGGGCCCGGGTGTGCTGCTGCTCGCGGGGGCGGCCCTGGGCCTGTTCGCCGCGCCGCGCCTGCCGGGTGGGGCCGTCGGGTGCGCGGGGGTGTCGGGGCTGGCGGTGATCGCGGCGGTCGGCGGGGTGGTGCGCCCGGGGGTGTCGGACAGCTGGGCGGTGCCCGCGTATGTGCTGGGCGCGGGGGCGCTGGCGGCGGTGACGGTCCTGGTGCCTGGTGTACGGGTGCGGCTGCCGCGCCCGGTGGTGCGGGGACTGGTCGGCGCCGCTGGGGGTGTGGGGGCGTTCTCGGTGGTGTGGGCGCTGCCGCTGGTGGCGGTGGCCCTGGGCGGTGGGGCCGGGCGGCTTGCTGACGTGTGGTCGGGTGCGCCGGGGCGGGCGCGGTCGGCGGCCGGGACGGACTTCCCGTGGTCCGACCTGACGACCGCTCCCCTGGTGCTGCTGGTGGTGGCCGGGGCGCTGGGGGTGGCGTACAGGCGGATGCGGGGCGTGGGGTCGGCGTCGACGGCCGGGGCTTCGGATGCGGGTACGGCCACGGATACGGCGACGGGTACGAGTACGGCGACCGGCTCGCACCGGGCGCGGGCCGCCCTGTGGTGCGGGGTCGTGGCGCTGGTGTGGGCCGCGTTGCTCATCCTGCCGCTGACGCTGGACCTCGGGTTCGGCGCGGCGCTGGTGGTGCCGGTGATCCTCACAGCCCTCGCGCTGGCCCTCGCTGTCCTCCCGGTCCTCCCGGTCCTCCCCGGCCGTGTCGGGGTTTCCCCGCAGGGCCCGGTGAGCACGTCGGTGACGGTCACCGCCCTGTGCTGCGCCCTGGCGGGCGGGGCCGGTGCCGCGCTGCTCTCCCTCGCGACCCGGCCCGCGACGGTGACGGTGCTCGCGGCCCTGACACTGCTTTGTGCGGGCGCGGCGGTGGCCGTGGAGTACGTGGGGCGGCGGGAAGCGGCCACGGAGGCGGTCGTCGTCCCGCCGCGGGTGCGCGTCCAGGCGGTGCTCGGCTGTGTGGCCGTCGTGTACGCCACGGGGCTGGTCGTGGCGGCCGGCGCGGCGGCGGGGCTGTCGGCCGAGGGAGTGGCGGTCCTGGTGCTCGTCGTCCCGGCCCTGGTGGCGCTGCTCGGCGCGCGGCTGCGGCTCCACCCGGTGGCGGCGCCCGTCGAGATCGCCGGTGCCTGTGTAGGCGCGCTCGCCGTGGTCCTGGCGCTGGGCCGGGCCCCGGTCCTGGCGCTGGTGCTCGCGCTGTGCGGGGTGATCGCGGCGGGCACGGCGGTGCGCGCGGAGCGGCGGGCCGTGGCGGGGTACGCCGCGGCCGGGCTGTTCGTCCTGGCCTCCTGGGTGCGGCTCGCCGCCTCCGGGGTGGGGGCGCCCGAGCCGTACACGCTGCCGGTGACCGTCCCCGCGCTCGCCGTGGGTCTGCTGCGCCGCCGGCGCGATCCGGAGGCGTCGTCGTGGACGGCGTACGGTCCTGGCCTGGCCGCCACCCTGCTGCCGAGCCTGGTGGCGGTCTGGGGCGATCCGCACTGGGCGCGGCCGCTGCTGCTGGGGCTGGGCGCGCTGGCGGTCACGCTCGCCGGTGCCCGGCTCCGCCTCCGGGCGCCGCTGGTGCTGGGCGGCGCGGTCCTGGCACTGGTCGGGCTGCACGAGCTGGCGCCGTACGTCGTACAGGTGGCGGGCGCGCTGCCGCGCTGGCTGCCGCCGGCGCTGGCCGGACTGCTGCTCCTCGCGGTGGGGGCGACGTACGAACACCGCCTGAGGGACGCGCGCCGGCTGCGGGACAGCCTCGGCCGGCTGCGCTGACCCACCTCCCGGAAATGGCTGACCCACTCCCGGAAATGACCGAGGCCCCCAGACCTGTCAGGTCTGGGGGCCTCGGTTCCGGGTGGGCGATACTGGGTTCGAACCAGTGACCTCTTCGGTGTGAACGAAGCGCTCTCCCACTGAGCTAATCGCCCGGGAACGCACCGCACACATTACCCCATGTCAGCGGCGCTCCCCGCCGTGTACGGGGCCGCCGGTGGGTCGACTCCGGGTCAGCGGTCGATGTTCCAGGGCAGGACCCAGCCGAACTTCCAGAGGTAGACCGCGAGCAGCGCGGCGAGGATCGCGACCGCGATGCTGGTGAGCACGATGTTCCGCCGCCGGACCTTGGGGTCCATGGCCTTCTGGGCGGCTTCCGTGACCTTCCGCTTGGTCCAGCGGAGCACCAGCTGCGCCCAGACGAACTCAGTGGCCCAGATCGCCATGCCGCCGAAGATGATCAGCCAGCCGGGACCCGGGAGCGGCAGCAGCACGACGCCCCCGCCGACCACGGCGAGCCCGACGATGAAGACCCCGACCTGCCAGCTCAGATGCAGCGGCCTCGACGCCTTGATGAAGCCGGGCGCCCGGGAGCCCAGCTCCGCCGTCCCGGTCCGTTCGTCCTCGGTCTTCCGTACCCGCACCAGATGCGCCCCGGATTCAACTTTCCTGTCGTCCGCCGTAGCCGTCGGTACGACGGCGTCCCCCCGCTCGTCACTCTCCGCATGCATAACCCCCAACCTACCGGAATCGGTCACGTCACCGGAATGGCGGTATGGCCTGAAGTCACGCACCGCTGTACGAGCTATCCCAAGGATCACAAAACAGACAGAGGGGTTTACAACGACACCGTAGGTGGCATGTCGATTTCGCCGACGTGCGAATCCCCGAGCGCACACTGAGCGAAAGGCCCTGGCGCTTATGAACACCACGGTCAGCTGCGAGCTGCACCTGCGCCTCGTTGTATCGAGCGAGTCCTCACTGCCTGTACCCGCGGGCCTGCGGTATGACACGGCCGATCCCTACGCCGTGCACGCCACCTTCCACACCGGAGCCGAAGAGACGGTCGAGTGGGTCTTCGCCCGCGACCTTCTCGCCGAGGGGCTGCACCGGCCCACCGGCACCGGCGACGTCAGAGTCTGGCCGTCGCGCAGCCACGGTCAGGGCGTCGTCTGCATCGCTCTGAGCTCTCCGGAGGGCGAGGCCCTGCTCGAGGCCCCGGCGCGGGCCCTGGAGTCGTTCCTCAAGCGGACCGACGCCGCGGTGCCACCGGGCACCGAACACCGCCACTTCGATCTCGACACGGAACTCTCGCACATCCTGGCCGAGAACTGAGCCAGGCCGAGGGCCGCTCGGCGCCGTCCGACTCGGGGAGACGGCGCCGTGCTGACAACCACATACGGAGAACACCGGCGCCGTCGCCGCGGAATCCACCGCGGCGACGGCGCCGGTGCGTGCGCGTTGCACGCCTGTGCGCCCGCGTACGCCCATGCGTGCAACGGTGTCCCAGCGAGGCCACGCCCGCCCCGTACAGCGGCTAAAGTCGGCGGGATTCGGCGGGCACCGGCCCGCAGCAGGCCAGGGAGCGGATCGTGCTGATTCCCCACGACACCAGGATCGCCCTCGAAACCGTGGTCGATCTGGTGAACACCGCGCCGGACGGCGACGCGGCGGAGGTCACGCGCGACGGGCTCGCGGACATCGCGGCGCTGCACACCTTCGTACGGGATCACCACGTCAGCGGGGTGGAGGAGCTGGGCGCCCGTGATCTGCGGGCGGTGCTGGACGTACGGAAGCGGTTCGCGGACGTGTTCGGGGCGCCGGACGCGCCGACGGCGGCCGCCCTGATCAACCAGCTGGTGGCGGCGGCGGGCACCACCCCGCAGCTGACCGACCACGACGGCTACGACTGGCACGTCCACTACTTCGCGCCGGGCGCCTCGGTCGCCGACCATCTCGCCGCCGACTGCGGCATGGCCCTGGCCTTCATCGTCGTGGCGGGCGAACAGGAACGGCTGCGGCGCTGCGAGGCCCCGGACTGCGGGCGCGCGTTCGTCGACCTGTCACGCAACCGCTCCCGGCGGTACTGCGACAGCCGCACCTGCGGCAACCGGCTGCATGTGGCCGCGTACCGCGCGCGCCGCAAGGAAGCGGCCGGCTGAACCTCGCGGGCCCTTGGTCACCGTTCCTCACAGCAGGAACAGGTCGTGGACAGCCGCCATCAGCAGCAGGGCGCCGATCACCGTGAGGAAGATCATCAGGGGCGGCTGGGAGAGCGCGAAGAGGCAACCGCGCTGCTCATCGGTGGGTGCCGGGGTCTGGTCCCGGGAGGTATCGAGCATCTCGGGGCGATGATGACCTACCCCGAACCCGGCTGATGACCAACACGCGTCTTCTGCGCGGTAGTTCATCATATTCCGTGGATAACCGTCCGGCATTCAAGACGGGGGCTGCTCAGAGGCCCCTTTCGGGGGTGTCGGCACGCGGGACGTGCTTCGGGGACCGTGCTTCGGAGGCCGCGCTTCAGAGGCCGTGCTTCTTGAGGATCGCCTCGATGTCGCTGAAGTCGTCGCCGGACCCCTTGGCACGCGGCGCGGGCTGCGGCTCGGGCCGTACCGCCGGGCTGCGGCCCGGGAGGGAGGGCGCGGACGCCGCCGGGGCGACCGCCTCGCGCCGCGCCGCCTTCGCGGCCGCCCTGCGCTCCTTGCGGGTGCCGCCCCTGCGCCGTTCCACCGCCCGGGTCGTCAGGAAGAGCAGCCAGGCGACACCCAGCACGACGAAGCCGAGCCAGGCGACCGGCGAGAAGGCCGTGTGCGCGACCCATTTGACGACGCCGGTCATCACCAGGCCGACCGGGACCAGGGAGTACGCCGCGATGCGGGTCGCCGACAGGAACCGCTTCCGGTACGCCGTCACCGCGGCGATCCCCAGACCGGCTGCGGACACCGCGGAGAAGATGGTCTCGGCAATCATCGGGGTCCTCCAGGCAGGCCGGGTCGTGGCAACGTGTCGTGCCTCCACTGTGCACCTGGTGGGGCGGTCGGGGCCACGCAACGGGGTGACCTCAGGGAGATCTCGGGGGCATCTCGGGGGCCTCCTCCTCCCTGGGGCGGGGACGGGGGAGCTGAGGGGGGCCTGGGGGTCGCTTCCTCGTTCCGGGTGGTTGGGCCGGGGGCACCCGGGCTGGAAGACTGCCGTCCATGAACGATTCCGCCCCCGCCGACCCCGTCATCCTCGACTTCTGGTGCGAGCTCCAGTGTCCCGACTGCCGCCACGCCCTGGAGGACCTGCGGGCGCTGCGCGAGCGGTACGGAAGCCGGCTGGAGCCCCGGCTGCGCCACTTCCCGCTGGAGAAGCACCGCCACGCGTTCGCCGCCGCGCAGGCCGCGGAGGAGGCCTTCGAGCAGGGGCAGGGCTGGGCGTACGTGGAAGCCGTGCTGGCCCGTACGGACGACCTCGCGGCCAAGGGCGAGCCGGTGCTGCTGGAGATCGCCGGGGGGCTGGGCCTGGACGCCGAGGAGTTCGACACCGCCCTGATCGACGGCCGGCACATCCTGATCGTGGACGCGGACCAGGCCGAGGGCAAGGCGATCGGGGTGACCGGCACGCCCACGTACGTCATCGACGGCGAGCGGCTCGACGGCGGCACGAGCCAGGAGGGGCTGCGGGCGCGGATCGAGGCGATCGTGGACCGGGTGGTGGCGCGCGGGGACGCCTGACCTCAGGCGTCGGACGTCAGGACCTCAGGCGTCAGAGAAGCGCCTTGTGGAAGTTCCGGTGTGTCGTCACGTAACCGAGCGACTCGTACAGGCGGATCGCGGGGGTGTTGCCGGCGAAGACGTGCAGTCCCAGCCGGGTCGCCCCGAAGCCGAGGGCCACGCGCTCGGCCAGCAGCATCAAGGCGCGGCCGTACCCCTTGCCGCGCTGGTCCTCCCCCACCACGACGTCGTACACGTACGCGCCCGGCTCGTCAGGCGTCTCCTCGCGCCGGGAGACCCAGAGGGTGCCGACGACCTGCCCGGCGTGGACCAGCGCGTCCAGTGAGACGCCGGGGGTGGCCAGGCCGTCGGGCAGGACCTCGGTCCTGGACGTCTCCGCCTTGGCCCTGGCCAGCTCGGGCGAGGCGCCCCGGTCGATCCAGGCCTGCGCGTAGCGCGTGGACGCCGCGGCCCACCAGGCGTCGTACTCGCTGTCCTGGAGCGGCCGGCCCACGGTCCCGTCGGGCAGCTCGGGCGGGAGGGACGGCAGCGGTTTGACCATGTTGCTGCTGCGTTCGGTGTAGCCGAGGGCGGTGGCGAGGCGGAGCGCGGGAGCGGCGTCCCCGGCCTGCCCGGTGTGCTCGGCCTGCCCGGGGATCTCCACGGAGGCCAGCACCTCCCGGCATCCCCAGCCGCGCAGCACCTCTTCGGCGGCGAGGGCCGCGACCGTGCCGCGCCCGCGCCGCCGGTCGGAGCCGTCGATCCGCAGCGCCTGGATCACGCCGACGGCGGGGCCGAAGCCAGGGTCCGTGCCGAGTGCGATCGTCCCGACGGGGCGGCTGTTCACACATACCTCGTACGTACGGGAGCGGGCGCCGTCGTCGGTCTGCTGGAGCGGCTCGGTCGGCCGCAGTGTGGTGGTCATCAGGGGAGTTGTACCCGTCCTCCGCTCCCGGAGCATCCGCTTTTGCCCGGTGGCGTGTCCTACGGGTCGAGGTCGGCGCCGGAGCGTTCGTCGAACACCCGCATCGCCTTGGCGGTCACCGGCCCCGGTGCCGCGGGCAGGTGACGGCCGTCGACGCGGTGGACGGCCTGGACGTCGCGGAGGGTGGAGGTCAGGAAGATCTCCTCCGCGCGCTCCAGGACGTCCAGCGGCAGATCGGTCTCGTGGGCGCCGGTCCAGTCGACGGTCAGGGCGCGGGTGATGCCGGCCAGACAGCCGGACGCGACGGGCGGGGTGTGCAGTTCGCCGTCGAGGACAACAAAGACGTTGGAGCCCGTGCCCTCGCAGAGTTGGCCCACGGTGTTGGCGAAGAGGGCCTCGGACGCGTCCTGTTCGCGCGCGCGGGCGAGAGCGACGACGTTCTCCGCGTACGACGTGGTCTTGAGGCCGGTCAGGGCGCCGCGTTCGTTCCGCGTCCAAGGGACGGTGATCACGGCGGTGGTGTCCGGCCGGCGCGTCGTCTCGCCGACGGCGACGACGAGGGTCGGTCCCGCGTCGCCCCGGTCGGAGCCGAGGGGGGAGAGCCCGCCGGTGTAGGTGATCCGGAGGCGGCCCAGGGCCGCCGGGTTGGCGTCGAGGACGGCCGTACAGGCGCGGCGTACCTCGTCCAGGTCGGGGTCCGGCAGTCCGAGGCCGCGGGCCGAGCGGGTGAGCCGGTCGAGGTGGCGGGTGAGGGCGAAGGGCTGTCCGTGGACGGCCTTGACGGTCTCGAAAATGCCGTCGCCCACGGTCATTCCGTGGTCGAGCACGGATACTCGGGCGGATTCCGCAGGGTGCAGTGCGCCGTTGACCCAGATCTTCATCAGGCCGTCCTTCCACTTTCTTCGTACCTGCCGTACTCGTGCGACCCGGACTCATGCGACCCGGATTCGTCCGCCCCGTACTCATCCGACCCGTACACGCCCGACGCGATCGCCAGGAGCCGGGCGGCTTTGAGTTCCGTCTCGCGCCACTCCCCCTCGGGATCGGAGCCCCAGGTGATGCCGGCGCCGGCGCCGAAGCGCAGGACGGGACCCGCGGTTCCGCCCGCGGTTCCCTCGCGGTCGATCCAGAAGGTGCGTATGCCGACGGCGAGGGAGGCGGTGCCACGGTCGGCGTCGACCCAGCCGATGCCTCCGCAGTACGGCCCGCGGGGTTCCGCCTCCAACTCCTCGATGATCGTCAGGGCGCTGGACTTGGGCGCGCCGGTGACCGAGCCGGGCGGGAAGGTGGCGGGCAGGAGATCGGCCCAGCCGGCCTTTTCGGTGAGTTCGCCCCGTACGGTCGACACGAGGTGGACCAGCCCGGGGTACGGCTCGACCCGCATGAGCGCGGGGACGGTCACGGAACCGGCGGCGCAGACGCGGCCCAGGTCGTTGCGGACGAGGTCCACGATCATCACGTTCTCGGCGCGGTCCTTGTCCAGGAGTTCGGCGGCCGTGCGGGCGGTGCCCTTGATCGGGCCGGACTCGACGGTGAGGTCGTCGCGCGACAGGTACAGCTCGGGCGAGGCGGTGGCGATCTCGACGCCGTGCCCGGGCAGCCGGATCGTCCCGGCGTACGCGGCGGGGTGCTCGCGGGCGAGCAGGGCCGTCAGCGCGTCCACGTCGGCGGCGTCGGGGTCCGGCAGGGGGGCCGAGAGGACCCGGCAGAGGTTGACCTGGTAGACGTCACCGGCGGCGATGTGCTCACGGATGCGCCGCACGCCAGAGGTGTACGCGGCGTGGTCGAGCGACGACGTCCAGTCACCCGCGCGGGGTCCGCGCCACTGCCCGGGGACCACCGCCGGGACCGGTTCCGTACGTACGTCGTCGAAGCGGGCGCAGGTCAGGTGGCCCTCGAAGTCCGCGGCCACCGCCCAGAACCCCGTGGAGTCGAGGGCTTCGGGATCATGGGTGACATCCCGCAGCCCGGAGGCGACGAGGTTCCCGAAGCGGGCCAGAGGAGCGAGGTCGTGCACGCTTGCGAGTCTAGAACAAGCCCCACCGCGCCGCTCTGGCCGGAACGCACCGTGCACGCACCGCAGCACGCTGCGCAAACGCGTTTTTGTGCTGGCTCGGGAATCCGCTAGAGTTCAACTCGTCGCCGGGCCGTGCACACGGAACGGAAACGACAGGCCCACGTGGCGCAGTTGGAAAACGCGTCGCTCGGGTGGAGTGGCCGAGAGGCGAGGCAACGGCCTGCAAAGCCGTCTACACGGGTTCAAATCCCGTCTCCACCTCCAAGGACGATTAGCTCAGCGGGAGAGCGCTTCCCTGACACGGAAGAGGTCACTGGTTCAATCCCAGTATCGTCCACGCAGGATAGGCAAGACAGGCACCACCGGTACGTCCCGCGCGATTAGCTCAGCGGGAGAGCGCTTCCCTGACACGGAAGAGGTCACTGGTTCAATCCCAGTATCGCGCACGCAAGATGAGCACGGTTTGTGTGAGTAGTGAGTAGTGATGATGGTCCCGCGCGATTAGCTCAGCGGGAGAGCGCTTCCCTGACACGGAAGAGGTCACTGGTTCAATCCCAGTATCGCGCACACGTACCGCGTATCGAGGGAAGCCCCCAGCCGTTCAACGGCTGGGGGCTTCTTCTCTTCACACGGCCGTGCCGTCAGGACGAGAGACGTCAGGACGAGAACAGCATCCGGCCGAAGCTCTTGTTCTTGTGGTGGCCGCCGTGGCCGCCGTAGTGACCACCGTGCTGGCCGTGCTGGCCGTGCTGCGGGGCGCCCCAGGCGGGCGCGGGGGCCGCCGGGTAGCCCTGCTGCGGGGCGGGCGGCACGGGCGGCGGGGCCTGCTGCACCCACTGCGACTCCAGGCGGGTCAGGGACTCCAGCTCGCCGTAGTCGAGGAAGATTCCCCGGCAGCCGCTGCACTGCTCTATCTGGACACCGTTGCGGTTGTACGTGTGCATCGCTGCGTGGCACTTGGGACACTGCATCGTCGGCTCAGCTCCTCGCCGTCTCTTCGGCGCCGCCGGAACACACGCCCGGCGGCAGTCGGTTCACCTTACGACGGCGGACCTGCCCCCAACTCGGCCGGGATTGCTGCAATTCGGGCACAGGCGTCGATCATCAACCGCTCGACGTCGTCGGGTTCGCGGTGTTCGGCGGCGCACTTGACGAGGGCGAGCGCGGCGGTCTGGACGGTGAGGGCGCGGGCGGCGACGTCCAGTTGGGGCCAGGGGTCGCCGCCGGCGGGCACGGCGGGGCCGCCGGCGGCGCGGTAGGCGCCGAGGAACCGCTCCCAGGCGGAGGGCGGGAGCAGGCCTGCGGCGTACCAGGCGGCGGGCCTGGCGAGGTCCCAGGAGGGGTCGCCGGCACCCAGATCGTCGATGTCGATGAGCACCCAGGCGCCGCTGGACACGGGGTACCGCACGAGCTGCCCGAGATGCAGGTCTCCGTGGCACAGCGCGCGGGGCGACGGGGGCGGGGGCGCTTCGCCGCGGGCCCATGGGGGGAGGGTGGCGGCGGCGCGGTGGATGGGGTGGGGGGCGGGTCCGGGGGCGGGCGCGCTGATGGGCGGCTTGACAGTGCCAGTGCCAGGGGCGGGCGCGGGTTCCACCGTGGTCGTGGGGGTTGTGGGGCGGCCGGGGGCCGGGGGCGACACGGCACGCAGCCGGGCGAGGGCGCGGGCGACCTTGGCGGGGCCGCGCATGGCAGGCAGGGGCGTACGGGAGAGGGCGTCGAGCGGGACGGAGTGCAGCCGGGCGAGGAGCGTGCCGGTCTCCTCCCACGGCGCGGCGTCCGGGTCCGCCGGGTCGACGGGAGCGCCGTACGGCCAGGAGGTGACCGGCCGGCCGAGCAGTGCGCCGGCGGCGGTCGGGAGCGGGGGCAGGAGGATCCCCGAGAGCAGCGGATGGGAGGCGACCGCGAGCCTGGCGCGGTGGTCGGCCGGGTCGGTGGTCTCGGCGTGCGCCTTGGCCACGGCGTCGCCGTGTCGTACGACCATCCCGTCGGCCCGTTCCGCGAGCACGTCGTCACCGTCACCGCCGTCGCCGCCGCAGGCGGCGCAGGCGGACGGGGACGGGGACGGGGAGGCGGACTGATGAGCCGCCCGACGAGCCACGAGGGCGAGCGCGCTGACGATGTCTGCGGTCACGGGTCCCCCGGGCGGTATGGCTCGAAGCGAGTGTACGGGCGACAGGGAGAACGGGGCGGACGCAGGCTCGCGCGTGAACCCGACGCCACGGAGAACGACGGCACGACACCCGGTCGCCTCCACCCGGAGAAGCCCGGCATAGCGCCCCGGCCCGTCCCCCTTCCCTGCCCGCGAAGCAGGGGCACGTATGCGGGGCGACGCTCGGGCCCGGGGGCCTTCCTGGCCGTGTCCGACAGCCCCAAGTCACGCGCCGCCCTGCGCACAAGGCCGACACCCCGCCCCTGCCCTCCGGGGGGGACCGTTTACGTACAGGCGAGGCAGGGGCATCGGCAGCCGGGTCCAACGGGCGCGGCCGAGGCGGGGCCCGGAGGCGCCTCGTGGCCTGGCCACGGACACGAAACGACCAGCAGGCGCTGGGGCGTACACAGCCAGGAACCTGTCCGCGTTCCGGCGGCGCGGCCAGGGGCCGGCCCGGAGACACGTCCGTGGCCACGGATGACAGCGAAGGCGGGCGCGTCCAGCGCCGGGGCGGGCCGGCGTCCAAAACCGGCGAACAGGTTCGGGCCCGGGCCGGGGGCCTGTGCGGGGCCGGGGCCGGGGCCCGTCCGCAGCCCCGGCCCGGCAGGGAACCCTGGCGTCCAGGGAACGCGTCCACGACCGGAGGCTTGTTGGGGCCGATACCTCGGGCCTCTCCTGGCCAGGGCCGGGGGACGCGGCGCCAACCGAAGACACCACCGGGGCCGAGGCGGCAGCTCACGCCTCCAGCCCATCCCTGGGCGGGTCCGGGACACAAAACCCAGGACTCGTGGCCGGGCCGG
>NZ_JBIUXU010000010.1:171116-375346 GCF_044744165.1 Streptomyces sp. NPDC087420
CCGGGGCCGGGGCCGGGAGGCCCGAGGCCGGGGCCGGGGCCGGGAGGCCCGAGGCCGGGGCCGGGGCCGGGAGGCCCGAGGCCGGGGCCGGGGCCGGGAGGCCCGAGGCCGGGGCCGGGGCCGGGGCCGGGAGGCCCGAGGCCGGGGCCGGGGCCGGGAGGCCCGAGGCCGGGGCCGGGGCCGGGGCCGGGAGGCCCGTTCAACGCAACGGCCAAGAGGGTCCGACCATGACCGAGGCACCACCAGGGTCGAGGCGAAGATCCATGCCACCGGCCCGTCTGTGGCCGGGTCCGGGATGCGAAGCCCGGAGTCGTAGTCCGGCCCGCTCCTCGCCATAACCGGGGCCACCGCCGAGTACGTGCCCGGGGCCAAGGAGTCCGGCCCGTTCTCAGCGGGTCCGGGACGCGGAGCCTGGACTCGCAGTCAGGCGCGTTCGTGGCCGGAGCCAGGAAGCGCGGCTGTGACGGAGGCCACCGGCCCACTCCTCCGGCCCCTTCGTCGCCACGGTCACGAGGCCCGGCCATAACCGGGGCCACCGTCGGAGGCGCGTCCGGGGCTCGCGACCCGGCCCGTTCCTCACCGCGGTCAGCGGGCGCGGCCAGGAGCGAGGGCACCACCGGGGGCGGGGCCGGACGAGGCGCGGGCGGGGATCGTGGCCAGGTTCCCGATCGGGACCGGGCAGCGCGATGGCCGGTCAGCTCCCCAGCTGACCGGCCAAACGCTGCCGTCCGCCGCACCCCCGTCCCCACGGGGTTGTTGGCCGGATGTCCTTGACCCGGGCCGCTCTCCCGGGTCTGGGGCGCCGCTCAGCGCCCCAGCATCACGCCCACGGACGACGCTTGTGTGACCACTGCTTCCCAGCCGCCGAAGACGACCACGAGCAGAGCCGCCAGGGGGAGGACCATCGCCGTCGCCACCAGCGGGTGGCGCGTGCTGGACTGGCTTCCGCCGAACGCGGCGAAAGCCTTGCGTCCCTGCGTGCGGATCAATGCCCGCGATGCCGTGTCCGCCATGGTCCCTCTCCTGTCAGATTGGCAGCGGCGAGTGTCCGACCTCGGGGGACGAGTACTTGCACTCGCCGCTTGACCTCAACACTAGGGACGCGACAGCGCCCAGTCGTCATGCCCGCGTACCGATTGCCGGGCCTCCCGGAGGATGAGCCCGGTGGTGATCACGTACTCCCCTGGGTGGAGAAGGCATGTATGAGAACAGCTCAGGACTTGGGGTCTTCCCGGAGGGGACGTTCTTCCCGGAGGGAACGCTCCGACGCCTCCTCCCTCGGGACCGGCTGCTCCACGAGAGCGAGCACCCGCGTCGCCATGAACCTGGCAGTCCGGACCACCGTGCCGTTGCGGGTGACTTCGCTCACTTCCACCACCCCCCTGCGCACCGCCGTCTCGACCCGGCGGCCTGCCCGGCTTGCCACCACTTCGTACGTACGCGTCGTGTCCCCGGCGTCCACGACTATCTCCACCCGGTCACCCTTCACGATCCAATCCCCCTTCTGCGACGGACCTTTGAGATCTCGCGCGGGCCAAGGGACCCGGATCCGCCGTCCCCTGACCACTCTTCAAGTTTCCCACCCCGCACTGACAATCGGTCGGCCCGCGAGGGCGCGGCCTATGAGCGCGCCGGGGCGCGGGTACGTAAGCTGTGCCACGTCACACGGACGACCGGGCAGCGGGGATGGACATGGCGATGATGCGGCTCCGGCGCGAGGACCCGCGTGTCGTCGGTTCGTTCAGGCTTCACCGGCGGCTGGGCGCAGGCGGCATGGGTGTCGTCTATCTGGGGTCCGACCGGCGCGGCCAGCGGGTCGCGCTGAAGGTGATCCGGCCGGATCTGGCCGAGGATCAGGAGTTCCGGTCGCGGTTCGCCCGCGAGGTGTCCGCCGCGCGGCGGATCCGGGGCGGCTGTACGGCCCGGCTGGTGGCGGCGGACCTGGACGCGGAGCGGCCGTGGTTCGCGACGCAGTACGTGCCGGGGCCCTCGCTGCACGACAAGGTCAACGAGGAGGGCCCGCTGAGCGCCGCCGAGGTGGCCTCCGTGGGCGCGGCGCTCTCCGAGGGGCTGGTGGCCGTGCACGAGGCGGGGGTGGTGCACCGCGACCTCAAGCCGTCGAACATCCTGCTCTCCCCCAAGGGCCCCCGCATCATCGACTTCGGCATCGCCTGGGCGACCGGCGCGAGCACGCTGACGCATGTCGGTACGGCCGTCGGATCGCCGGGATTCCTGGCGCCCGAGCAGGTGCGGGGGGTGGCGGTGACACCGGCCACCGACGTGTTCTCGCTGGGCGCCACGCTGGCGTACGCGGCGACGGCCGACTCCCCGTTCGGGCAGGGCAGTTCGGAGGTCATGCTCTACCGGGTGGTGCACGAGGAGGCGCAGCTGTACGGGGTGCCGGACGCGCTCGCGCCGCTGGTACGGGCCTGCCTGGCCAAGGATCCGGAGGACCGGCCGAGCACGCTCCAACTGTCGATGCGGCTCAAGGAGATCGCGGCCAGGGAGGCGCAGGGCGTCGCCGAGACCAGGCCGCCGGCCCAGCGGGGCCGTACGGAGCAGGACATGGCGACGGGGCGGATGACCGAGCGCTACACGGAACGGATGGAACGGGGCCCCGAACGGGAACGGGCTCTGGACAGGGACAGGGACAGGGACCGCGAGCGGGAGTGGGAGCGCGGCTCGGACCGGGACCGCGACCGGGAGCGTGCGCCGGAGCGGGATCGGGAGCGGGAACGCGGGCCTCAGAGCCGTCCCTCGGGCTCCACGGCTTCCCGTTCCGGTGTCCCCCGGGGCGGGGCTCCCCGTACGAGCGGCCGGCGGCCCCCGCAGCAGCGCGACGGCGCCGGTGCGCGGACGAGCGGGCGCCAGAACACGGCGCCGCGGCCGACCTCGGGCAGTCGCCGCCCCGCCAATCCCCGGCTGCTGCGACAGCGCCTGATCGTGTTTGTGGTGGTGACGCTGATCGTCGCCCTGGGGATCGCGGCGGCGCAGCAGCTCTGAGCCGGGCCGCCCGGCCCGCGGGCCGGGCGCTCAGTTCGCCGGGCGGCCCGTCGTGACCGCGTAGAACGCGACCGCCGCCGCCGCGCCCACGTTCAGCGAGTCCACTCCGTGCGCCATGGGGATACGTACCCACGCGTCGGCAGTGTCCAGGGCCCGCGCCGACAGTCCGTCGCCCTCCGCGCCCAGCATCAGCGCGACCCGTTCCAGGCGGTGCGGAGCCGCCTCGTCCATCGGGACCGCCTTCTCGTGCGGGGTCAGCGCGAGCAGCCTGAACCCCGCCGCCCGTACGGTTTCCAGGGACCTGGGCCAGGCGTCCAGCCGTGCGTACGGTACGGCGAAGACCGCGCCCATCGAGACCTTCACGGACCGGCGGTAGAGCGGGTCGGCGCAGTCCGGTGAGAGCAGGACCGCGTCCATGCCGAGCGCCGCCGCGCTGCGGAAGATCGCGCCGATGTTGGTGTGGTCGTTGACCGCTTCCATGACCACGACGCGGCGGGCCGTACGGAGCACCTCGGCCGGCTCCGGGAGCGGCTTGCGTTGCATGGAGGCGAGGGCGCCGCGGTGGACGTGGTAGCCGGTGACGCGCTCGGCGAGGTCGGGCGTGACCGCGTACACGGGGGCCCGCGCGGCGTCGATCACGTCCCGCATGGGGTCGACCCACTTGGCGGACAGGAGCATGGACCGCATCGTGTAGCCGGCCTCGGTCGCGCGCCGGATGACTTTCTCGCCCTCGGCGATGAAGAGGCCTTCGGCGGGCTCGCGCCTGCGGCGCAGCTCCACGTCGGTCAGGCCGGTGTAGTCGTGCAGGCGGGGGTCGTCCGGGTCGTCGACGGTGATGAGTTCAGCCACGTGCTCATCCTGCCTTGGGGAGGGGGGATGGGTGGTCATGGGGGTGGCGGGGTGAGCGCGGGGGGCCGTGGGGGGCGTGGGGTTGTTGACGTCGGCGGACGCCCGGCCGGGTTCAGGGGCGGTAGATCTTGCCGGGCTCCGGTCGCGCCGGGGCGAGGAGTTGGGACACCGTGACCAGCGTGTAGCCGCGCCGCCTCAGCTGCTCGATGATGCCCGGTACGGCGGGGACGGTACCCGCGTAGCGGTCGTGCAGCAGGATGACGCCGTCGCGTCTCGCCCTGCCGAGGACACGCTCCGTGATCAGAGCGGTGTCGGTCGTCTCGTAGTCCTTGGCCGTGACGCTCCACAGCACCTGGGCCAGGCCCATCTCCCGCATGACCTTCGAGACCTTGTTGTCGGTACGGCCCTGCGGTGGGCGCATCAGGTCGGGCCGGTGGCCGGTGATCCGCTGGATCTCGTCCTGGACGGGCGCCACTTCGGCGCGGATCCCGGCCGGGTCGAGGCGGGTGAGCACCCGGTGGGACCAGGTGTGATTGGCGATCTCGTGCCCCTCGCGGGCCATCCGGGCCACGGTGCCGGGGTAGGTGTCCGTGTGGCCCTTGCCCTGGAGGAAGAAGGTCGCGTGGACCTTCTCCTTCTTCAGGATGTCCAGCAGCCGGGGTGTGGGGCGGCTGGGGCCGCCGTCGAAGGTGAGCGCGACGCAGTGCGCGGTACGGCAGTCCACGGGACGTATCTCCACGCCCTTGAAGTCGTGCGCGGCGGCTTTCCTGGCGGTGACGGGCGCGATGACGCCGTTCAGGCTGCCGCAACCGCTGAGGGCGAGGACGAGGACGACGGTGAGGACGACGGTGAGGGTGAGGGTGAGGGTGAGGGTCGTACAGAGGGCTACGGATCGTCCCGGGACGGGTCGGCGGAGGGAGACGTTCATGCCAAGGACGCTATGAATCAGCTGGTCAGCGGCGCTTCGGCAGAAGGTCGGTGAGGTGGGGCGCCGTACATACCAAGGGCGTTCACCGGTCCATACCTAGGTACAGGCGTATGGACCGGTGAACGCCACCGTTGGGCCCGGCCCGGTCCGGCCCGGCCCGGAAGGCCCCGGGGTCAGCCGAGGGCCACGACCTCTCCCACGACGATGACCGCCGGAGGCCGTACGTCATGGGTCCGTACGGCCTCCGCCACCGTCGCGAGCGTCGCGTCGACCCGGCGCTGGGCGGCGGTGGTGCCTTCCTGGACCAGCGCGACGGGGGTGTCGGGGGACTTGCCGTGTTCGATGAGGGCCTGGGCAATGGCGCCGATCTTGTCGACGGCCATCAGGAGGACAAGCGTGCCGCGGAGGCGGGCGATCGCGGCCCAGTCGACCAGGGAACGGGCGTCGTCGGGGGTGACGTGGCCGCTGACCACCGTGAACTCGTGGGCCACGCCACGGTGCGTGACGGGGATCCCGGCGGCGCCCGGGACGCTGATGGAGCTGGAGATCCCGGGGACCACCACGCAGGGGATGCCGACGGCGGCGAGCGCGTGGACCTCCTCCATACCGCGTCCGAAGACGAACGGGTCACCGCCCTTGAGGCGGACCACGGCCTTGCCCGCCTTGGCGTGCTCGATCAGCGCCTCGTTGATGGCCTCCTGGGCCATGGCACGGCCGTACGGGATCTTCGCCGCGTCTATCACCTCGACGTGCGGCGGCAGCTCGTCCAGGAGGTCGCGGGGGCCGAGGCGGTCGGCGATGACGACGTCCGCCTCGGAGAGGAGGCGGCGGCCGCGCACGGTGATCAGGTCCGGGTCGCCGGGTCCGCCGCCGACGAGGGCGACGCCGGGGGTGCGGGTGCGGTGGTGGGGCGCGGCGAGGGTGCCGTCGCGCAGGCCCTCGATGACGGCGTCGCGGACGGCGGCGGAGCGGCGCGGGTCGCGGCCGGTGAGCACGGCGACGGTGACGCCCTCGCTGCGGCCGGTGGCGGGGGTCCAGGCGGTGGCGGCCTCCGCGTCGTCGCTGCGGACGCACCAGACGCGGTGACGTTCCGCCTCGGCGGAGGCGCTGGCATTCGCGACGGGGTCGCTGGAGGCGACGAGGACGTACCAGGCGCCTGCGAGGTCGCCCTCCTCGTACCGGCGGCGCTCCCAGCGGATCTCGCCGGCCTCGGCCATGGCCTCGACGGACGCCTTCGCGGAGGGCGACACGAGCACGATGTCGGCGCCCGCCGCGATGAGCGCCGGCAGCCGGCGCTGGGCGACCTGCCCCCCGCCGACAACAACGACGCGCCGCCCTGACAGGCGGAGTCCGACGGGGTAGGCGGGGTGCTCGGCGTGCTCGGCCATGTCGGTAGGGACTCCTGAAGCGGCTGATGAGATGGGGTGACTCCCGGGAACCAGCTTACGGGGACCCCCGAAGCCGGATGAGGCCCCGGCCGGGTGGGTGGCGCGGTGCGCTGCGCTGGGCGGGCGTGACCGGAGCTGGGGGCGCTGGGCTGTGGTCCGCTGGGGTACGCCGCACCCGGCCCCCTCCTGGGGGGACGGTCACGACCGACCATCCCCCCACGTGCCCCACACAGACACCGGGGTCGCAGCCGGCCTCCCCGGCCGGGCCGACCAGACGGCCGGCTCGCTGACTGACCGGACCCATGGTCGGCCCAGCGCCCGGCGGCGGACGGGGGCGGACGGGGGCGGACGGCGGCGGACGGGGGCGGACCGCGTGCGACGGCCGCCCGGCCGACAGCCCGCTCGCGAGGCTCGCGGACCAGCGTTCCGGCGTGGCTCCCGCGGCCCGGCGTCGGCGCGTTGGCCGAGCCATGGCCGGGCCATGGGTCGGGCTTGCGGCCCCGCTCGGCGGGTGGTGGTCGGCCGGCTCGCGCCGCGGGCAAGTCAGTCGGCCGACTGACTTACCGGGGCCGGCTGACGTCCCGGTGATGGGCCGGTCAGCCAACCGTGCGGGTGGGTCTCGGCCGACGCTCGCCCTGGAGGGGCCTGTCTGACGGCCCGGGGCCGCTTCGGTGGGTCGTCGGCCGCATGTCGGAGCGGATCGCGGAGATCCACCTGGGCAGCGACCAGACGGGCACGGTCCCTGGAGACGTGGCTAGAATTCCGCGTCGCCCTCGACATTGGCGACCATCGTGCGCAGCACCTTGAGCGCGGCCACGTACTGCTCGTCGCTGATGCCCCGGTGGACCACGGCGCGCAGTTCGGTCACCAGTTCGCGCAGCCGCACCCTGGCGGCTTCTCCCGCGTCGGTGAGGTGTACGTACTCCCCCGCCTCGATGTGGAGCCAGCCGCGGTGTAGCAGCTGATCGATGACCCGGGCGATCTCGTGCGGGCCGTCCGCGAGGGGGGTCAGCTGGGTGACCACCTCCTCGCGGCTCGGCGCCGTCGGGCCGCCGTGTACGCGGTTGAGCACCCAGTACTGCGGCTGCGTGACATCGATCCTGGCCATGGCGTCACGCAGATGCCGGGTCACGGCCGCGTGGGCGAGCCCGCTCCAGTAGCCGACGGGCTGGGTGGCCAGCGCGTCGTCACTGGCGGCGGGATCGGCCGGCGCCTGATCGGTGGTGGTGGGGCCGGCCGACGGTTTCACGCTCACTACGCTCCAGGTCCGCTTACTTCTCTGTGACGCCCGCCGAGTCGAACGTCGCCACCTCGTGCATCGCCCGTGCCGCGCTCTGGACCACCGGGAGGGCCAGGAGCGCGCCCGTGCCCTCGCCCAGACGGAGGTCCAGGTCGATCAGGGGGCGCAGGCCCAGCTTGTTGAGGGCCGCCACGTGGCCGGGCTCCGCGCTGCGGTGGCCCGCGATGCAGGCCGCCAGGGCCTCCGGCGCGATCGCCCGCGCCACCAGCGCCGCCGCGCCCGCGCTCACCCCGTCCAGGATCACCGGCGTACGCAACGACGCGCCGCCCAGCAGGAACCCGACCAGCGCCGCGTGTTCCAGGCCGCCCACCGCCGCCAGGACGCCCACCGGGTCGGCCGGGTCCGGACGGTGGAGGTCGAGGCCACGCCGTACGACATCGATCTTCCGCGCGTGCGTCTCGTCGTTGATGCCGGTGCCCCGCCCGGTGACCTCCGCCGGGTCCTGGCCGGTGTACACGCAGATCAGCGCCGCCGACACCGTGGTGTTGGCGATGCCCATCTCCCCCGTCAGCAACGCCTTGTTGCCCGCCGCCACCAGATCGCGGGCCGTCTCGATGCCCACCTCGATCGCCGCGAGAACCTCCTCGCGGCTCAGCGCGGGGCCGGTCGTGAAGTCCGCCGTGCCCGCCCTTACCTTGCGGGGCAGCAGCCCCGGTGTGGCCGGAAGCTCGCCCACGACACCCACGTCGATGACACAGACCTCGGCGCCGACCTGGTTGGCGAACGCGTTGCACACCGCGCCCCCGCCGAGGAAGTTCGCGACCATCTGCGCGGTCACCTCCTGCGGCCACGGGGTCACCCCCTGGGCGTGCACCCCGTGGTCACCCGCGAAGATCGCCACCGCCGCCGGCTCCGGGATCGGCGGCGGGCACAGCCGCGACAGACCGCTGAGCTGCGCGGAGATGATCTCCAGCATGCCGAGCGCGCCGGCCGGCTTTGTCATCCGCTTCTGGCGCTCCCACGCCTCCCCCAGCGCCTTCGCGTCCAGCGGACGGATCGCCGCGACGGTCTCCTGGAGCAGATCCTGCGGCTCCCCGCCGGGCAGCGCGCGGCGGCCGTACGTCTCCTCGTGGACGACCCAGGACAGCGGGCGGCGCTTGGACCAGCCCGCCTGCATCAGTTCGGGCTCCTCCGGGAACTCGTCCACATATCCGACCACCAGATACGCCACGACCTCCAGGTGCTCGGGCAGGCCCAGCGCCCGTACCATCTCGCGCTCGTCGAAGAAGCTGACCCAGCCGACGCCGAGCCCTTCCGCGCGGGCCGCGAGCCAGAGGTTCTCCACCGCGAGCGCGGAGGAATACGGCGCCATCTGCGGCTGCGTGTGGCGGCCGAGCGTGTGCCGGCCGCCGCGCGTCGGGTCCGCGGTGACCACGATGTTCACCGGGGTTTCGAGGATGGCCTCGATCTTCAGTTCCTTGAACTGCTTCGCCCGGCCCTTGGGCAGCGACTTCGCGTATGCCTCGCGCTGGCGCTGCGCCAGTTCGTGCATGGAACGCCGGGTCTCCGCCGAGCGGATGACCACGAAGTCCCAGGGCTGGGAGTGGCCCACGCTCGGCGCGGTGTGCGCGGCCTCCAGGACGCGGAGCAGCACTTCGTGCGGGATCGGGTCGGAGCGGAAGCCGTTGCGGATGTCCCGGCGTTCGCGCATCACGCGCAGCACGGCGTCGCGCTCCGCGTCGTCGTAGCCGGAGGCCGCGGCGACGCTTTCGACCGCCGCTGGTACGGGCACCGCTTCGGCCTCGGGGGGCGTTGCTTCGTCTGTCTCCGGTACGGGGTGGACCTCGGCCCCGGGCTCGGGGGCGGTCTCGGGGGCGGTCTCGGGAATGAGGGCCGTGGGGAGCTCGGGCGCGGGCAGGGCGAGTTCGGCCTCGGGCTCGGGGGCGACTTCGGGCTCGGGCTCGGGTTCCGGGGTTGCCTCGGGGGTGGGCTCCGGCAGCGGCTCCGTGTCCGGCTCCGCCACCGGGGCGATGTCCGCCTCCGGTACCGGTACGGGTGCCGGCTCCACGACCGGTTCCTGTACGGCCTCCGGCTCCGCCACCGGCACGATCGCCTCCGGGGCCTCCGGGGTCTGTCCGGCCTGTTCCGCCACCACGGGCGTCTCTTCCGGCGCCTGCTCGGGGGCCGGCTCCGGCTCGGAAGCGGTCAGGGGCAGTTGCGCCTCGACCGGCACGAACTCCTCGACCGGTACGAACTCCTCCGCCGCGGACGCTTCCTGTACCGCTTCGACCGGTTCAGGCCGCGGCTCCACCGCTACCGGCTCGGGTGCTTGAACGACCGTTTCTGCCGGGGCCGCCGTTTCGGCGCTCCAGGGCGTGCCCGCCTGCGGCGGGATCTCGCTCAACTGGGGAACGGGGAGGGCCGGGGCCACCGCGGCGTCCTCACGCGGGATGTCCAGGTACTCGGGGCCCAACGTCGGGGTGGGCTGCGCGCGGTTCCGTACGCGGACCGCCCGGGACGGTGTCGCGGCGGGTCCCCGGTCGGCCAGGGAGCGCACCACCCCGCCGGAGGTGTCCGGCACGGGCGGGCCCAGGTGCAACGGCCGGCGCACGGGAGTCGGGGCGGGGGCGGGTGCTGTCCGGGCGGGAGCCGGCTCGGGCCGCGGGATCCGTACACCGGTGAGATCCACCGCACCGGAGTCCCGGCCGTCGGTCTCGTGCGCCTCCGGCTGGTTCAGGTTCAGGCCGCGTCCGAGGGATCCCTCGGACGCGGATTCCTGGCCGGTCGATGCCTCGCCCGTCGAGTCCTGGCCCGTCGAGTCCAGGCCTGTGGAGTCCAGGCCCGTCGGGCCCTGGTCCGTGGGCTCCTGCGCCGTCTGTTCCAGGCCGGTGGGCTCCTGGGTGACGGGCGCCTGGGCGGCCGTCACCTGGTCCGCCACCTGCTGCTCCACCAGCTCCTGGCCCGTGGACTCCTCGCCCGCCAGAACCTCGTCATGGGAAACCGGCACAGCCGGGGCCTGCTCCGCCCGCGGCGCCTCGAACGCCTCAGCCGCCGTGAACTCCGGAGCCTGGAACGCCTGCTCGGCCACGAAGCCCTGTTCGGCCGGGAACTCCCGCGGCGGCTCGTACACATCCGGGACCGGGTCCGGGACCGACGCCGGGACCGGCGCCGAAAGGGAAGGGGAAACCGGCTCCGCCAGCGGCGCCGGCTGTTCTATGGGCGGCGCCTGCTGCTCCACCCGCGACGGCTCGGGCGGAGCGACCGGCAGCGGGTCCCCCCACGCTCCCTGCGCGCTCGGCATGAGCAGCAGGTCCTCGTCCTCCACCACCGTCCCCGAGGGGCCCGGGTACGCCGGCTCCCCGTACGACGTGTCCTGGTACGGGGGTTCCTGGTACGGCGGCTCCTGGTACGAGAGCTCCTGATAGGCCGCCTCCGGATACACGGTGTCGCCGTACGACGGGTCGGGGCGCAGCGGGTCCGGGTACAACGCGTCCGGGTCCGGGTACGCGTACGCACTCGGCGCGGGGACGCCGTGCTGCTCCACCATGCCCGCGTTCTCCGGCAGTACCTCGCCCGGGACCTGGCCGGTGTCAGTCATGCGTACCCCTCGCCCATTGGTTGTGCTCCTACGGCCCTTCACCGGGGCGACGGCTCCGCAGATCGTCGGTGCTCCCCGCGCTTGTCATGGAACAACGAGCGCGGGCGTCGCGCGGCACGACTCGGCCCGCTGTGGGCTGCGCCACGTCGCGCTTCCCCCGGTTTCGCTGTACCACATCAAGGCCCAAAACGGGCCCCTTTTCCGGACATTGACGAACGAAGCGACGAACGCCCGGCTGCGGTACAACGATCGGCCAGCCTACCTCGGGTCTACGACAACCGGAGGCAGGGGGCGGAGCGGCCACGTGGTGCGCGGGGCCGTCAGGAGGTCGCGTCGGGGCGCTGTCCGGACACCAGGAAGACCACGGACCGCTCGCGTTCCGACCAGTCCGCGGTGTCGAGATCGACGGACTGGAGTAGCACACATTCCACCGTATATCCCCCGTCCCGCAAGGCAGTTCCGATGGCTTCCGCCTCGTCACGGTTGGCCGCGTGGGTCACGATCCGCTCGGGCCTGCGGTCGGCGACGGCGATGACGACGTCGATCCCGCCGCCCCCGATCCGTACGACATCGGGCTCGGGCAGGCGCTCCAGCACGTGGGGGGCGCGTCCTTGGACGACTTGGAGCTGAACACCGGCGCGCCGGGCCGCCGCCGCTGTGCTGGCGCACGCCCCCGGCTCCTCGTCCACGGCGATCACGGCGGCGCCGAAGCGGGCCGCCTCGGCGGCGAGCGCCCCGCTGCCGGAGCCGATGTCCCAGACGAGATCGCCGGTGCGGGCGCCGATCCGGGAGAGCTGGGCGGCGCGCAGCCAGGTCGACTCGCCCTCGTCGAGCTCTATGCCGTACTCCTCGGTGGGCAGCGCCCAGCCCCGCTCGGCCGGCGGGTAGGCGGGGTCGCGGCCCGCGATCCAGCCGCTGACCGGGGAGACGGCGGTCCCGATGCCGCCGATGACGATCACCACATTGGGGTCGCGCCACTCGTGGTCGGCCGCCTTGTCCGAGGTGAGGACGCTGACCTTCTCGCGGTCGGTGCCCAGTTCCTCGCAGATGACGAAGGTGCGGTGGACCCCTTCGAGGAGCAGGGCGAGTTCGGCGGGGCCCGCGCCCGGGGAGGTGAGGACGGCGACCTTGGTGTGCGCCCGGCACACGTTGACGGCGCGGCGCAGCGTACGGGCGTGGGCGACGACGATCTGGGCGTCCTCCCAGGGCATGCCGGCGCGGGCGAAGGCCGCGGCCACGGCGGAGACGGCGGGGACGACCTCGACCTCCAGGCCGTGCTCCGGGTCGCGCAACGTCCGTACGACACCGAAGAAGCCGGGGTCGCCGTCGGCGAGGACCACCGCGCCGCCGCGGTGTCCGGCGATCCGGCGTGCCGCCAGGTCGATACTGCCGAGCTGGACGCGCTCGGCGCCGGGGGGAATCTCGGGGAGGGCCAAGTGGTGGGCGGCTCCGGCGACCAGTGTCGCGGCGGAGAGGGCGGAGCTGCCGGCAGCGGTAAGGGGTGAGCCGTCCCAGCCGATCACCGTGACGCGGTCGGCCATCTTCTTCAAGTCTCCAGAAATGTGTCGCCGGGTGGCGGTCGGTCGGGGGCGGTGAGAGTCGGTCGGGGACGCGCGTGGTGGTCAGTTCCAGTCCGTGAAGGACGCGTATCCGCTGTCCGCCATCTGCTCCGCCACACCTTCCAGGTCCTCGGGAAGCAGGCTCCAGACGAGGAGGTCGGTGCGCACGTCCGTCCAGCCGCCGTCCTCGGTCTGCGTACGCGCTATCCACGCGCTGCGCAGCACGCCCTCGCTGATGCAGCCGATCTTCTGGGCGACCTGCTGGGAGGCGGTGTTGTCGGCGGCCGTACGCACCTCGATGCGCTCGAACTTCTGGTCGCGGAACAGCCATTGGGCGACGGCGAGCACCGATTCGGTGGCGTATCCCTCACCGCGGGCCCAGGGGGCGGTGACGTACTGCGCCTCGGTGGCGAGGGCGCGCCAGTTGGTGTGGTGGAGCCGCACGATGCCGACGAGCCGCTGTGTGAGGAACTCGGTGACGGCGAAGACGATGCCGCGTCCGCCGGTGCGCTCGGCGGGGGCGATGGTGTGGACCCACCGCTCGGCGTCCTCCTGGGTGTACGGGTGGGGCACGGACGTCCAGGCGGTGACCATCTCGTCGTTCATCATCTCGACGTGCGCGGGGATGTCCGACGGTTCGAAGGGGCGCAGCACCAACCGCTCCGTGCTGATGGACACGTCCGGAAAGGTAGTCATGCGCAGCTCCATGCCTCAGTCCGTCGTAAATGCACAGCATGCAGCATCGGGGGAGCCCCGCGCACGACCGGGGTGCGCGGGGCTCTTACCGGATTGACGGGGCGGGACGGAGGGCGCGCCCGGTTACGCGGCGGGGCCGAAGGCGGGGAGGACCGCGCCGTTCTTGTAGGTGTCCTCGATGTACTTCTTCACCTCGGGCGAGTTGAGGAGCTTCGCGAGCTTGAGCACCCGCGGGTCCTTCTCGTTGCCCTCCTTCACGGCGAGGAAGTTGGCGTACGGGTTGTTCTCGGTCTTCTCCAGGGCGATGGAGTCCTGGGCGGGGTTGAGGTCGGCCTCGATGGCGTAGTTGCCGTTGATGACGGCGGCGTCCACGTCGTTGAGGGCGCGGGGCAGGGTGGCGGCTTCCAGTTCCTTGAACGTGAGGCCCTTGTCGTCCTTGATGTCGGCCAGCGAACCGCTGCCGCCGACACCGTCCTTGAGCGTGATCACGCCGTTGTCGGCGAGGAGCTTGAGCGCGCGGCCCTCGTTGACGGTGTCGTTGGGGATCGCGATGCTCTGGCCGGCCTTGAGGCCGCTCAGCTCCTCGACCTTCTTGGAGTAGAGGGCGAGCGGCTCCAGGTGGACGTTGACGACCGGCACGATGTGGGTGCCGTTCTTCTTGTTGAAGTCGTCCAGATAGGGCTTGTTCTGGAAGTAGTTGGCGTCGACCTCGCCGCTCTCGGTGGCGGTGTTCGGCAGGACGTAGTCCGTGAACTCCTTGACGTCGAGCTGGAGTCCGGCCTTGGCCGCCAGGTTCTTCTTGATGAAGTTCAGGATGTCGGCGTGCGGCGTCGGGGACGCGGCGACGAGCAGGGGCTTGGACTCGTCGGCCTTGGCGCCGTCCGCGGCCTTGGGGGCCGGGTCGGACGACGTGCCGCAGGCGCTCAGGGTGAGGGCGAGGGCGGCGGTGGCGGCAGCGGCGGTGAGCTTGATGGAGGTGCGCACGAAGAGTGCCTCTTTCCGGTGTGCGGTGGTGAGGCCCGGACAAGGAGTGCGGGCCGTTACGGACAGTGCGGGTGTGGTGTGGCGCCTACGCGGTACGGACCCGGCGCGCCAGCAGTCGTACGGCCAGGTCGCCGATGAGCTGGATCACGGTGACGATCAGGACCAGCACCACGACGGTGGCGATCATGAAGCCGTTCTCGAAGCGCTGGAATCCGTAGGTGACGGCCTTGGAACCGAGGCCTTCGCCTCCCACCGCCCCGGCCATCGCCGAGTAGCCGATGAGCGCGATGACGGTGGTGGTGGTCCCGGAGACGATCGACGGCAGGGCCTGCGGCAGCAGGACCTTGCGGACGATGGTGGGGATGGAACCGCCCATGGCCTGGACGGCTTCGACCAGTCCGTGGTCGACCTCGCGGATCGCGGTCTCGACCAGGCGGGCGAAGAACGGGATGGCGCCGATCGCGAGCGGCACGATCATGGCGGTCGGCCCGATGAAGGTGCCGACGACAAAGGTGGTGAAGGGGATCAGGGCGATCAGCAGGATGATGAACGGCAGCGAGCGGCCGATGTTCACGATCACGCCGACGACCTTGTTCACCGGGGCGTTCTGGAGCAGTCCGCCCTTGTCGGTGAGGACGAGCAGGATGCCGAGGGGCAGTCCGCCGGCGACGGTGACGAGCCCGGACCACAGCACCATGTAGAGGGTGTCGATGGTCCCCTGGGACAGCAGGGGCTGCATCTCGGACCAGGTCACTTGGCACCTTCCTTGGTGAGACCGGGGTTCTGGGCGCCGCCGTCGGCCGCCGCCGCGGTGTCCCCGACGATCTCGACCTGGAGTCCCTGCTCGCGCAGGAAGCCGACGGGGACGACGTTCTCCTCGTACGCGCCGGGCAGTTCGATCCGCATCCGGCCGATCTGCCGGCCGCCGACGGTGTCCATCGCGGCGCCCAGGATCGAGATGTCGATGTTGTACGTACGGGAGAGCTGGGAGATCACCGGCCGGGTGGCGGCCTCGCCCTGGAAGGTGACGTCGACGACCGTACGGCCGGGGCCCGAGGCGTCGCCCCCCACCGGGAACAGCTCGCGGGCCAGCTCGGAGCCGGGGGTGGCGAGCAGTTCGCTCACCGTGCCCGACTCGACGATCCTGCCCTCGCGCATCAGCGCGGCCGAGTCACAGATCGTCTTGACGACCTCCATCTCGTGCGTGATGAGCAGCACGGTGAGGCCGAGTTGGCGGTTGAGGTCGCGCAGCAGCTGGAGGATCGAGCGGGTGGTCTCGGGGTCGAGGGCGCTGGTCGCCTCGTCGGAGAGCAGCACCTTGGGGTCGCCGGCCAGGGCGCGGGCGATGCCGACCCGCTGCTTCTGGCCGCCGGAGAGCTGCGCGGGGTAGGCCTTGGCCTTGTCGGCGAGGCCGACCAGGTCGAGGAGTTCGAGGGCGCGGCGGGAGCGTTCGCGGGCGGGGATGCCGAGGATCTCCAGGGGCAGTTCGACGTTGTCCTCGACCGTGCGGGAGGACAGCAGGTTGAAGTGCTGGAAGACCATGCCGATGGAACTGCGGGCCCGGCGCAGCTCCTTGCCGGCCCGGTGGCCCCGTCCCGCGAGCGCGGTGAGGTCCTGGCCGGCGACGGTCACGGTGCCGGAGGTGGGGCGTTCGAGGAGGTTGACGCAGCGGATGAGTGAGGACTTGCCGGCGCCGCTCTGTCCGACAACACCGAAGACCTCGCCCTCGCGGACGTGGAGGTCGACACCGTCGAGCGCGGTGATCTCCCGGCCGCGCCCGCGGGCGGACCGGTAGACCTTCGTCAGGCCCGTAGTAGTGATCACAGGGGGGTTCCGTCACAGTCGGGTGGCGCGGCGAAGGGTCCGCCGGCGCGGGGCATGGGCATGGTCAGGGGCAAGAGGGCACGGGCATGGGTCATGGCGACACGGCACGGCCGATGCGGTGGGTGACCGGGAGGCGGCGTGTGTGGGGGGCGTGCGCGGTCCGTACGAGGCCGTGCGGGCCCGCGAAGGCCCTCAGGTGGTACGGGAAACGGCGCGGCTGTTGTCCTCGCTTCGGGGCGCGAGGCTCAGGCAGGGGCCCTCAGTTGGCGCACATTCGACACAGACAACGAGCACCGGGCGTCGTGATCGCCTCGGTCGCGGGGGCGCGGTTGCTCGTCCTGGTCATGCGGTAAGTAAAGCAGACGTCAGTACTTCGCCAAGGGGGATGTCCGCATAGCGGACTCATCTGTCGCACCATGCGGACGCCCCACGGGTGGCGTCACGGATCGGGAGCCGGTCTCAGCCGGCGATACGGATCTCCACTCCCCCGGCCGTGACCTGGGCCGATACGGCGGAGAGGTCGTCGACGACCGCGTCGGCGACCAGTTCGGCGCGGAGGTGGGTTGTGGCCAAGGCCACGGTCCGCATACCGGCGGCCCGGGCGGCCGCGAGCCCCGCGGGCGCGTCCTCGAAGACCAGGCAGCGGGCCGGGTCCACGCCCAGGAGCCGGGCGGCCAGCAGGAACGGTTCGGGGTCGGGCTTGCCGCGGGTGACGTCGTCGGCCGTGACCAGCGTCTTGGGGCGCAGCCCGGCCGCGCCGAGGCGGGCGTCCGCGAGCCGCCGGGAGGCGGAGGTGACGACGGCCCAGCGCTCGCCGGGCAGGGAGGCGAGCAGGGCGGCAGCGCCCGGCACCAGGACGACCCCGTCGGCGGCGTCGTCGATCTCCAGCTGTTCGATACGGGCGACGGCGCCCGGCACCTGGGCGGCGGGGAGCAGGTCGGCGACTATCTCGGCGGCGGGGCGGCCGTGCAGCCCGTACCGCGCGAAGGCGTCCGCCGTGATGCCGTACTCCTCGACCCACCGGCCCCAGCAGCGCAGGACGGACTCCAGGGAGGAGACGAGCGTCCCGTCGTTGTCGAACAGCAGCGCCTCGGCGTCGAACCTCATGTCACTCCTCATGAAGGGGACAGTACGTGGCGCCCGGGGGTGCGTGCCGGGGTGAGCGCGGTGGACGGCCGGGGGTGGGCGCGGGCCGGTCATTCCGCCGTAATACGCTCGGGCCCATGCTTGTCGCCCTGACGGTCGCGGTCTCCGTGGCCGCGCTCGCCCTCGCCGCCTGGTGCGGTTTCGCCGCGTACCGGGACCAGCCGACCAAGGACTGGCACTTCATCGGCATGGCCATAGTGTCGGCGCTGGCGCTGATCCAGGTGGTGGTGGGGATCGTGCTGGTGGGGCGCGGCGAGCGGGCCTCGGACGGCTCGGTGCTGTTCTTCTCGTATCTGCTCGGGGCGCTGCTCGCGGTGCCCGCGGCCGGCTTCCTGTCCCTGACCGAGCGGACCCGCTGGGGTTCGGTGACGGTGTCGGCCGGGGCGGTCGTCCTGGCCGTGCTCGAAGTACGGCTCCACGACATCTGGGGTGGCTGAACCGTGAAGACCGTGAAGACACAGCCCGAGCCGGGGACACGGACCAAGCTCGTCAAGGGGCCCGGCCTGTTGCTGGTCTGGCTCTACGGCGTGATGACGGTGGGCGCGGTGTCCCGCTCCGTCTACCAGATCGCGACCGAGTACGACCGGGCCCCGCTGGCGTATCTGCTGTCCGCCGTCGCGGCCGTGGTGTACGTCTTCATCACCTACACGCTCGTACGCGGCGGCGAGACGGCGCGCAAGGTCGCGCTGGTGTGCTGCGGGGCGGAGTTGATGGGCGTGCTGACCGTCGGGCTCTGGACGCTCGCCGACTCCTCCGCGTTCGCGGACTCCACGGTGTGGTCGTCCTTCGGCATGGGGTACCTGTTCATTCCCGTGCTGCTGCCGGTCACGGGGATCCTGTGGCTGCGCAGGCCGCGGGTCGCGGAATCCCCCCGTACCGGCGGGGATTCCGCTCTCGCGTCGTGACAAGCCTCGACGGCCCGTCCCGTCAGCCTGTCCGTGGGTGGCCGCGCCGCTCTCAGGACGTCGGCCCCCGGGGTCAGGCGCTCGCGACGTACACCTCGGCGGCGGCCTCCTTCTCCAGCGTCACGAGGCGCAGGCGGGGGCCGATCTGCTCCGCCGAGACCGGCGCGTAGCCCCGGCTCCGGTACAGCCTCAGATTGCCCTCGCTGCGATGGCCGGTGAAGAGCCGGAAGCGCCGCGCGGCCGGTTCGGCCGCGAAGTGCAGTTCTATGGCGTCGAGCAGCCGGCCGCCGAGGCCGTGCCGCTGGAGACGCGGGTGGACGATGAGTTTGGCGATACGCGCGGTGCCCGACGCGTCGACGGTGCCGCGTACCGACGCCACCACCTCGTCGCCGAGGCGGGCCACCAGGCCGTGTCCCCGGTCGAGTTCGGCCCTCAGGTCGTCGAGGGTCTGGGTGAGTGGCTCGATGGTGTAGTCGCCGTAGAGCTCGGCCTCGTTCTGGTAACACAGATATTGCAGCTTCAGGATCTGTTCCGCGTCCTGCGCACTCGCCGCAGAGATGGTCACGCTCATGCCCATGTGTGCATGCCTCCCGCTCACCTGGTACGCCGATTGTCTACCGCCTCTTTCCCCCAAGTTCAGCGGTGCCAATCTCCGGTGTGAGCATTCTTCGCAGGCATCCCAGGCATCGGGAACGCATCGGCCCTAAACTCCCCTGTGAGATACCCAACTCCCCTGCGATTTCACGGTAGGTCGGGTCGTCGGGCGACAACATCGCAGCCAACAGGCGGGGACAGCGCCCCGGTGTACGGCCCACGGCGGAGCGGAGTGCGCGCCTCCGGTCGGCACGCAGTGCCGCGCGCTCGGGGTCGGACTCGGCGCCGGCGGCGGGCTGGGCGCGGGTGTAGGGGAGTTCGTGGGCGGCGGTACGGCGGCCGTGCCGCGCCTCGGCGCGCACGGCGGTACGGACCCAGCGGACGGTGTCGGGAGGCGGCCCCTCCCCCGCCATCCGCTCCAGCAGCCGCACCCACACCGCCTGTTCGAGGTCGCGCGCCTCAACGGCGGCGCCGGGCGCCTCGGCCCTGGCCTCGGCGGCGACGAGCGGCCGCAGGGCGTGGAAGAGGACTTCGCGGTCGGGGGCTGCGTCGGCGGTCTTCATGCTGCGCGGGACGTACGGGCGCGCGCCGCCGGTTGCCCCCGGGCCGGGCTGTCACCCGACCGGGGCACGCCGGGGCCGACGGGTGACGCGGGCGCAGGGCGGGGGCGGGGCGCCGGGCGCGGGCGCAGGGCGCGGCCACGCCCCGCGTGGCGCGGAGCAGACGCGTGATCGTGATCCTGTGAACGCACCCCGCGAACAACCCACCTGACCCGCCCTCACCTGGCGTCACAGCGCGTCCGGCGCGCGCTCGGGAGGCGATATTGCCCGATGTAAAAGTCCGTGTCACGATCGAAAAACTATTCGCCCTGATGGCAGTGAGGTGTTCATGAAACGGACACGGCGCCTGGTGGCTCACGTAGTGGGCCGCAAGCGGGTCAGCGGACGCTACATCTACTGGCCCTACCACACTCGGTAGCCCGACCGGCTCAGCGCAGAACGCCGATCGCGGGATCCCTCACGAGGGGTCCCGCGATTCACTTCAGGAGGGCGCATGGAGCAGCGCGAGAAGCCCGGACGGCCGCCGGGGCCGCGCGGGCACTGGCTGAGGGGCAACACCCGCGCGTACGAGACCGACCGGATCGGCTTCCTGCGCCGCTGCCACCGTCAGTACGGTGACGTCTTCTCCTACGACGACCACACGTGGTTCGTGATCAACCCGGAACTCGCCCACGAGGCACTCACCCGCACCGGCGACTCCTTCGTGACCGAGCTGGCGCCTTTCGACATGCGGCGGGATCTCGACCAGGCCTCCGCACACGCCATGTCGTGGATGTCCGAACGCAGGTCAGCGTGGCCGGGGCTCAACCGGACGGCGGCCGCCACCACCGACGACCTGACCGCCGCGATCCTCGACGCGGTCGTCGCCGACGGGGCCGGCCGTGACGTCGACGTACTCACCATGACGCGGACGCTCACCGCCCGGACGATCGCCGAGTACTGCTTCGGCGCGGACTCCGCCGGCATTCCCGAGCTGCTCCACGAGACCGTCCGCGCCACCCGGCCCTTCGCGGAGTCGTCGCGCGAGTTCCCCGCGTGGCTGCCGCTCCCCCGCCACCGGCGCTTCTTCCGGACCTACCGGCGCCTGGCCGAAACGCTGACCGGCCTGGTCCGGGAGCGGGGCGCGACGACGTCCGACGCGCCCCGGAGCGACCTGCTCGGCTTTCTCCTCGCCGCCGAACCGGCTCCGTCCACCGACGCCGTGGTGTCCACGCTGCACAGCGTCCTCATGGGCGGCCACGGCGTCCCCGCCGCCGCCCTCACCTCCGTCGTGTGGGAACTCACCCGCCGCCCCGGGCTCGTGAACGACCTCCGCGACGAGGCCGGCGGTCCGGCGGACGGCGGGACCCCGCTGGCCGAGGCCGTGGTCCGGGAGACGCTCCGGCTGTATCCGCCCGCGTGGCTGATGACCCGTACCGCCCGTACGGCGACCGCCCTGGGCGACTGGTCGCTCGACCCCGGTGACGACGTGCTGCTCAATCCCTACCTGATCCACCGGGACCCCCGGTGGTGGCCCCGGCCGGACGCGTTCGACCCCGGCCGGTGGCTGGACGGGCGGGCGGCGCCCGGCCCGGCCTACCTCCCGTTCGGTGCCGGCCCGCGGGTCTGCCTGGGCGCCGCGCTGACCATGCGGCAGCTGACGCTGGCCACCTCCCGGCTGGCCCACCGTTTCACCATCGAGTCGCCGAACGCCGCCTCGGTGGCACCGGAGTTCGTCGACCGGCTGGCCCCCGCGGGCCTCAGGGCCCGCTTCCTGCCGGCCCCGTAGGCGCCGAGTACCGGACCCCACCCGGCGCCGGCCGGTTCAGCGGGCGAGGAAGTCCTCGCGGGCCAGCAGGCCCGTGTCGGGGTTGTCGGTGAAGATGCCGTCGATGCCCTGCTCGAACCAGACCTGGAAGGCGCCGAAGGCGTCGCCGTACGCGTTCGGGTCCGTGCCGCGCCGGAAGTCGGCCGGCAGGAACGAGTTCTCGTTGCGCATCGTGTACGGGTGCAGGATCAGGTGCTTCGCGTGCGCGTCCCGTACCAGCGTCGTCGGCGTGCCGAGCCTGCCCGTGGCGTCCCTGGGGATGATCAGGTCCAGCGTCGGGCCGATGCCCTGCGCGAAGGACGCGATCCACTTGAGCCCGGTGGGCGTGACCAGGTCGGCGACCGTACGGGGGTCGTTGGCGACCTTGAAGTCCCAGGGGCGTGTCGCGGCGGCGTCGAGCAGGACCACGCGCCGCGTGCCGACCAGCTTCGCCATCTTCTGCATGCTGCTCGGCTCGAAGGACTGGAGCAGCAGCGGGGAGTCCTTGCGGTCCCGCCCGTACCGGCGCAGGAGCTTGGCGAGGCGGTCCTCCAGGGCGAGGCCGATGCCCCGGAAGTAGGTGGGGTGCTTGGTCTCGACGTACAGCCAGACGGGGCGGCCCCGGCGGCGGCCCTCGGCGTCGGCCCAGCGGAGGACCTCTTCGAAGGTGGGGATCTCCCAGTGGCCGTCGTACAGGGTGTTGCGCTGGCGGACGGCCGGGATGCGCTCCTTCGCGCGGAGCGTCTTGATCTCGGCGAGCGTGAAGTCCTCGGTGAACCAGCCGGTGATGCTCGTGCCGTCGACGACCTTGGTGGTCTTGCGGCCGGCGAACTCCGGGTGGTCGGAGACGTCGGTCGTGGCCGTGATGTCGTTCTCGTGACGGCACACCAGGTGGCCGTCCTTCGTGGGGACCAGGTCCTGCTCGATCACGTGCGCGCCGAGGTCGAGGGCGAGCTGGTACGAGCCGAGGGTGTGCTCGGGCCGGTAGCCGCTGGACCCGCGGTGGCCGACGATCGTCGGGACGGGCAGTTCCGCGCCGGACGAGCCGTGGCTGCGCTCGGTGGCCTGGGCGGCCGTGGCCGCCGTGGGCAGTGCCAGGGCCGCCGAGCCGAGCACCGCCGCTCCCAGTACGGTCCGCCGTCCGGGCGTGTGCCGCGCACCCTGTGTCATGAACGCTCCTTGGTGTGTTCCCGGGAATGTTCCCGCGGAGGTGATGTCCCTGATGTCCCGCACCTGTCAAGACCTGTCCAACGGGGCCCGAGCGTAGGCTTCCCTCCCCTCCGTACGGCAGATGGCACGCGAACGTGACGCGAACTCACGTCAACACTGGGTATCGAGTCGATGAACCCGATGTGCGGTGGGCCGTGACCGCGAGTATCGTCCTCACCTGCACAGAGACATCCACGACGCCGGAGGACCTGTTGTCCCGCTTCGCGCTCATCAAGGCAGTGCTCGGCCCGCTCGTGCGCCTGATGTTCCGTACCCGCGTGGAGGGCGCCGAGCACATTCCCGCGAGCGGGCCCGTGATCCTCGCGGGCAACCACCTGACGTTCATCGACTCGATGATCCTTCCGCTGGTCTGTGACCGGCAGGTCTTCTTCATCGGGAAGGACGAGTACGTCACGGGCAAGGGCCTCAAGGGCCGGCTGATGGCGTGGTTCTTCACCGGCGTCGGCATGATCCCGGTGGACCGCGACGGCGGGCACGGCGGGGTGGCGGCGCTGATGACGGGCCGCCGGCTGCTGGACGAGGGCAAGATCTTCGGCATCTACCCGGAGGGCACCCGCTCCCCCGACGGCCGTCTGTACCGGGGCCGTACGGGCATCGCGCGGCTGACCCTGGAGACGGGGGCGCCGGTGGTGCCGTTCGCGATGATCGGCACGGACAAGCTCCAGCCCGACGGCAAGGGCATGCCACGCTCGGGCAAGGTGACGGTCCGCTTCGGGAAGCCGATGGAGTTCTCCCGGTACGAGGGCATGGACCGCCACCGGTACGTGCTGCGGGCGGTGACGGACTCGGTGATGGCGGAGGTCATGGCGCTGTCGGGCCAGGAGTACGTGGACATGTACGCGAGCAAGGCGAAGGCGGCGTAGCCGCGTCTGCGGGGTGGGGGGTTGTCGCCCCCGCCCGGGGTGGCCGTGCGGGGGGTTGTCGCCCCCGCCCGGGGTGGCCGTGCGGCGTGTGCCCACGCCAGGCGGTGTACGGGTACGGGTGGGGGCGCCGCGAATCTCTTTGTGCGACGCCCGCCTCCGCGTGCGGTTCCGTCCTCAAACGCCGGACGGGCTGGGGTGGCCGCGCCCGTCCCGTGCGGCGGGTTTGTGTCAGCCGTCCAGCTTTTCGCCTCGCAGCAGGAAGAACGCCGCCACCGACGCGGCCAGCAGCACCACCGCGCCCGCGCCCGCCGCCAGGCGCATGCCCTCCACGAAGGCGTCCTGGGCCGCCCCCACCAGTGCCGTGGCGTGGGCGGGAGGGAGGGTGGACGCCGCGGCCGCCGCGCCGCCCAGGGACTCGTGCGCGGCCGTCGCCGCGTCCGCCGGCACCCCGGGCGGTGTGGCGAAGCCGCGGTAGACGCCCGTGACGATGGAGCCGAGGAGCGCGATCCCGAGCGCCGCGCCCAGTTCGTACGCGGTCTCGGACACCGCGGAGGCCGCGCCCGCCTGTTCCTCCGGGACGCCCGCGAGGATGACGTCCGCCGTGACGGTGAAGGAGAGGCCCGCGCCGACACCCACGACCAGCAGCACCGCGCCCAGCACCGGATAGCCCGTGGACTGGCTGAGCCCGGTCAGGGCCGCCAGCGCCAGCCCGATCGCCGCGAGGCCGCCGGCCACCACGGACCGTACCGAGTACCGGCGCGCGACCACACCCGCCAGCAGCCCTGCCGCCACCGCCCCCACGGCGGCGGGCAGTTCCGCCAGGCCCGCCTCCAACGGGGCCCGCCCCTGGACCAGTTGGAAGAACTGCGACAGGAAGAACACCAGACCCGACAGGCCCAGGATGGTCAGCAGGTCGGCCAGCACCGCCCCGGAGAAGCCCCGGCTGCGGAAGAGCCGCATGTCCAGCAGGGGCCTCGGCAGGGTGAGTTGGCGCCGTACGAACCAGAGGAGCGCGGCGGCGCCGACCAGACCGGCCGCCGCGGCCTCCCCGCGTATCCCGTGCGCGGCCGTCTCCTTCACCGCGTACACCACCCCGACGACGCCGACCAGGGACAGCACCACGCTGATCAGGTCCCAGGGGCCCGGGGAGGGGTCCTTGGACTCGGGCAGCAGTTTGACGCCGACGACCACCAGGACCGCCATCACCGGCAGGTTGATCAGGAAGACCGAGCCCCACCAGAAGTGCTCCAGCAGGAAGCCGCCCACCACGGGCCCGACGGCGGCGCCGGCCGAGGCCGTCGCGCCCCAGACGCCGACGGCCAGGCTGCGCTCCCTCGGGTCGGGGAAGATGTTGCGGATCAGCGCGAGAGTGGCCGGCATCAGGGTCGCGCCGGCCACGCCGAGCAGGGCCCGCGCCGCGATCATCATCTCCGGGCTCGTCGCGTACGCGGTCAGCACGGAGACACCGCCGAACGCGGTCGCGCCGATCAGCAGGAGCTTCTTGCGCCCGATGCGGTCGCCGAGGCTGCCCATCGAGACGAGGAGACCGGCGATGACAAACGAGTAGATGTCGCCGATCCAGAGCAACTGCGTGCCGGTGGGCCGGAGATCCTCGCTGAGGAACGGCGTGGCGAGGCCGAGGACCGTCGCGTCGACGGCCACGAGCAGGACGGCGAGGACGAGCACGGCCAGCGCGACCCAGCGGGCCGCGCGGGACAGCGGTTCGCCCGGTTTCGCCGGACCGGCCGGGGTCGTCGACAGGCGGGTGGTGGTGGTCATTTCTCCGTGCTCCGTCGTGCTCCGCCGAGCAGCAGCTCGGTGGTCATGTAGGTGAAGTCCTTGGCCGCGACCCGTCCGTCCTGGATGGACCAGGCGCAGGCCCCGATCAGCGCGTAGAGCGCCTCGGTCAGCCACGCGGGGCTGAGGTCGATCCGGAACTCGCCCCCCTCCTGGCCGCGCCGGAAGAGCGCGGAGACGCGGGCGTCGAGGCGGTTCCACCCCTCGTCGACCTCGCCCTCGAAGAGCTGGTTCTCGGTGACGAGGAAGGCGAGGAGCCCGGCGGCCGGTTCGACGGCCGCGACGAGGCGGCGCAGCGCCTCGGCCGCCCCGCCCTCGTCCAGCCGCGCGGTGTCGAGCGCCGTCTCGAACTCCTGGATGCCCAGCTCCTCCAGCGCCTTCACCAGCGCGTCCCGCCCGGCGAAGTGCCGGTGCAGGGTCGCCCGGCCGATCCCGGCGGCGCGGGCGACCTCGTCCATGGTGGCGGTCGCTTTACGGGTGAGCAGGGCGGCGGCGGTACGGAGCACCTGGTCACGGTCCACAGTCATGAGACGAGCATAACCCATATGAGACAATGATGTCTCACGGCCCGTAATCCTCTTCCCGCAACGGGGGCCCGTTCGCGATCATGGTGGGATGAAGCCATTGCTGCTCATCGACGTGGACGGGCCGCTCAATCCGTACGCGGCCAAGGCGGCCAGGCGGCCCGCCGGATACGCCACCCATCGCATGCGGCCGTCCGGCTGGACCGAGACCCGGGCACTGCGCGTCTGGCTCAACCCGGAGCACGGCGTGGAACTGCTCGCGCTCACCGAGTGGTTCGACCTCGTCTGGGCCACCACCTGGAAGGGCGAGGCGAACGAGTGGATAGGGCCGCACCTCGGGCTGCCCGAACTGCCGTACATCGACTGGCCCCAGATGCACGGAAGGGCCCCTCGCGGGACCTTCTGGAAGACGCAGTACATCCTGGAGTACACGGCGGGACGGCCGTTCGCCTGGGTCGACGACGACATCACGGCTTTCGACCACGAGTGGGTGGACGAAAAACACCTCGCCGCCGCCCTGTTGCTGCACATCGATCCCCGGATCGGTTTGATCCGACCGGACTTCGACGCGCTCGCGGACTGGGCGGCGGCGCTGTAGAACGAGGTGGCGGGCGTTGGCTAGCGCTTCGCCGTCGCCCACGCGTGCTGGATCACCAGGTCCGCCTTCAGCTCGGAGAGTTGCACGGCCACCGCCGACGGAGCCGTACCGCCCCGCCCGTTGCGGGACGCCAGCGAGCCCGGCACGTTGAGGACCGAGCGCACGTCCGGTGTGAGGTGCTCGGAGATCTTGGCGAACTGTTCGTCCGTGAGCTGGTCCAGCTCGATGCCCAGCGCCTCGCACTCCTTGACGCACTCCCCCGCGACCTCGTGGGCCACCCGGAACGGCACGTTCTGCCGGACCAGCCACTCGGCGATGTCCGTGGCGAGCGAGAAACCGGCCGGGGCCAGCTCCTCCATCCGCGTGCGGTGGACGGTCAGGGTCGCCATCATGCCGGTGAACGCCGGGAGCAGCACTTCCAGTTGGTCGCAGGAGTCAAAGACCGGCTCCTTGTCCTCCTGGAGGTCGCGGTTGTACGCGAGCGGCAGCGCCTTGAGCGTGGCCAGCAGGCCGGTCAGGTTGCCGATGAGCCGGCCGGACTTGCCGCGCGCCAGCTCCGCGATGTCCGGGTTCTTCTTCTGCGGCATGATCGACGAACCGGTGGAGAAGGCGTCGTGGAGGGTGACGAAGGAGAACTCCTTCGTGTTCCACAGGATGACCTCCTCCGCGATCCGCGAGAGGTTGACGCCGATCATCGCGGTGATGAAGGCGAACTCGGCGACGAAGTCACGGGAGGCCGTGCCGTCGATGGAGTTGCCCACCGAGCCCCGCTCGAAGCCCAGTTCGGCGGCGACCGCCTCCGGGTCGAGGCCGAGGGAGGAGCCGGCCAGCGCGCCGGAGCCGTACGGCGAGACCGCCGTGCGCTTGTCCCACTGCCGCAGCCGCTCGGCGTCCCGCGAGAGCGACTGCACGTGCGCGAGGACGTGGTGCGCGAAGAGGACGGGCTGGGCGTGCTGGAGGTGCGTACGGCCCGGCATCGCGACGGACTGGTGAGCCTCGGCGAGGCCGACCAGCGCGTTCTGGAGGTCCGTGATCAGGCCGCCGATGATCCGGGCGTGGTCGCGCAGGTACATCCGGAAGAGTGTGGCGACCTGGTCGTTGCGTGACCGGCCGGCGCGCAGCTTGCCGCCGAGGTCGGGGCCGAGGCGCTCCAGGAGGCCGCGCTCCAGGGCGGTGTGGACGTCCTCGTCGGCGACGGTCCCGGTGAACGAGCCGTCGGCGACGTCGGATTCGAGCCGGTCCAGACCGTCGAGCATCCGGGTCAGTTCGTCGGCGGTGAGCAGTCCCGCCTTGTGGAGGACGCGGGCGTGGGCGCGGGAGCCGGCGATGTCGTACGGGGCGAGCCGCCAGTCGAAGTGGACGGACGCCGACAACGCCGCCAGCGCCTCGGAGGGACCGTCTGCGAAACGGCCGCCCCAGAGCCGGACATCACCCTTGTTGCTGCTCACTGCTGCTCCTCAGAGGGATCGGGAAGTGCCACCGCCTCCCCGCCGCGGAGGAACGGGGAGGCGGATGCCGTGCGGAGTGTGGACGCCTTGGGAAGCGGGAGGGGTCAGACCAGGTCGCGCTTGGCGGCGATCTTCGACGAGAGGCCGAAGATCTCGATGAAGCCCTGCGCCTTGGACTGGTCGAACGTGTCGCCCGAGTCGTACGTGGCGAGGTTGAAGTCGTACAGCGACTCCTCGGACTTCCGGCCGGTGACCACGGCACGGCCGCCGTGCAGGGTCATCCGGATGTCGCCGGTGACGTGCTGGTTCGCCTCGTTGATGAAGCCGTCCAGGGCGCGCTTGAGCGGCGAGAACCACAGGCCGTCGTAGACCATCTCGCCCCAGCGCTGCTCGACCTGCCGCTTGTAGCGGGCCAGCTCGCGCTCGACGGTGACGTTCTCCAGCTCCTGGTGGGCGGTGATCAGGGCGATCGCGCCGGGGGCCTCGTACACCTCACGGGACTTGATGCCCACGAGCCGGTCCTCGACGATGTCGATCCGGCCGATGCCCTGGCCGCCGGCCCGCTCGTTGAGCTGCTGGATCGCCTGGAGAACGGTGACGGGCCTGCCGTCGATGGCGACCGGGACGCCCTCCTTGAAGGAGATGACGACCTCGTCGGCCTCGCGCGGGAGGGACGGGTTCTGCGTGTACTCGTAGATGTCCTCGATCGGCGCGTTCCAGATGTCCTCCAGGAAGCCCGTCTCGACGGCGCGCCCGAAGACGTTCTGGTCGATCGAGTACGGGGACTTCTTGGTGGTCGCGATCGGGAGGTTCGCCTTCTCGGCGAAGGCGATCGCCTTGTCCCGGGTCATCGCGTAGTCGCGGACCGGGGCGATGCACTTGAGGTCGGGGCCGAGCGCGGAGATGCCGGCCTCGAACCGCACCTGGTCGTTGCCCTTGCCGGTGCAGCCGTGGGCGACGATGCCGGCGCCGTGCTTGTGCGCGGCGGCCACGAGGTGCTTGACGATCGCGGGCCGGGAGAGGGCCGAGACCAGCGGGTAGCGATCCATGTAGAGGGCGTTGGCCTTGATCGCCGGGAGGCAGTACTCCTCGGCGAACTCGTCCTTCGCGTCCGCGACCTCGGCCTCGACCGCACCGCAGGCGAGCGCGCGCTTGCGGATGACGTCCAGGTCCTCGCCGCCCTGGCCGACGTCCACGGCAACGGCGATGACCTCGGCGCCCGTCTCCTCGGCGATCCATCCGATGGCGACGGAGGTGTCCAGGCCGCCCGAGTAGGCGAGTACGACGCGCTCGGTCACGGGTTTCTCCTTACGGTGCATTCACTGATGGGTATAACTATGCAGTGGACCGTATGGTTTGTCAAAGTGCCTTTTCAGGGCCACGGGTGGGTACGCCCTCCCCCGGAGCCGGGATGCCCGCGACAATCGTGGCATGGGAAAGCTCTACGAACGGATCGACGGCCGGATACGTACCTTCATCGAGGAACAGCCCGTCTTCTTCACCGCCACCGCACCTCTGGCGGCCGACGGGCACGTCAACCTCTCCCCCAAGGGGCGCGCGGGCAGCCTCGTCGTGCTCGACGAGGAGACGCTCGCCTATCTCGACTTCGGCGGCAGCGGCGCCGAGACCCTCGCGCACGTACGGGAGAACGGCCGCGTCACGCTGATGTGGTGCGCGTTCAGCGGCCCGCCGAAGGTGCTGCGGGTGCACGGCAGGGGCGAGGCGATCTTCCGGGACGATCCGCGCTGGGCGGAGTACATCCCGCGCTTCGCGGGCGCGGACGGGCCTTCGGCGCGGGCCGTGATCGTCGTCCACGCCGTGCGGATCAGTGACGCGTGCGGCTTCGCGGTGCCCTTCATGGACTACCGGGAGGAGCGCACGCAGCACGCGGAGCACTTCGGCCGGAAGACGGACGACGAGTTCGCCGCGTACTGCGCGAAGAAGGACCACGTGGGGGTGAGCCTGGACGGGCTGCCGGCGCTGCCGTTGCCGCTGCCCGCGCGGACCGCTTAGGGCGTGTCCGTACGGGGAGACGGGATCCCGTACGGGTGAGGGCGGCGGCTTCCGGGGGGCCGTCGGGGAGGCGGGCACGTACCGTCCTGAGCATGCGAAACGCCTCTCCGGACGGCCGGAAAGCCCTGGCCCTCGCCGCCGCACTGCTCGCCGTGACCGCCGCCACGGGCGCCGGGCCCGCGCCCGCTGTACGGGCCCCGGCGCCCCCGCTGCCCGCGCGCATGGCGGACACCGGCGGCGGCAGTCAGCTGATCACGGCGGAGGCGCCGGGCCTCCGGTCCACCACCGGCCGGCTGACCTGGTGGGACCTGCGCGACGGACGGTGGGTGGCCGCCGGGTCCGCGGACGCGCGCTTCGGGGCCAACGGGCTGGTCGAGGGAGGGCGCCGCGAGCAGGGCACCTCGACCACCCCGACCGGGCTCTTCGACCTGCCGTACGCCTTCGGGATCGCGGCGCCGCCCGCCGGTACGTCGTACCGCTACCGCCGGGTGACCGAGGCGTCCTGGTGGTGCGAGGACAACGCGTCACGGTCGTACAACCGCTGGGTCGAGGGGCTGCCGAAGGACTGCCGGGCGGGCGAGTCCGAGCGGCTGGCCGACTACCCGACCCAGTACGCCCGCGCCCTGGTGACCGGCTACAACTACGAGCGGCCGGTCCGCGGCCGGGGCGCCGGGATCTTCCTGCACGTGAACGGCAAGGGCGCGACGGCCGGCTGCGTGTCCGTACCGGCCGACGCGATGCGCCGCGTCCTGGCCTGGGCGGATCCGGACAGGAAGCCGCATCTGGCGGTGGGGACGCGGACGGGCGGGACGGCGATCACGGGCTACTGACCGGCACGTGTGCGGGGCGGTGCCGGGCCGCTCAGTGGCAGGGCGCTATGGACCGGAGGGACTCGTCCCCCTTAAGCTTCATACATGCCTGGACAGGTTCATAAGCATCACCGCATCGCCCGCGTCCTCGCCGACGAGATCCGCGCCGGGGTCCACTCCGACGGCAGCAGGCTCCCCGGCGAGCACGCGCTGACCCAGCGGTTCGCCGTGAGCCGTACGACCGTGCGCCAGGCGCTCCAGGTCCTCGGCGAGCAGGGGCTGATCTCGACGCACGCGGGCATAGGCTCGTTTGTCACCTTCGACGGGACGCCGCTCGACCACCCCCTCGGCTGGACCCACGCGCTGACCGGCCAGGACACCGAGCTGTCCACGGAGATCCACCTCTTCGAGGAGGTGACGGACCAGCGGCTGGCCGGTGAACTGGGCACGGAATCCAGCGCGTTCGTGGCGCTGGACCGCGTCCGGCGGCTCCCCGACGGGCAGGGTGTGTCGCTCGAACGCAGCAGGGTCCCCGCCGTCGGCGCGGTCGCCGGACTCCCGGAGCGGGGGCTCGACGACGGCTCGCTGAACCGGGCGCTCGTCGCCGCGGGACGGATACCGCACAGCGGCGACGGGCGGGTCGCGGTGCGCGCGCTCGACGCGGCGGACGCCGCCGTCCTGCGCCGCTCCCCCGGCACGTCGTTCCTGCACCTCGCCCAGGTCTTCCGGGCCGCCGACGGCTCGGTCGTCGAACAGATCACCAGCCTGCTCGACCCCGCCCGTTTCGAACTGCGCGTCCGCTCGGGCCGAGGAGGCCTCTCGTGAGCCGAGGAGAACCTCTTGTGAGCCGAGGAGACCTCTTGTGACCGGTCAGCTGGACCGCGCCCTGGGCGCGTACTACGGACTCGCCCTGGGCGACGCCCTCGGCATGCCCACGCAGATGATGTCCCGGGAGGAGGTCGTACGGGTCTACGGCACCGTCTCCGGCTTCGAGGCCGCCCGGCCCGACAACCCGGTCAGCGCGGGAATGCCGGCCGGCTCGGTCACCGACGACACCGACCAGGCCGTCCTCGTCGGCCGGCTGATCGACCAGGGCCAGGGACGGATCGATCCGCTGCGTTTCGCCCAGGAACTGCTGGCCTGGGAGGCGGAGATGCGGGCCAAGGGCTCGTTCGACCTGCTGGGCCCGTCCACCAAGGCCGCGCTGGACGCGGTGGCGCGGGGGGTGCCGCCGGAGGAGGCGGGGCGGTACGGCTCCACGAACGGCGCCGCGATGCGGGTCACGCCCGTCGGGATCGCCTTCCCGGCCGCGCCGACGGCCGACTTCCTCGACCGTGTGGTGGAGTCCTGCCAGGTCACCCATGACACGACCGTGGGCATCGCGGGCGCGGCGGCCGTGGCCGCGGCGGTGAGCACCGGGGTGGCCGGGGGGACGCTGGAGGAGGCCGTGGCAGCGGCGGTCGGGGCGGCCCGGGCGGGCGCCGGGCGCGGGCACTGGATCGCGGGGGCCGACATCGCGTCCCGGATCGAGTGGGCCCGCGCGCTGGTACGGGACCTGCCGGACGCGGCGGCGCTGGACCGGATCGTGGCCCTGGTCGGGACGAGCGTGGCCAGCCAGGAGTCGGTGCCGGCGGCCTTCGCGGTGGTGACGGTGGCGGGCGGCGACCCGTGGCGGGCCGCCCTGCTCGCGGCCAATCTGGGCGGGGACAGCGACACGATCGGCGCGATCGCGGGCGCGGTCGCGGGGTCGGTCGCGGGATTCGCGGCACTCCCGGCCGAGGCGGTCGCCACGCTCTGTACCGTCAACGACCTGGACCTGGAGCCGCTGGTCGTACGACTACTGGCAGTGCGGGGCGCGTACGAGGGGGCGGGACGTTGAGCGCCGGTCGGGCGGCCGGAGCACGTACCCCCGCCGTGCTGGACGGCCCCCGCGTCGTCCTCGCCGGGAACGTCATCGCCGATCTTGTCATCGAGATCCCCGCGCTGCCCGAGCGGGGCGGCGATGTCATCGGCACGCGTACGGAGCTGACGGCCGGCGGCGGTTTCAACACGCTCGTCGCGGCCCGCCGCCTCGGTACGGGATCCGTGTTCGCCGGGCTGCACGGCACCGGCCCGTACGGCGATCTCGTCCGCGAGGCGCTCGTCTCCGAGGACATCGGGGTGGTGCTGCCGGTCCGCGCGGACGGCGACACGGGCTTCACCGTGGCCCTGGTCGAGGCGGGCGGCGAACGTACCTTCGTCACCAGTTTCGGCGTGGACGCGGAGATGACGGAGGCCGATGTCGCGGCGGTAGCCGAGCAGTTGCGGCCCGGCGATCTGGTGCAGCTCTCCGGCTACGGGCTCGTCATGCCGGTGAACGGCCCGCTGCTGGCCCGCTTCACCGCGCTCATGCCCCCGGAGATCGTCGTCTGCCTCGACCCGGCGCCGCTGGTGGCCGACATCCCGGAGGCGGTGCTCGCCCCGGTGCTGGCCCGTACGGACTGGCTCAGTGCCAACGCCCGCGAGGCCCGGCTGATGTCGGGGCTCGCCGACCCCGGCGCGGCCGCGTCCGCGCTGCGCGAGCGGCTGGCTCCGGGCGGCGGGGTGCTCGTACGGGTGGACAAGGACGGCTGCTGGCTGGCGGCGCCGGGCGCGGGGCCGGAGGCGGAGCTGGAGCCGGTGCGGGTGCCGGTGCCGGTGCGGGTGCCGGGCTTCCCGGTGCGCGCCGTCGACAGCAACGGGGCGGGGGACGCGCACGTCGGCGCGTTCCTGGCGCTGCTGGCCCAGGGGTTCGACCCGCTGACGGCGGCCCGGGGGGCGAACGCGGCGGCGGCGTACGCGGTGACCCGCCGGGGCCCCGCGACCGCCCCGGACCGGGCGGAGTTGAGGGCGTTCCTGGGCGAGGACCCGCTGGCGGTACGGCTGTTCGGTACAAGTTCCGCCCAGCGGTGAACGGGTGTCCGGCGGACCGCGGCGGATCCGCCGGACACGGCTCGCGTCAGGCGCGGTCGAACTGGAAGTAGTCGATGTTGAAGTTCTGGTAGGCGGCGTCGTCCATCCGTACCACGAACTCGTGCGTGCCACGGGTGAGACGCTGCCCGCCCGCGACGGCCTGGAGCTCGAAGGCGTCCTGCGAGGTGGTGTTCCGCACGTCCAACGGGGTCGTCCACACCCTCGTACGTGCGCGCCACGCCGCCCTTGTTGTCGTCCTCCGTGTCGTGGTGGCCGACGTCCTTGCCCCCGAAGGAGTAGTCCTCGGCCTGCACCCTCACCGCTCCGGCCGGGACGACGGGCCACGGCGCGTGCCGGCGGCGCGCGTCCAGCCAGTCCAGCAGCTGTTCCTGGTTGTCGGTCTGGATCATCGAAGCGCCGTGCCGGTCGGTCACCGGGGCCCACCCCCGGGCCGGGTCGGTGAGCGACGCCTCGTCGGTGTAGCCGGCGGCCAGGCCGTACCCCATGGTGTTCATCCACACGCGCCCCAGCGCCTGCGCCTTGGCGGTCGCCGGCGCCTCGGCGAGCGTCGGCACACGGTCGTCGGTGAGCGCGGCCCGCGCGCCGCCGAGACCGGCCCGCAGCCGCAGGGCCCTGATCTGGTCGAGCGTCAGATCGGCCACCCGGCCGGTACCGCTGGTGGTGCGGTTCACCGTGTCGTCGTGCATGAGGACCAACTGGCCGTCCTGGTGCGCTGTACGTCGATCTCCACCACCTCGGCCCCCTTGTCGACCGCCAGGTCGACGGCCCGGAGTGAGTTCTCCGGCGCGCCCCGCCAGTAGCCGCGATGGGCGACCACCATGACCGGAGCGCCGGGCTTGTGGTTGAGGTACGAGGCGTGGATCCGCTCGACGGCCGCCCCGCTCAGCGGTCGTTCTGCGCCAGCTTCAGCAGGTGTTCCGCCAGCGCCTGCCCGCCCGCCGGGTCACGGCTGATCAGCATCAGCGTGTCGTCCCCCGCGATCGTGCCCAGGACGTCGCTCAGTTCGGCCTGGTCGATGGCCGACGCCAGGAACTGCGCCGCGCCCGGCGGCGTACGCAGGACCACCAGGTTCGCCGAGGCCTCGGCGGAGATGAGGAGTTCGCCGGAGAGGCGCCGCATCCGCTCCTCCTTGGCCGACTCCCCGAGCGGCGCGTGCGGCGTACGGTATCCGCCCTCGCTCGGCACGGCGTAGATCAGCTCACCACCGGTGTTGCGGATCTTCACCGCGCCCAGTTCGTCCAGGTCGCGCGAGAGCGTCGCCTGGGTGACGTTCAGCCCGTCGTCCGCGAGCAGTTTCGCCAGCTGGCTCTGTGAGCGCACCGGCTGCCGGTTCAGGATGTCGACGATCCGGCGGTGCCGGGCCGTCCGTGTCTGCGGCACGGACTGCCCGCCCTGCTCAGGTTCCTGGGCCTCGGTCATCGTTGTCTCATTTCCCCGGATCGTCCGTCCCCGTAGCCGTGTCGAGGACCCCGGGCAGGAGCTGGAGGAACCTGTCCACCTCGTCGTCGCCGATGATCAGTGGAGGCATCAGTCGTACGACGTCGGGGGCGGGCGCGTTCACCAGGAGACCGGCGTCCTGGGCCGCCCGCTGCACCTGCGGTGCGAGCGGCCCGGTGAGCACGATACCCAGGAGCAGGCCCGCGCCACGGACATGGGAGACCAGCGGGTGGCCCAGCCCCTCGATCCCGTCGCGCAGCCGCTCGCCGAGCCGCTTCACCTGGTCGAGGAGGCCGTCGGCGGCCAGCGTGTCGAGGACCGCGAGTCCGGCGGCGCAGGAGACGGGGTTGCCGCCGAACGTCGTACCGTGGTGGCCGGGCCGCAGCAGGTCCGCGGCCTCGCCGAACGCGAGGACCGCGCCGAGCGGCAGCCCGCCGCCCAGGCCCTTGGCGAGGGTGATGACGTCGGGCTCGACGCCCTGGTGGGCGAGGTGCTCGAACCAGTGGCCCGTCCGGCCGATCCCCGTCTGTACCTCGTCCAGCACGAGCAGCGTGCCGGTGGCGCGGGTGATCTCCCTGGCCGCCTCCAGGTAGCCCTTGGGCGGGACGACGACGCCGATCTCGCCCTGGATCGGCTCGATGATCACAAACGCGGTCTCCTCGGTGACCGCGGCCCGCAGCGCCTCCACGTCACCGAAGGGGACGTGGGTGACGTCGCCGGGCAGCGGGAGGAACGGGGTCCGCTTCGGCTCCTGGCCGGTGAGGGCGAGCGAGCCCATCGTCCGGCCGTGGAAGCCGCCGGTGGTGGCGACCATGTGCGTACGGCCCGTCAGCCGGCCGATCTTGAAGGCGGTTTCGTTGGCCTCGCCGCCGGAGTTGCAGAAGAACACCCGGCCGGGGCGGCCGGCGAGCTGGATCAGGCGTTCGGCGAGCGCGAGGGGCGGCTCGGCGACGAAGAGGTTGGAGACGTGGCCCAGCTGCGCGATCTGGCGGGAGACGGCCTCGACGACGGCCGGGTGGGCGTGGCCGAGCGCGTTGACGGCGATTCCGCCGACGAAGTCGGTGTACGGCGTGCCGTCGGCGTCCCAGACGGTGGTGCCCTCGCCCCGGACCAGGGACAGCCGCGGCGTCCCGTAGTTGTCCGCCATCACGCCTTGCCAGCGCTGTACGAGCTCCTCGTTGCCGGTCACCGTACTCACCGTGCTCCCCCTTCGTCCGCGACTGCGTGTGTGTCCTGATCTGTGATCGGGTCGTGCGGGGCGTCCGGCACGACCATCGTGCCGATGCCTTCGTCCGTGAAGATCTCCAGCAGGATCGAGTGCTGGACGCGCCCGTCGAGGACCCGGGCGGTGGTGACTCCGTTGCGTACGGCGTGCAGGCAGCCCTCCATCTTGGGCACCATGCCACTGGACAGCTCGGGCAGCAGTTTCTCCAGCTCGCTCGCGGTGAGCCTGCTGATGACGTCGTCGCTGTTCGGCCAGTCCTCGTAGAGGCCCTCGACGTCGGTGAGGACCATCAGCGTCTCGGCGCCGAGGGCGGCGGCGAGGGCCGCCGCGGCGGTGTCGGCGTTGACGTTGTAGACGTGGCCGTCGTCGGCGCTGCGGGCGATGGAGGAGATGACCGGGATCCGGCCGTCCCCGAGCAGCGCCTCGATGGCGCCGGTGTCGATGGCGGTGATCTCGCCGACCCGGCCGATGTCGATCAACTCGCCGTCGATCAGGGGGCGGTGCTGGACCGCGGTGATGGTGTGCGCGTCCTCGCCGGTCATGCCGACGGCGAGCGGGCCGTGCTGGTTGAGCAGGCCGACGAGCTCGCGCTGGACCTGTCCGGCGAGGACCATCCGTACGACGTCCATCGCTTCGGGTGTGGTGACCCGCAGGCCGGCCTTGAACTCGCTGACCAAGCCGTGCCGGTCGAGCTGGGCGCTGATCTGGGGGCCGCCGCCGTGTACGACGACCGGCTTGAGGCCGGCCTGGCGCAGGAAGACGACGTCCTGCGCGAAGGCCGCCTTGAGGTCCTCGTCGATCATGGCGTTGCCGCCGAACTTGATGACGACGGTCTTGCCGTGGTGCCGGGTGAGCCAGGGCAGTGCCTCGATGAGGATCTGCGCCTTGGGCAGGGCGTAGTGCTTGCGGGCCGTGGGGACGGCGGGCAGGTCGGTCATGAGCTGTACGCGCTGTTCTCGTGGACGTACTCGGCGGTGAGGTCGTTGGCCCAGATGACGGCGGAGTCCGCGCCGGCGGCGAGGTCGGCGGTGATGCGCACCTCGCGGTAGCGCATGTCGACCTGGTCGCGGTCCTCGCCGACGGAGCCGTTCTTGCAGACCCAGACGTCATTGATGGCGACGTTCAGCCGGTCGGGTTCAAAGACCGCGCCGGTCGTGCCGATGGCGGACAGCACCCGCCCCCAGTTGGGGTCCTCGCCGTGGAGGGCGCACTTGAGGAGGTTGTTGCGGGCGATGGAGCGGCCCACCTCGACGGCGTCGTCCTCGCTCGCGGCGTTGACGACCTCGATCCTGATGTCCTTGGACGCGCCCTCCGCGTCACCGATGAGCTGCCGGGCGAGGTCGGCGCAGACCGTACGGACCGCCTCGGCGAACTCGTCGTACGGGGGCGTCACCCCGGACGCGCCGGAGGCCAGCAGCAGCACGGTGTCGTTGGTGGACATGCAGCCGTCGGAGTCGACCCGGTCGAAGGTGGTACGGGTCGCGGCGCGCAGCGCGGTGTCCAGGGCGGGGCTCTCGACGTCGGCGTCGGTGGTGAGGACGACGAGCATGGTGGCGAGGCCGGGGGCGAGCATGCCCGCGCCCTTGGCCATGCCGCCGACGGTCCAGCCGTCGCCGCCCGCGACGGCGGTCTTGTGCACGGTGTCGGTGGTCTTGATGGCGATGGCGGCCTTCTCGCCGCCGTGCGGGGAGAGTTCGGCGGCGGCCTTCTCGATGCCGGGCAGGAGCTTGTCCATCGGCAGGAGCAGCCCGATGAGCCCGGTGGAGGCGACGGCGATCTCACCGGCGCCGTGCTCGGCGCCGCCCGCCGCGCTCAGCACCTCGGCGGCCTTCTCGGCGGTGGCGTGGGTGTCCTGGAAGCCCTGGGGTCCCGTACAGGCGTTGGCGCCGCCGGAGTTGAGGACGACGGCGGAGATCTCCCCGCCCCTGACGACCTGTTCGGACCAGAGGACGGGCGCGGCCTTGACGCGGTTGGAGGTGAAGACACCGGCGGCGGCGCGGCGCGGGCCGCGGTTGACCACGAGGGCCAGGTCCGGGTTGCCGTTCTCCTTGATCCCGGCGGCGATGCCCGCCGCCGTGAATCCCTGCGCTGCGGTGACGCTCAAGGTGCCACTCCGATCGTGGAGAGTCCGGTGTCCTCGGGGAGGCCGAGGGCGATGTTCATGCTCTGGAGGGCGCCGCCGGCCGTGCCCTTGGTGAGGTTGTCGATGGCGCTGATCGCGATGATGCGGTGCGCGTGTTCGTCGTACGTGACCTGGATCTGTACGGCGTTGGAACCGTAGACGGACGCGGTGGCGGGCCAGCGTCCCTCGGGGAGCAGGTGGACGAACGGCTCGTCCGCGAAGGCCTTCTCGTACGCGGCCCGTACGTCCCCGGCCGTGGTGCCGCGCCTGGCCCTGGCGGAGCAGGTGGCGAGGATGCCGCGGGGCATGGGGGCGAGGGTGGGGGTGAAGGAGACGGTCACGGGCTCGCCGGCGGCGGCGCTGAGGTTCTGGACGATCTCCGGGGTGTGCCGGTGCCCGCCGCCGACGCCGTACGGCGACATGGAGCCCATGACCTCGGAGCCCAGCAGGTGCGGCTTGGCGGCCTTGCCCGCGCCGGAGGTGCCGGACGCGGCGACGACGACGGCCTCGGGCTCGGCGAGCCCGGCTCCGTACGCGGGAAAGAGCGCGAGGGAGACGGCCGTGGGGTAGCAGCCGGGCACCGCGACACGCTTGGACCCCTCCAGCGCGGCGCGGGCGCCCGGCAGTTCGGGGAGCCCGTAGGGCCAGGTGCCGGCGTGGGGGGAGCCGTAGAACCTCTCCCAGTCGGCGGCGTTCTTGAGCCGGAAGTCGGCGCCGACGTCGATGACGAGGACCTCGTCCCCGAGCTGCTCGGCGACGGCGGCGGACTGCCCGTGCGGCAGCGCGAGAAAGACGACGTCGTGCCCGGCGAGCACCTCGGCGGAGGTCGCCTCCAGCACCCGGCCGGCCAGCGGCAGCAGGTGCGGTTGCAGGCCGCCGAGTGTCTGCCCGGCGTTGGAGTTACCGGTCAGGGCGCCGATACGGACCCCGGGATGCCCGAGGAGCAGCCGCAGCAACTCCCCGCCCGCGTACCCACTCGCCCCGGCCACCGCTACGCGTACCGTCTGTGCCACCATCGAAGAGCCCTCCTCTGCAATGGCATGACTATACGTTCCCCCGCAGCTTTATGCAATGCCGATCGGTGGCCGGGCGCTGTCGGTGGCCGCCGGCAGGATCGCCGGTGCGGGCCCTGTACGAGTATCGAGCCACCGCGTTCTCCGACGGTCGCACCGGCCCAAAACCCGGTGCGGCCGACCCCGGTCGAGGTCGGCCGCACCGGCGACAATGGCGCCATGGATCATCACTTCGTCGGCATACCGGAGTTGAGCGGGGTACCGCGCGTCGCGGTCGTCATCGACGTCATGCGCGCCTTCACCGTGGCCGCCTGGGCCTTCGCGCGTGGCGTCGAGAGGATCGTCCTCGCCTCGACGGAGAGTGAGGCGCTCGCCTTGAAGGAGAGCCACTCCGGCTGGCTGGCCCTGAAGGACGGGGCGCCGGCGGCGGGCTTCGACGCGGTGAACTCGCCCGGCCTGCTGCGGTCACGCGAGTTCGCCGGCCGCACGCTGGTGCAGAAGACGACGGCGGGAACCGTGGGCGCGCTGGCCGTGGCAAGCGCGCCCCTGGTCCTGTGCGCGAGCTTCGTGGTGGCCGGGCCGACCGCGCGGTTCCTGCGCGGCGAGGGCTCCGGTCCGGTGACGTTCGTGGTCACCGGCGAGGAGGGCCGGGCCGAGGAGGACCTGGCCTGCGCCGAGTACATCGGCCGGTGCATGGGAGGAGGCGAGGTCGACGTGGCCCCGTACCTCCACCGCGCGAGGACCTCGCGTGCCGCCGCGGACCTCGCCGGTGGGCTGCGGAGCGGCTACCACCCGGACGATGTCGACCTCTGCCTGGAGACCGACAGGTTCCCCTTCGCGATGGTGGCCCGCCAGGAGGACTCCTTGACGGTCCTCCGTCCCGTCGAGGTGCCACCGGAGGTACCCCGGCCCGGGCCGGACGGCGGCAGCCGGCGCCATACCCGACAGGAACGGGCACAGGATGTCGGGTCCGGCAGGGCGCGCGCCTCCTAGCGTGGTGGTCGTCAAGAGGAAGGGGACCGGACATGCTGGAGCGGCTGAACCGGGCCATGGAGCAGATCGAGGGCCTCGGCGGGGCCGTCGACGTCGCCGCGCTGGCGCGCACCGCGGCCACCTCCGAGTACCACCTGCGCCGGATGTTCTCCGCGCTCGCGGGCATGCCGCTCTCGGAGTACGTACGGCGCCGGCGGCTCACCGTCGCGGGCGCCGAGGTGCTCGGCGGGCGTGACTCCCTGCTGGAGATCGCGGTGCGGTACGGCTACGGCTCGGGCGAGGCGTTCGCGCGGGCGTTCCGTACCGTGCACGGCGTCGGGCCCGGCGAGGCCCGCCGTACCGGCGCCGCGCTCGTCTCTCAGCCCCGGTTGACCTTCCGCCTCACCGTCGAAGGAAGCAACAGCATGCGCTATCGCGTCGTGGACAGGCCGGACTTCACCGTCGTCGGCCTCAAGGCCCGGGTCCCTCTGGTGCACGTCGGGCCGAACCGGGCCATCATCGATTTTGTCCGCGGGATCGACCCGGGCGTGCGGGAGAGCCTGGAGAAACTGTCGGACCACGAACCCCATGGCACCGTCGCGGTCTGCGACGACCTGGACCCCGGCCGTGCCGAGGGCACCGAGCTGGACTACTACCACGGGGTGATCACCTCCGCGGCGGCCCCCGAGGGCACCACCACCCTCGCCGTCCCGGCCGGCACCTGGGCGGTTTTCACCACCTCGGGGCCGGTGCCGGAGGCGATCCAGCACCTGTGGCGGGACGTGTACGCGGAGTGGTTCCCCTCGAACCCGTACCGCACCCGCCCCGGTCCGGAGATCCTGCGCACCCGCCTGTCCCCGGACGGGACGGAGGCGGACGCCGAGCTGTGGCTTCCGGTGGAGCGGGAGGGGGAGCGCGAAGGGAAGAGGGAGCGGGAAGGGAAGAGGGAGCGGGAGGAGAAGAGTAAGCGGGGCTGATCGCTGATCGGCCTTACCGGATCGCTGCTCCCCGGCAGTTGTCCACAGGTGCGGGCCGGAGTTGTCCACAGGCCGGGAAGCGGGGTCGGCAATCCTCGTAGACTCGGCGAATGAGCACTCCCGGCACCGGTTCCGACATCGGCCCCCTCCTTGAGGTCGGCGGCCCTGAGATCAGCGACGCGGGGACGAGCGACGCCCTGCGGGTGCTGCACCGCGTCTTCGGCTATGACTCCTTCCGCGGGAGCCAGCAGGAGATCATCGACCACGTGGTCGACGGCGGTGACGCGCTCGTGCTGATGCCGACCGGCGGGGGCAAGTCGCTCTGCTACCAGATCCCCGCGCTGGTCCGCAAAGGGGTCGGTGTGGTGGTGTCGCCGCTCATCGCGCTCATGCAGGACCAGGTCGACGCGCTGCGGGCGCTCGGGGTGCGGGCCGGGTTCCTGAACTCGACGCAGGACCTGGACGAACGGCGCATGGTGGAGGCGGAGTTCCTCGCTGGGGAGCTGGACCTGCTCTACCTCGCCCCGGAGCGCCTGCGCGTGGAGGCGACCGTACGGCTGCTGGAGCGCGGCACGATCTCGCTGTTCGCGATCGACGAGGCGCACTGCGTGGCCCAGTGGGGCCACGACTTCCGCCCCGACTACCTCGCCCTGTCCGCGCTGCACGAGCGCTGGCCGGACGTACCGCGCATCGCGCTCACCGCGACCGCCACCGAGGCCACGCACACGGAGATCGCGTCCCGGCTCAAGCTCCAGGACGCGCGGCACTTCGTCGCGAGCTTCGACCGGCCCAACATCCAGTACCGCATCGCGCCGAAGAACGATCCCAAGAAGCAGCTGTTGCAGCTGCTGCGCGCCGAGCACCCCGGGGACGCGGGGATCGTCTACTGCCTGTCGCGCGCGTCGGTCGAGAAGACCGCCGAGTTCCTGGTGAAGAACGGCGTCAACGCGCTGCCGTACCACGCGGGTCTGGACTCCCGGACGCGCGCCGCGAACCAGTCGCGCTTCCTGCGGGAGGACGGGCTGGTCATGGTGGCGACGATCGCGTTCGGCATGGGCATCGACAAGCCGGACGTACGGTTCGTGGCCCACCTCGACCTGCCCAAGTCGGTCGAGGGGTACTACCAGGAGACCGGCCGCGCCGGGCGTGACGGGCTGCCGTCCACGGCCTGGCTGGCGTACGGGCTCCAGGACGTCGTCCAGCAGCGAAAGATGATCGAGACCTCGGAGGGCGACGACGCGCACCGGCGGCGGCTGGGCGAGCACGTCGACGCGATGCTCGCGCTGTGCGAGACGGTCGAGTGCCGCCGGGTGCGCCTGCTGGCGTACTTCGGCCAGGAGAGCACCGCGTGCGGGAACTGCGACACGTGCCTGACCCCGGCGGAGTCCTGGGACGGCACGGTGCCCGTGCAGAAGTTCCTCTCGACGGTGGTACGGCTCAAGCGGGAGCGCAACCAGAAGTTCGGCGCCGGGCAGATCACCGACATCCTGCTGGGCAAGAAGACCGCGAAGGTCATCCAGTTCGACCATGACGCGCTGAGCGTCTTCGGCATCGGCACCGAGCTGCGCGAGGCGGAATGGCGCGGTGTGGCCCGGCAGATGCTGGCGCAGGGCCTCGTCGCCGTCGAGGGCGAGTACGGGACGCTGGCGCTCACGGACGACAGCGCGGAGGTGCTGGGCGGGCGGCGGCCCGTCGTCCTGCGACGGGAGCCCGAGAGCGCCCCGCGCCCGGCGCGCGCGGAGAAGACGGCCAGGAACCGCGCGGCTCCGGTGGACCTGCCGGCCGAGGCGGTGCCGGTGTTCGAGTCGCTGCGTGCCTGGCGCGCCGCCTCGGCGAAGGAGCAGGGCGTGCCCGCGTACGTGATCTTCCATGACGCGACGCTGCGGGAGATCGCGGTGCTGTCCCCGTCGACGCTGGCGGAACTGGGCACGGTGAACGGGGTCGGGGAGAACAAGCTGGCGAAGTACGGGGAGCAGATCCTGGAGACGCTGGGCGCGGCCTGAGCGGGCGGTGGGATCCGTACGTCAGGAACGGCCCGTACGTCAGAGGCGGCCCATACGTCAGGGGCGGCCTGTACGTCAGAGGCGGCCCGTGCGTCAGAGGCGGCCTGTACGTCCCGGGCCCGTGTCACCTCACGGGCCCGCGTCCAGCCGCAGGTTCCAGCGGCCGGGGGCGCCGGTGAGGGTGACGGTGGAGAGCGGGCGGACGTCCAGGTACCAGTACGTACGCGGCGGTGCGTTCAGCGCGTAGACCACCGCCGCCCGTACGACCGCCGGTTCCGCCACCGCCACGATCGCCATGATGTCCTGCGCGGGCCTGGTGTCCAGCCAGCCGCCCACCCGGGAGATGAAGGCCAGCAGCGGTTCGCCGCCGTGCGGGGCGGCCCGGGGGTCGGCCAGCCAGGCGTCCACGGCGGCCGGTTCACGCGCAGCCGCCTCGGCGAAGGTGAGCCCGCGCCAGCGGCCCATGTCACAGTCCCGCAGGGCGGGCTGCGCCATCGGCGCGTAGCCCAGCGCGTCGCCGGTGGCACGGCTGCGCGGGGTGGGTGAGCAGTAGCGGAGATCGGCGGCGGCCAGCGGCACCAGGCTGTGCGCCACGAGCTGGATCTCGTGCCAGCCGATCCGGTCCAGAGGGCGGTCCTCGTCGAAGCGCTCGTCGTACAGGTCCGAGCTGCGCGCGGCGGCGACCAAGGTGACCTGAACACTCATGGCCGTGATCGTGGATCCGAACGGCGACCTGGTCAAGAGTCAGTCGAAGGCCGGTGGAGAAACGGTTCGGGATATGGGCGTGACATATGCGGTCCGCCCCCCTCCGGCCGACGGCCCGCCACCCTCCCGCCGTCAGGCCCGGACAACCCCGAGTGCCTCGTCACAGGCGGTACGGAGCCTCCGTACCCCCTCGTGGATCTCCGCGGGACCCGCCACCGCGGCGAAGCTGAGCCGCAGCCGCGCGGCCGGTGCCTCGGCGCTGAAGTACGGGCGGCCGGGCGTGACGGCCACCCCCGCGCGCAGGGCGGCGGAGACGACGGCCGGCTCGTCGGTGCCGTCGGGGAGCCGGACCCAGAGGTGGTGTCCGCCGGCGGGCAGGTGCGGTACGGCCAGCTCGGGCAGCTCCCGGCGCAGGGCGGTGGCCATGGTGTCCCTGCGGGTCTTCAAGGCCCCCGCGAGGGCCCGCAGGTGCCGGCTCCAGGCGGCGGATCCGACCAGTTCCAGGGCGGCTTCCTGGAGGGGGCGCGGTACGAAGAAGGTGTCGACGACGTGGATGGCACGCAGCCGTTCCAGGACGGGGCCCCGGGCCGCCAGCATGCCGACCCGCAGGCTCGCCGAGGACGCCTTGGTGAGGGAGCTGACGTGCACGACGACGCCGTCGGGGTCGTCGGCGGCGAGCGGCGCGGGCAGCGGCCCCGCGTCCTCGTGGACCAGCCGCCGGGCGAAGTCGTCCTCCACGACGAAGGCGCCGGCCTCCCGGGCGATCCTGAGCACCTGGGGCCTGCGCTCCGGTGAGAGCACGGCCCCGGTGGGGTTCTGGAAGAGCGGCTGGCAGATGAACACCCGTGCCCCGGTGGCCCGGAAGGCCTCGGCGAGCAGCTCGGGCCGTACGCCGTCGGAGTCCACCGGCACGGGCACGGGCCGCAGCCCTGCGGCACGGGCGATGGCGAGCATGCCGGGGTAGGTGGGCGACTCCACGAGGACGGGGGCGCCGGGCGGCGCGAGCGCCCGTACCGCGGTGGTCAGAGCGCTCTGACCGCCCGCCGTGACCAGTACCTCGGCGGCGGTGCAGCGGTCCCCGACCGAGCGGGCGAACCACTCGCGCAGTTCCGGAAGGCCCTCGACGGGCGGCCGTCCCCAGGCGCCGGGGCGGCGGCCGGCCCGTGCCAGGGCGGCGCCCATCGCCTGCTCGGGCTGGAGGGAGGGGTGCAGATAGCCGCCGTTGAACTCCACGACACCGGGCGCCGGCGCGGCGAGGGTGACCAGGACGGCGGAGGCGTCGACCGCCCGGGGGACGAGTTCGGCCTGGGCGTCGGCGCTCAGCGTGACCTCCTGCCAGGAGGTGTCACCGGCCGGCGGGGCCGTCGGGCGCGCGGCGGCACGGAAGGCACCGGCGCCGGGGCGGGTGACAACAAGCCCTTCCGCGGCGAGCCGGGCGAGGGCGCGCGAGACGGTCACCGGGGAGACGTGGTGGCGCTCGACCAGGACGCGACTGGACGGCAGTTTTCCACCAGGCGGGTAGCGGTTCAGCTCCTCACGCAGGACATCGGCCAATTCCCGCACACTGCTACGCTCTTGCATGACGGCACAGGATAGCGCTACTACGGACACATCGATAGCGGTGGGCGGCCCGCCCCTCCCCGCCCCCACACCCTCCGCCCGCTCCGGCACCCTCCTCGCCGTGCTGGGCGTCCTCGCCTTCTCGCTCACCTTCCCCTCCACGGCGTGGGGCCTGGAGAGCTTCGGCCCCTGGTCCCTGGTCGCCGTCCGCAGCACCCTCGCCGCGCTCCTCGCGGGCGGCTTCCTGCTCGCGCTGCGCGTCCCGGCGCCCGCGCGAAGGCACTGGGCCGGTCTCGCCGTGGTCGCGGGCGGGGTCGTGGTCGGCTTCCCGCTGCTGACGACCCTGGCCCTGGAGACCTCGACCAGCGCACACGCGGCCGTGGTGGTCGGGCTGCTGCCGCTGACCACGGCAGCCTTCGCGACCCTGCGGACAGGACGCCGCCCGTCCCGCGCGTTCTGGTGGGCCGCCGTGGCGGGCGCGGCCGTGGTCCTCGCCTTCGCGGTCCAGCAGAGCGGCGGCACCCTGTCCTCCGGCGACCTGTACCTCTTCGGCGCGCTGCTGGTGTGCGCGGCCGGCTACACGGAAGGCGGGCGGCTGGCCAGGGAGATGCCCGGCTGGCACGTGATCGGCTGGGCGCTGATCGGATGCCTGCCGCTCTCGGTGGCGGGCGCGGCGACCGCCCTGTCCTTCGAGCCGGTACGGCTGTCGCCCCACGGCGTGATCGGGATCGTCTGGGTGGCCTCGGTCTCGACGTTCTTCGGCCTGTACGTCTGGTACCGGGGCATGGCCTCGATCGGCATAGCCCGCGCCAGCCAACTCCAGCTCGCCCAACCCCTGCTCACCCTGGTCTGGGCCGTACTCCTCCTCGGCGAACACCTCCCCCCGGCAGCCATCGCGGCGGCGCTCGCGGTCCTCATCTGCATCGCCGTCACCCAACGCGCGGGCGCCCGCGGCTGAGCGCCCCGCCCCGCCCTCTCACCCCAGCAGTCGCGAGCGCTTGCCGTAGTGGTCCGTCACGAGGCGGGTCATCGCGCCGAGGGGGTCGGAGCGGACCTCCTTCGCGGCGAAGAAGCAGTGGCCGCCCACCCCCGGGAAGTCCTTCGCCAGCGTGAGGTGGCGGGACAGCTCCGCCGGGTCCTGCCAGGGGGCGGGTTGCGCCGGGTCGCCGGCCTTGTAGAGCGCCTCGCCGATGTAGAGGTCGACGCCGGTGCCCCGTACGACGCCGTCCCACCAGCGCACCAGCTTCGCGTAGTCGGCGGCGGCGAAGCCGATGTTCCAGTACAGCTGCGGGGCGATGTAGTCGATCCAGCCCTCCTTCACCCACTTCCGGGTGTCCGCGTGCAGGTCGTCGTACGTCTGCACACCGGCCCGGGTGTCGGAGCCGAGCGGGTCGGTGGCCGCGTTGCGCCACACGCCGAACGGGCTGATGCCGAACCGTACGTCCTTCTTGAGCTTCTTGATCTTCGCGGCGGTCTCGCGCACCAGCCGGTCCGTGTTGTCCCGCCGCCAGGCCGCCTTGTCCTTGAAGCCGGCGCCGTACCGTGCGTACGCCTCGTCGTCCTCGAACACCTGGCCCGCTACGGGATAGGGGTAGAAGTAGTCGTCCCAGTGCACGGCGTCGATGTCGTAGCGCCGCACGGCGTCCAGCATGGCGTCCTGCACGAAGGCCCTGACCTCGGGGAGGCCCGGGTTGTAGTACAGCTTTCCGCCGTACGGCAGCACCCAGTCGGGATGCACCCGGGCGGGGTGCTTCGCGGAGAGCTTCGACGGGTCGGTGTGCATGGCGACGCGGTACGGGTTGAACCAGGCGTGCAGCTCCAGACCGCGCGCGTGCGCCTCGCGCACCGCCGTACCCAGCGGGTCCCAGCCCGGGTCCTTGCCCTGCGTCCCGGTGAGGTACTGCGACCAGGGCTCGTACGGCGAGGGCCACAGGGCGTCGGCCGTGGGCCTGACCTGGAAGACGACGGCGTTCAGCTTGCGGTGGACGGCCGTGTCCAGATGCGCGATCAGTTCGGCGCGCTGCTGGGCGGCGGTGAGCCCGGGCTTGGAGGGCCAGTCGCGGTTCGTGACCGTCGCGACCCACACCCCGCGCAGGTCCCGGCGCGCGTAGCGGTGCCGCCCGTCGGGACCCACGGGCCCGCCCGCGAGCGCGTCCGAGGAGGTGAGCATCGTGGTCATCAGCGCCGCCGTGGCCGCCATGAATCCCCGTCTGCCGAAGGTGCCGATCCGGGGGGTCAGTGGTGGGGTGTTGTGGGGGGCGTTCTGTGGGGTGTTCTGTGGGGTGTTCTCCGGCGTGCGCCGCATCTGCTTCCGTCCCTTGCTTGTGGGGGGATTCCGGGGGGATTCAGCGGCCCGCCGCGGTGGGGAGCGGGCCGCCGTACGGGCTGAGCATGCCCGCCCCGGCCCGGCGTCCACACACCCGCGCGGAGTAACGTCTCGGTCCGGGGCGGGCGCCGGGATCACCCGGGCGACCTGCCGGAACCACCGACCCGGGACCCATCCGTCACCGATCCGGCACCGACCTGCGCGGATCGGCGCGGACCAGCGAAAGGCACGATGTGACCGACACCCTGACCGATATCGCCCGCGTGGGAGTGGTGGGCTGCGGCCAGATGGGCGCAGGCATCGCCGAGGTCGCCGCCCGCAGCGGCCTGGAGGTGAGGGTCGCCGAGACGACCGGCGAGGCCCTGGAGATCGGCAGGACCCGCCTGCACAGTTCGCTCGCCAAGGCCGCCGAGCGCGGCAAGATCACGCCGGAGGAACGGGACGCGACGCTCGGCCGGCTCAGTTTCACCACCGACCTCGGGGAGTTCGCGGACCGCGACCTCGTCATCGAGGCCGTCGTGGAGAACGAAAAGGTCAAGACGGAGATCTTCCAGGTGCTCGACCAGGTCGTGACCCGGCCCGACGCGATCCTGGCCTCCAACACCTCCTCCATCCCGCTCGTCAGGCTGGCCGTCGCGACCTCCCGCCCCGACCAGGTCATCGGGATCCACTTCTTCAACCCGGCCCCGGTGCAGAAGCTGGTCGAGCTGATCCCCGCCCTGACGACGTCCGACGAGACGCTCCGCCGCGCCGAGGCCGTGGTCGAGGGGGTGCTCGGCAAGCACGCGATCCGCGCCCAGGACCGCTCGGGCTTCGTGGTGAACGCCCTGCTGATCCCGTACCTGCTCTCCGCCGTCCGGATGTTCGAGTCGGGGATCGCCAGCCGTGAGGACATCGACAACGGCATGGAGCTGGGCTGCGCCCATCCGATGGGCCCGCTCAAGCTCGCCGACCTGATCGGCCTGGACACCGTGGCCTCGGTCGCGGACTCGATGTACGCCGAGTACAAGGAAGCGCTGTACGCCGCTCCCCCGCTGCTCCAGCGGATGGTGGACGCGGGGCGGCTGGGCCGTAAGACGAGGGCGGGCTTCTACACGTACTGACGGGCCCGGCGGGCTGCTCGACGGACGGTAGTAGGGGATCACCGGGGGCTCCGAGCCCGCGAAGTACGTGGTCAGGCGCTGTTTCAGTCCGTATGGCGCCTGACCCGTGACGCAGCCCCAACTCAGTGGTGGCCACATCAAGCGCCTCTTCACGTGGCCGGAGATCTGACGTCTCCGGTCTTTCAACTCTGTCGGAGCCTTCCGTCTCTGCACTGCGGAACGTCCCTCGAAGATCCCCCCGACAGAGCTGAAAGTCCCTGAAAAGTCCCTGGCTCTCCAGTTCGGGACCTACGCATTACAAGACCGTGAGCGATCATGTTGCGTGCTGCTTCGTCGTGCTGGCTGGTGCTGTTCTGCCTGATCAGAGCACATACAGCTTGTTTGCCTGTGCGGCCTCGTGCTACGTCGCCCAAAGGCATCCGGCCACCGGCTGGCCACCGGAGGCGACAAGAAGAGCTACAGCACGGGTTGTGCGTCTTCCACAGTGCCTTCAGTGATCGGTTCCACTCCCTACGGAAACGCGACCAAAGGTGTTCCAACCGTAGCCGGTAGGTGCCGCGTTGATGGGAGGCGGCCACCGCCCGCAGGCTCGCGCCCGCTGACTGACCGCTCCGCCGCCGGTTCTGACGACGCCGGTTGAGACCAAGGACTCCTCCTTCATTCCCTGACCTCGACTGAAGGCACGGCGCCAGTACTCGTCTTCCCCGGGCGGCTGGACGCTGACGCCCCCGAACTTGTCGCTGCTGCACCGCCAGGGCTCTCGTCACCGTGCGTCATGCTGGGCGAGTGTGGTGCACCATCCCAGGACAGGCAGCTCCTCCCCGGCCTGGAATACCCCTCCACCGGTTTCGATTGCTTCCCTTGTACTGATCGTGGAGGGGGGACGCTGATGGCCGACTTGATGATGTTCCGACAGGATGCCAACGGTCGGAATGTCGAGCTTCGGGGTTCAACGGTGGCGCTGGAGGCGGAGCTGCAGCGCCGGGTCGAGAGCGATATGGAGATGATGCTCGGCGTCCGTTTCCTGGCGTCGGAGTACCCGACGGGGCCGTGGCACCGGGGGCGGATCGACACCATGGGCTTGGACGAGAATGGCGCTCCGGTGGTCGTGGAGTACAAAGAGACGGCGGACAGCGGAGTCCTGCCCCAGGCCGCCTCGTACCTGTCCTGGCTGTGCACCGCACGTCACGAGTTCGAGGCGCTGGTCAAGGAACGGCTGGGTTCCGAGGCGGTCGAGGAGATCGACTGGCGTAACGCGCGGGCGGTGTGCATCGCGGGCGACTTCTCGCGCCATGACCGGGTGGCGGTGTACGAGAACCGCAGACGGATCGACCTGGTGCGCTACCGGGTCTTCGACGGGGGCCTGTTGAGCCTGCTGCTGATCGAGTCCTCACCCGCGTCTCCCAGCCCGGGTCCGGCACGCAGGCGCAGCCGGGTGGGGCAGCAGGCGGCCCTCGTCGGTGAGAGGTCTCGGGCTGTGCCGGACGGTGTTCCCGAGGGTCTGCGGGATCTGTACGGAGAGTTGGATGAGGCGTTGACCGCGTGGGGCGAGGTAGAGGTGGCTCAGCTTGCCCACTACATCGCGTACCGGCGGATGGTGAACCGCGCTTCGGTGCTCTTCCGTCCGTCGTACGGGGTGATCCTGGTGTATCTCACTCTCGACCCGGACACGGTCGAGCTGGAGGAAGGCTTCACCCGTGACATGCGCGGTATCGGCCACCTCGGGACGGGTGACCTGGAGGTACGGCTCTCGTCGGCGGCTGACCTGGATAAGGCGGGACCGCTGATCCGCCGCGCATTCGAGGCAGCCTGAGCTACGAAGCCGGGACGGTCGGTGGCCTGCTGCGGGGCCGCGGCGTCTCACACCTCAAGGAGCACGTCTTCGAGCTGTGCCGTGCTCGGCCAGATGCCGCCGACCACCGCGTGTCCACCGCGCTTCGGCCGTGGTCGGCGATAGTTTGTGTGTCTCCGGGCCCTGCCGGTTCCCGTCACGGTACGGCTGGTGGATGGTGCCGCGCTTGCCGTGGCACACGTCCCGGGCCGGCTTGTGGCGGGACTCCTGCCCAGTGAGCTGCCGGTTCATCTGCCGGCGGTAGGTGTCGTCGACCGGGTCGACCATCCGCAGCATTGCGTGGAATCTGTTTTGTCAACCCGGCGTGCTGGGGCGAGTTCACACTTCAGGCTGATGGGTGGTAGTGCGGTCGATCAGCGAGGCGATGCCGGGCGGCCCTGAAATCCGCACCTCGCGGATCGGCTAACCTGGTTGGATGGGCGGCATGAACGGTACTCAGTCCATAGGCACGCCTTGGGGTATATCCGTGTTCGGCACGGCGAGCGTGGATGCCACGCCGGATGTAGCCCGACTTCGCGTCGCCATCAAGCAGACGAGGCAGAAGCCGGGTGAGTCGTTCGAGGTCACGCGAGGCAGCGTCAACCAGATCCGGGAGGTGCTGCGCGGCCACGGAGTCCCCGACACTGCCGTGTCCACGTCGCGCCTAGACCTGAAGTCCTCATGGAATTTCGGCAATGAGCGCACGTTCCTCGGCTACGAGTGCACGGCCTCGTTCGTGATCGAGTTGCGGGAGCTGGACATCCTGGAGACCGTGCTCGTGGACGTTGTCGAGGCCGGGGCGAACCAGGTCGACGGTGTCGAGTTCGATGTGAGTACCAAGCAGGAACTTCGCGCCCAGGCGCGCGCGGCCGCGGTAGCCGCTGCCCGTGAGAAGGCGGCCCTGTATGCGGAGGCTGCCGATGTCCGGCTTGGCCCCGTCATCCACATCAAGGACGTGGACTCCGATCAGTTGCAGAACTCCTACCGCGGGCACCGCCAAGCCGGCGGGGCCGGGGGCGAGGGCGACCTCGCCCCCGGCAAGATCAGTGTCACCGCGGGCGTGGTGATCGGGTTCTCGATCATCAGCGGCTGACAACACGCACAGTGGCCCGGTGCCCGGCCACGAGCGCGGCCGGGCCACCATGCCTCCTGTTTGCGGAGTGGAAGGAAGGCTGGCCCCGAAGCCGGCCCGGTTGCCAGCCTGACCTGCAATCACTCTGCTTGACCTGCGAAAAAAGAAGCACATGCCGCACAGGCGGCCCCATAACCTGCGGCTACTCGTCAGCCATCGACCTCACTGGAGGTCCGTGCCTTACGTTCCCGGCCTCCCAGCTACCGTGCAGCAGGAGATCGCTCAGATCGAGATACCGACAGCCGCGAACTGGGCGGCCGCCGGTCTGTGGCCTGGAGCCGTGGCGGAAGCCCTGTCTGGATGGACAAACTCCTCCCGCGACCCTGCCCAACGTCACTTCCATCCCTGCGCGTGCTGTGGCCGCAGCAGCCGCGGACTGCTGGACGAAGTCCTCGCCATGCTCTCAGCCCCGGCTTCCCGCGCTCTTGAACGTCTGATCGAGCCGCTGGACGAGGACTTTCGGGCTCGCACCCTGCCGAACCCCTCGGCCTCGAAGGATCTCTCCTGGTGGGCGCGCCGAGTCTGAATCACTGACATGAGGTGCAGGCCCCACCGCAGGCACGGTCCGCCGTTGAAGCTGTGGCTCCGTCGGTCGTTCCCACGATCGGCAGCAGCTTGGTGGCGTCGGGGAGACCGATCTCGCGGGGCGTGGGCCCGCCCGGCACGATCGCGCGCGCAACGATGGGCGCGTGCGATGAGCAGGGGGCAGCGGGCGGCGGCGAGCATGCCGTGCTCCCTGCGGGCGTCCTACTGTGGGCGCAGGATGGACGGGTCCCTGCGGTGGATCATCATGGCCCTGGCGGATCCCGCCGTGCGGCTCGACTGAGCCTGTTCGGGCGCCGTGTCTGGGCTGCGCGCCCATCCGGGTGGGAGTCGGCTTTTCGCCCGTACGAACCGAGCCCCGCCGTGCTGGGTCTGTGTCATGAAGGTGTCGCGTCCGGGAAGCGCCCGGATACTCACTGACAACTTGGGGAAATCTCCATGAACTTACCGAAAACCGGGCACCGGATCGTCTCCGTGCTCGCCGGGGTCCTGCTGGCCGGGACGGCGCTGGCCACTCCCGCCGCCGCCGACACCCACCGGACAGGACCGGCCTCCATCACCACGCAGGCCGACCAGGACCAGACGGCTACCGTCTACCAGGGCCGGATCACCGTCAGACCGGGTGTCCTCGTGCGCAGGGACCCGAGCCTGGATTCCCCTCCGATCGGCTCGATCCCGTACGGCGCCGTCGTCGAGATCGTGTGCAAGGTCAACGGCGGGAATGTGCAGGGGAACTACATCTGGTACCGGCTGAGGGATGGTGGCTGGGTCCCCGCCCGGTGGGTCTCCGTCGGCGGGATCGAGGACTTCAACCCCGTCCCGTGGTGCACAACGTGACGCACTGAAACACCGCCCCCGCCGGGCCGACCACCGTCCCGCCGCACGAGGCTGCCCGCATGATCCGCAACCGGCGGGGGCACCGGTTCGCGGGGGCCGGCGACGCTGGCTCACCGTGTCTCCCCGGTGACGCTGTCACCAGGACTCGCCGGCAGAGACCCACCGGGCACTGAGTACCGTTTCAGCCCCGCGACCAGTCCAACGCGGTGGAAGCCCCGGCTTCGTAGGCGAGAGCGAGGGCGGCACGGTAGGCGGTGTGGAGCTGGTCCGCGCACGCGGGGCACACAAGGTGCTCCTCCCACCGGGGCTCCAGCGGCATCTGCCAGAGCGTCGAACAGCGCCAGCACATACGGCCGCGTCGATCGCCGCGGCCGCCCGCAGCCGGGCGGCGACTCCTCGAACGGTGTGGTCGCTGGGGTCAGTGGACACGGGTGCCGGACGAAAGCGTGCCATGCACGCCTAACGACCGAGCCGGGTGGCGGTGGCGCCGGCCACCGCCAAAGCCACCCCCTCGGCTACTCCGCCCGGTCCGACGCTCCGCCCGTCCTCCCGGCCGCCGGCGCCCTGCGTCCGCTGCGCGACCCGGACGGGCCAGAGCTGGATGAGGACGACGAAGGCGAGACGTGATCGCGCTGATCGTGGTTATGCGGTGCCCTCGATCTCGGGCCTAAGCCGGCAGGAGTGGGCGGGGCATCCGCCGCCCCCGGTGCAATCGCGCCATCCGCGGTGCGGGGGCGCGGCTCCGGAGCAGTCCGGTCCGGCTAGCGGCCTGTGGCGCTGATGCAGTCGGTGAGGCGGGCGATCGCTCGACGTCACCTGGCTCACCTCGAAACCCCGAAGCTCCCCTTCGGCCGCATCCGCCTTCACTGGGAGCCCGCCTCACCCGCCGGCTGGGACGTCACCGCCCACCTGGGCCTCGCCACCACCGAGGTACATCTCGCCACCTGGTCTGCCGTCCCGAACGACTGGCCGCGCCTGATCCGCCCGACCCTCCACGAGGTACTCGGCCTGTGCGCCGCCCTCGACCTCTCGAACCGCCTCGCCCAGGTATGACCGAACCGCAGAAGGCCGCCCCGCGCCGATCAGGCACGGGGCGGCCTTGCCGTGGGCCAGTCACGCTCATCACCTGACCAACGCGAAGAAACAGGCCAGTCAACGACCCGGAGGCGACGTCTGACTCGCCAAGCCCGCCGCACGAGTTCCCTTGGCCCCACAACACTGTCCTCCGGAAAGTCGTCGGAGATCCCGTGGCGTCGGGGGCACTCCTCGCGAGCCAGGATCGAGCCGCAGGTCGGCATACCAGTGGCAGGCTTGATTGCTACCGAGTGCAGGCGGTCGGAGCAGGACCTGTCGAGGCGACCTGTCCCCTCCCTACCTCACCGGATCGCTATCGCGAGATCTCGGCCACGCAGGCAACGACCGCAACAAGCAGGCCAAGTAGGCCAATCACAAGGTGCCAGACATCGAGACTCGGCCGGCCCGGAGGGCCCTCATCCGGAAAATCGTATTTCACTATCCTCACCCCTCACCGCACCTCACGATGAGGCGCTCTTCTTGCAAACGCTCCAATCGTTTCCCCGGTGCGGTTCACTCTTCTCGAACTGGCAATCGCCCTTGAACCCATGAGAAAAGCCGCCCGGTCCCAGGCGGGATTGAGCGGCCTTCCGAAAGCGACAAACATCCCCGCGGAGGCGGGGCCACATCGCGCACCTGGAGGTGCAGGTGACGATCGGAGCAGAATCATCCCCGCAAAGAGCAGCTGTGCGGGGCCGTGGACTTTCGTCCGGCATGGGTTTTTCAACGATATGGCAACCGAAGTGCCTGCGCCTGGCAGTACGAGTTACCTGACAACGGGGAATGATTAGCGGCGGTTGCGCGCCGAGAGAATGAGTCCGTCGAAATCGGTCGGGCGCCATCGGTCTCGGCCCGCCGTTCGAATCGCCCACCCTTGTTCGTTGGAGGCGGGTTCGACGAGGACTGCTTGACCGTCGCCGATGCGAGTGGCGAGGAGCTCCCAGAGTCGGTCGCGGACGCGGCGGTTGGGATTGCCTACGAATACGCCTGCGTTGACTTCTACCATCCAGCGGGTGAGGTGCCCGCGGAGGCCTTCGGGGGCTGCGATGAGAACGATGACGGTCACTTAGGCTGCTCCGGCTTGTTCTTGGGCTCTTCCGGAGAGGGCGGGCCTTCAAGGTCCGGTCCGATGATCGCAATGTGGTGATCACCCATGTCAGCGGCAATCAGGCTCGCTGAGTCCGAGCGCTGCGCTGTCTCGTCGGGTGTTGATTCGGCTTCAAGGATGTCGCTCGCTGGTCCTTCCGAGGCATCTGCTGCCCAGTTGACTCCGGCGGAGACCGTGCCGAGCCGCTCGTCCCAGAGCTCGCTGGTTTCCGGCGTGTCGAAATCGGTGCCGGGCGGGTTCAACAAGCTCTTGATGTCGGTCACGATGCGGCTGAGCAGCTTTCGTTCTGCGATCTGGTCGCGTAGGCCGACGCGGGCGTCACGTTCGTCCGTGAGGCCATTTGCGGCCAGGTCGAACGCGAGCGGGATGGTGTATTCCGTTTTGTAGAGGTCGGCGATGTCCAGGACGAAAGAAATGGCGGAGCCTGTGTGGACGAAGCCGAGTCCGGGGCTTGCGCCGAGTCCGACGATGACGGCGTGGCAGATGCCGTAGAGGGCGGCGTTGGCGGCGGAGAGCAGGCGGTTGAGGTCGTCACCGGCGGCAAAGGCGTCGCCTGCCTTGTAGACCCGTCCGTCCCAGGGGACGCCGGTGCGACGGGAGTGTTCTTTGTAGAGCTTGCGGAAACGTGCGCCTTCGCGGCCTCGAAGCTGCTGCATGGTGGCTCGCGAGACGTCTTCGCCGGGGAATCGCATGCCGTACATGGTGCGGGCGACGCCGAGACGTTCCTTGGGACGGGTCACGAGCCATGCTTGCCGGTGGAGCAGGCCGGCGCCGCGGCTGGGGCCCAGGCCTGCCGCGTACATCCGTACGCCTTGTTCGCCGACCCAGCAGACAGCGGTGCCTGAGTCTGCAAGGAGGCGGATCGCGCCGTGGGTGACGCGGGTGCCCGGCCCGAGCAGCATGACGGCGATCATGGCCGCGGGGATACGGACGGTTTCGCGTTTGTTGATGACGACCACGGCGTTCTCGTCGCGGTCGAGGTGGCTTCGTTCCACGTAGACGCTGGATACCCGGTCGACGATCCGGTGCAGGTCGTGTGGGTCGGCTTTCCACCAGACGTCAGCCACGACTAGTCCTCCCGTCCGGGGATGGGGGCAAGCGTGAGCAGCCCGCATCCGTACGCCTTGGATGGGCCGATTCCCTCAAGGAGACGGGCGGTGAACGCCTCGGGGTCGGTCACGCAGAGACGTCCCTCGAAGATCGCGCTGTGGAAGGTGACGTGGGGACCCTTGCCGTTCTTCTGGAAGGAGTGGCGGTGGCGGCCCGTGATGCGCACTTCGCGAGGCGCGTTGGCTTCCCGCCCGTCGTTCGCCGCCTCAGACTTGTCCGGGGCGTCCAGATGAGTAGCGGGGCTTTTACGTTGTTCAAGTCCGGGAGCGGCGGGGTCGGTACGGGAGACCGGGACCGCGAAGCCCCAGCGCTCGGTGCGGGTGAGGAACCAGTCGAGTTGGGCGGCGGCCGTGCGGTGGCCGAGGCGGAAGCCGCGTACGAGCTTGCGATCCGCGTTGGCCTCCAGGTGGGCGGTCTGGGTGGGGGTGGGTGTCCGAGGCGAGTTGGTGTTCTGCACCGGGCTGGCGGTCAGGCGGAAAGCGAACTCCCGGCCCGTCGCGATCTGGCCGAGGAGTGGGGCGTAATCGCGGACTGCTGCGTGGTCGCCTTCGGCGTTGGGCCAGCCGGCATGCTCGATGACGTGGGTCCAGTCGGGCTTGGACTGGGTGAGGGCGAACAGATGTGGCCGGTGCGGATTGTCCGCGTCCAGTCGCCACAGAGTGCGCTCTTTGGTCTGGTCGCCGGGGATGGCGCCCATGACGGCGCCGTGCATGGCGCGTGGGTTGGACAACAGTTTCCTGCTTTCGGCGCGGAGCGGGTTGATGCGGATGCGGGAGAGGTAGGTCAAGGTGCTCACCAGCCCAGGAGGGCGAAGGGGTCGTGGCCGGCTTCGTCGTCCGAGCCGTTGGTGGTGTCGTCCGGATTCGGGAAGGAGGTAGGGATACTCAGCCAGGTGTGCCGTACGCGTCGGCTGGTGAAGGTCCGCAGATGCGGGTCGAAGGAGACCGGGGCGTCGTGGAGGACGTCGTCGCCATCTGGGTCTTCGAGGGTCGCCGAGCGGTCGATGCGGGCTGGGTAGAGCGGGCGGTCGAGCTGCCGGTCGCGCCCGAGCTGGGCGGCGAACTGCTCGCCGGACTGCCGTGACACCTGCCAGCGCTCCTCACGCAGCGCGTCTTCGAGGGTGGCCTCGCGCAGCCCGAGAGAGACGGGCTGGGTCGGCGGACAGGAACGGCGGCCCAGTGCGAGCGGGAAGGCGGGTGCCCTGACGGCCTGGTCGAGGGTGTTCAGTAGGCCGTACGGGCCGGCGACGGCGGCGAGGAAGATCGCGTCCTGTAGGTAGTAGCGTGTCGTGATGTGGGTCAGTTTGACCGGCGAGGTCGGCTTCTGGATGCCTTTGGCCGTTACCCCGGCCTGAGGTAGTGGGCGGCCACGGTAGTCGCTGACGGTGTGGTAGTCCCGCAGCAAGGTTCCGGGCTGGTCGACACGGATCCCCAGCCTGAGGGGGAGAAGTTCGTCGAGGGGGTCCTCACGGGCGAGTCCGGCCGCAGCGGCCAGGAGCCCGATCACCCCGGATTTGGTGGGTTCGGCACCCGTCTCACGGCGGTTGAAGGCGCTGCGCGTACCCCATGCCTGAACTGGCCCCGCGAGACGCAGCAGCAGGACGGCCTCGCCGTCGGAGGGGGACTCGGGCTGGAAGGATGTCATCGGGCTGCCTGCTTGAGGGTGTCGACGAGGTGTACGCGCAGGTCGCTGAGCAGTTGCGGGAAAGCGCGGGTCTCACCGAAGGTGCTCGTGAGCAGTTCGGCCGTATCGCTGGAGTCGGCGAAGGTATGACACAAACCGGTGAATTCTGGTGTGTCACCCCAGGCGCGGACCGCTTTGGCGTGTTCACGTGCCAGGTTTCGGGCGGATGCTGCGGCAATGCCCGAGGACGCCGCGACCGGCTCCTCGAAGGCGGAGACAAGATTGACGGGCTGGTCGGTTCGCACAACGACGACAACCATGCTGGGAAGGGTGCGGTGGGCGAAGGAGTTGGCGTAACCGGTGGGCATGGAGCGCGCGAAGGATGTCACGAATTCCTCGACGGCGGTGACAGCTGCTTCCTCGTCCGTGAGGTTGTGCAGGAGTTGGTGCAGCCCGACGGTGGCGTAGCGATAGAGGGTGGCGGAGTTGAAGCCGATATTTCCGATCATGCCGGCTCCGGTCTCTTCCTCTTTCTGCTCGTCGTCGACCGCGGTGAAGTAGTCGAATTCCAACTCGACCGCATGGGTTGACAGTGCATGGGCGACCTGTGTTGCCGCGTCGACGTTGAGTGCAGGAATGTCTGCCACCATGCGCCCGAACAGTGCGACGTCCATGGGGTGACCGGCGTTGAACTGCTCCCGTACGGGGATCTTTGTGATCTCGTCGGCGAGTTCGGTGTCCTCCAGTTCGGAGAGCTGCACCGCACGGTCCCGTACCAACGCGGCGACGGCGTCGAGCTGACGCCGGCCGTAGAAGAAGAGGTACGCGGTGTCGCCTTCTTTCTTGCCCGCGCTGATTTTCAGCTGTGCCAGGAGGGCGGCGGCCAGGCGGGCTGCGGCTTCGGTCTCCAGATCTGTGCCTTCGACGATCCGTTCCGTTAGCGCGGTGCTGATGCGGCGGGTGCGAGTGGCGAGGTCCTGCTTCGGGATTCGCTCGGCGAAGTGAGTACGGGTGGAGCGCTTCCATGCTTGTGAGGAAACCCGCGAGCGGCGCACTCCACCGAAGTATGCGTCTTTGGGATTGCCTTGATCGTCCCGGTTGAGGTTGGCCGGCGGTACCGTCTGCAGGATGTGAATATCGATGTAGGTACGGGCTTTGGGCGGTGTCATAGTGGTCCCTCCGGTCGATCAGTTGGCGTCTGGGCGCTTCGGCGGTTTCTGCTGACGCGCTGTGGCAACGTGGCTGCGGATTGGGCAGCCGTTTTTGTCAGGAAAGCGGGAACTATCGGACGGCATGGGCGACAGGAGTCCGAGTCGCTGCTTCGTCACCGGTTTCCGCGTTCAACGACCTGGTAAGCGAGACCCCATTCACGCCTCACCCGGTTTCGGACGACAGGAGAATCCCAGCGCTGGATATCCGTGAGTAGCTGGTCGTAGTCGAGTGGCTGCTCCACGGAGCGCAGTTGGGTGATGAGTCCTCGCAATCGGTAGACCAGTGCGGCCACAGTGGTGGTTTGCACGGTGGCGGCGACGTGCCCGTCCAGAGCTGCCTCGCTGTATCGACCGCTGCGGCGCAGGGCGCGAAGTGCTGCTCCCGCGCTGACGCCACGTCTATGCATGGGGCGGTTCTGGCTCTGTTGGTGGAGGCCGTAGAGGGCGAGGGCGGCATGTTCTGCTTCGAGTTCGGGCGTGACCCGGCCGTCAGTCGGAGTGGTGTAGTAAGGCCAGAGTTGGGACACGGTGAACGCCGTTTGTCCCAGGCCGGCCCGCAGGTCGCTCAGTTCCTCTCCGGGGGTGTGCATCTTGGCGCCGCTGGCATGGTCGATGCGCCAGTTGCCGTGACTGTCGACGTGCCGGTTCCAGTACCGAGGGCGCGTCGGCGCAGGGGCGGGTAGTGGGAGGGTGGACACAGCGGTCCTTTCAACGGAAAGACGCTCGAACGTGGGTGATGATGTTGCGGAGTCCTGTCAGCTTCCGGACGGGGTGGTTCAACGGTCCTTGCGTGCTGCGGCTCGGCGGGTAAGAATCGCGTCCAGGCGTTCCCGGAAGTCGGCCTCGGCCGTGCTGAGCCGGTACACGGTTTCCTTGCCGTCTTTGGTCACGGTCCGCCCGGTGAAAAGCCCTGGGGCAGCGGTGGAGAAAATGTGCTCCGCCACCTTCCACGTTTCCTTCCCGGCTTTCTGCTCCCATGCTTCAAGGCCACGTTCCGAGAGGTCGAAGTCCTCGCCGACTTTCCGGAGGCCTGTCAGAAGCCGGCGGACCATGGGGTCGAGAGCGTGCAGCAGCGTGTCGCCGGGGCGTTGTCCCTTGTCCCAGGGGATCGGCTCGCTACCCCCTGCTCTTCGCAGGTCGCCGGAAAGGTGGTTGACAGCTGTGGCGAGCTTCTCGGCCTGGTCGGTGGCCTCCAGAAGAGTGCCGTAGACGATTCCGTCAGGGTCCAGCGCCGTGAGCGGCAGCGGCATCTCGTCGAAGAAAATGTCCTCGATCACCGCTGACTGGTTGCCGTAGGCGATACCTGTCAGCTCGACTTGTAGCGGATACGCCGGTGGCATCCGTTTCCAGACCTCGGCGAGCTGACGAAGCAGCTGGCTGGATTGGAAGCCGGAGCGCTTCGTCGTCGCGTGGAGTTCTTCCGTACGGCTGCCGACAGCCAGGAACGCCTCTAGTCCACGCCATGCCGCACGTCCGGGTCGATGCCTGCGCGGGTGCACCGAAGAAGTCCCTGTGCTCTTGGCGTTCTTCCTACCGCGAGGGGTGAGGCGCTCGGTGACCCACGCTGTGTGCGGCTCGGTGTCATGCGGAGTGGTGGTCAGCCGATCGCCGGCGGCCACGACAACCCGACTGACACGTAGCCCTGATGGCGTCTCTTCGGCGATCAGCCGGATACGGCGCGACTGCCAGGTCCATAGGTCCAGCAGGCCGCGAGCGGCCCGGGACTGCCAGGCAGACGTGGCACACGAGAGGGTTACTCCGATGTCGCCCTGCGTCTCCCGGCGGCGCCACTGCGGGCGGTCGTCCGACAAGGGTGCCTGTCCGAAGGGAATGTTCAGCAGCAATGTCTCGTAAACGGTGCGCCCTCGGAGCAAGGTGACGCCGAGTTGCCCTAGAGGGCCCACCGGATTGCCGGTCGTCTTGCCGGACTTCACGCGCGGGTCGCCGACCACCCCGGTCTTGATGGCCGCGGTGTCCCAGCAGTGTGTGTGCAACAGCCAGCGAGCGGCCTGCGCGGGAGTCAGCTCCAGTGGATCGCCCTCGGTGCGGGACGAGAACAGCGGCACATTGTTACCTGTGGCCGCCGTTGCCACCAGGAGGGCAGATCCCTTCGTCTCGTCTTTCGCCGTACGAAGCCCGGCAACCTGCGCGAATGGTGCGACGGGATCGAACAGATCGAAGAGCTGGTGATGGTCGTCCAGATAAGCGGTCAGAATCTTCCGCTGCTCGGGCGAAAAGCGCCCCGCCTTGAACATTTCTGTCCACGCGGTGCTGTTGCGCGGGCAGCCTAGGGCGTCCACGACGACGGGGAGTAGGAGTTGACGGAAGATCGCCGGCTTCTGTGTCGGCAGATCGACCACGAGATCCTGGAATTCCTGCGCGTCCAGAATCAGCCGGCGTAGGCCGACCGCGTTCGCCCCGCCATCCGGCGGACTGTCTCTTTGTGCCCCGGCCGCCGGACGTACGGGCATCCACGGCTCGTCCTGCAAATTGAACAACTCGGTTTCCCCACAAGCTTTTACGTACTGCACCAACGAAGAACAAGCGTGGCACACTCCCCCCGCCCAGGGCGTGCGAATGAGAAGATGAATGACTGCCCCCGCACCTCTACCGAGTTCCGCCGGCGGGGGGCGCTCCCCTTTTCCGTCTGCCCGGCGGATGGGCCCCGCTTGACCCGGGACTTTAGGGTGGTGAGGAGCCGGTCCTCGCCACCCCTTTCAGGTCCAGGTGCGTGCGTCGGCGGCCCTGCTCTGCACGACCAACCCCAACTCATCGTCGTAGTGCACCCCCCGCTCCGCGAGCATCGTTCTGCGCTGCGAGTCGAGGATGAGAGCCAGGTTGTGCCCCAGCCTCGTATGCCCCAGCCAGCCGGGCAGGGGCGACAGCTTCTGGACGGCTTCGGCGGAAACCCCGACCGGGAGTCTCACCGTCCCGCCGAGCACCTCATCCAGCAGCGCGTCAGCGACATCGCCGTTGGCACTCAGGCTTCTGCCTGTCAAGGTCCGGTATGTATGGCCATCGTGGGTCACGAGGATGACTTCCGTACTGGCCTCACCGTCGCGTACGACGGCATCAAGGTCGGTGTCTCTCCCTCCACCTGGGACGGATGCATAGTGCAGGCCCGCGAGCGTGACGCCCTCTTTGTCCCCACGTCGCGTCAGGAGATAGCCGGCAGCCTTTTCAGCCCGCTCGCGCTGCTTCGCCTCCCACTCCAGACGCTCCCTCTGAGCGTCTTCTCGCCAGGACATCGGAACTATGGCATCGGCCGCTCCGTATACCGCCGCGACAAGCTCCGGCACCTGTCCGGGGACACTCCAGCCTTCCTTGCCCACCACATCTTTGAACACCGCCGCTGCGCTACGAACAAGAAGGTGCCGGCCGTAGATGAACTCGGACGCGCTGAGGAACTGCGGCGCGCGGTCTCGGCCTGGCGCCGGATCCGTAGTGAAGTCCGCGTAGATGCCATCTGGTACGGCCTGCTTGCCGAAGCCAGTGATCACCACGTGCGGCTCTTTGAGCCGCACGGGGCGGAAAACGCCGTCATGGCGGTGAAGGCGTCCAATCCGCTGGAGCAGAAGGTCGATCGGGGCGAAGTCCGTGACAAGAAGGTCCGCGTCGACGTCGAAGGACTGCTCAGCCAGTTGCGTCGCGACCACGATCAACCGGGAGGGCCGTGAGCTGGTCCCGTCGGGCTGTGGAGCGCCGAGAAGACGAAGGCAGCGCTCGGTGCGGTCTGCCCGTGCCCCCACCGCGATCCGGCCGTGCAGCAGCACCACGTCGTCACCGAACTCCTTGCGCAGGGTGCTGTAGAGCGTCTGGGCACGGTGCACGGTGTTACGGATGACCAGTGCACATCCCCCGTCGGCGAGTGCGACACCGAGATACGCGCAGACCGACGCGTCGGCCATTGCCTGCGCGCCGTCCCGCGCCTCGTGGGTGGCGATCGGGCCGGGAATGGTCTCCGGCATGAGTTCAAGGGTCACGTTCAGGTCCTCACGCCAACTGGAACAGGCCGTGACATCGAACCGCGGCCCCGCACTGTCGGCGGCCATCCACGCAGCTGTCACCGACGGGTAGCCACGCGGCTCGGGAAGCTCCTCCGCGGTGAACTCCTCGCGAGAGGCGGCGCCGGCCAGGTAGGCGTCGACAAGCTCCTGACGCTGCTGTGGCGGCAGGGTCGCGGACAGCAGAACCACCGGCACCTGGGCCTGGCCGAGCCAGCGCACTCCCTCCACGAGGAACTGAGACATGTACACATCTGCGGCGTGTACCTCGTCCAGCACCACGACCTTGCCTGCCAGACCGGCCATCCGCAGCATCACGTGCTTGGTCCGTGCTGCGGCGAACAGCAATTGATCGATCGTTCCCACCACGAACGGGCACAGCAAGCCACGCTTGGCCCCGAGGAACCACTCGGCAGGCCCACGTGACACCTGCTCAGCAGGGCTTCCACGCAGAGCGAAGACGCCGTCTCCGTAAAGGTCGTCGTCCTCACACTCGCCGTACTCGTCGATCCCTCCGAACGTGGCTCCCACCCCGTCCGCACCACCTTCCAACAAACAGCGCCACTCCTTGTTGAACATCCGTTTGCCGTGGAGCAGCGCGACCTGCGAGGCGAGTTCTTCATCGATGGCCCCGACCCAGTTCCGGACTTGCCCGAACATCGGGTCGCTGGTGGCCTGCGTCGGCATGCCCACGAACACACCGTCCGCGCCGAACCTCGCGGCCAGGATCTCGGCCGCCATCAGCGCAGCCTTGGTCTTGCCCTCCCCCATGGGTGCCTCAACCACCAGAAGGCCAGGCGCTTCCATGCGACGGGCAGCCTCCATGACCAGTGTCTGGGAAGGGCGAGGCTCATGCCCGAACCGGTCGCGGAACGACTCCGGACCGGGCTCGTCCAACCGCCCCCAACCGCCTCGCAACCCGAGCTCCTCCCAGGCTCGTCCGGCCCGCTTCCTCGCTCCGCCGAAACTCACATCCGACAGCTTGTCAACGCCCGGGAAATGCCGCTCGTCGCTCGCGATCCAGTCCGCCATCACGATCAAACCGCTCAGATGCAGCTGCGCGGCACGCGAGGGGACCCTGGAGGGCTCGACGTCGGTCAGGTCATCGAAGCCAAGCTCCGTGGTGAAGCGCTCCACCAAGGACCACTGCGCCTCGGCCCAAGGAGGTCGGCCGGCCAACTCTCCTCGCCCCTTGCGGGGCGGTTCCGTAGCGCCATGACCGGGGAACGCACCGTGGTGCCCAGCAACCAGCGGCCACACCCACTCCACATGCTCATCGCACCAACCGGCCTGCGGAAGCACGGCACGCAACACATACGCCCCCGCGCGATCGTGCCGCCACTTATTCTTCGAAACCGTGCCTTCGTGCCAGCCCAACCCGGCCGCACGCACAGCCAGCGCACCCTTTGGCCACATGGACTGAAAAGCGGGCGTAGCCTTCCCACAGTCATGAATGCCACATAACCACATGAACAGGAAACGCCCCCTGCCCGCGCCCCCGGCGATCGCGTCCAACATCCGCCGGGTGGACGGCGAAACGAAACCGTCCCAGAGACGCTCCGCCACAGCCGCCGTGTCCAGAAGGTGCGACAACAGGAGATTCATCCTGCCGCCGGCCTTCTCCTCAGACTTCCCCCACAGCACTCCGAGAACATCGAGGCTGCAGCGCCTTCCACCGGCTCGCAAATCGCTGTCGGTCACGCCGTCCTCCACCTTTGTAAGCTGGCTTCGGAGACTAGACGACACCACTGACAACGACCCAAGATTGCCCCTCATGACTCCTTCCAGCCCCTTCGCCAACAGAGTGTCTAAGCCGCCCGAAGCCAGATCGCAACTGAACGAAAACGTCGCAATCACCGGATAAGATCGCAGGTCAGAAAGCGTCGGCCCCGCGCCTGCGGGGGTTGTCCCTGCTCGGTAACCTGCGCCGGGGCGGGGGCCGGGTCGGCCCCGCGCCTGCGGGGGTTGTCCCCCCTGGGGCTGGTTCCAGGGGCTGCTGCTGCCGTCGGCCCCGCGCCTGCGGGGGTTGTCCCCGGCCGCGCGGTGTCCGCCGCCGTGTCCCGGGGTCGGCCCCGCGCCTGCGGGGGTTGTCCCTGGGCATTTGGTGACCTCGCAGGCTCTCAGTGGTCGGCCCCGCGCCTGCGGGGGTTGTCCGTGCTCGGCGCAGATTTCCAGGGTGCCCAGGACGTCGGCCCCGCGCCTGCGGGGGTTGTCCTCAGCCTACCGTCCGTGTTGTCCACCGGATCCCGGTCGGCCCCGCGCCTGCGGGGGTTGTCCGCCCTCGAAGCAGTCGCGCAGGGCACTGCGGTGGTCGGCCCCGCGCCTGCGGGGGTTGTCCCCGCCCCAGCTGGATCGCCGTCTCGCTGGCCCCGTCGGCCCCGCGCCTGCGGGGGTTGTCCGATCCGCGTCGACTCGGGTTTCAGGTACCCGCTGTCGGCCCCGCGCCTGCGGGGGTTGTCCTCGTGCGGGCCGCTACCGACATGTAAGGAGTACGTCGGCCCCGCGCCTGCGGGGGTTGTCCCTGCCTGCGTCGGGGACGTGCACAGCGCAGACGGTCGGCCCCGCGCCTGCGGGGGTTGTCCCCGCTGGGCCTGGCTCTCCGCCTCGCAGATCCGGTCGGCCCCGCGCCTGCGGGGGTTGTCCTGAGCGTCCGGTCACCGGGCCCCGCCCCCCCGAGTCGGCCCCGCGCCTGCGGGGGTTGTCCGGCGGGCGTCCCGTCCGTGGCGGTTGATGTGGCGTCGGCCCCGCGCCTGCGGGGGTTGTCCGCCGACGGCGTCCCCGGCCGGGGACGCCGCGGTGTCGGCCCCGCGCCTGCGGGGGTTGTCCCGGCTGCGCCCGGTCCTGCGCCTGGCGCACCGGGTCGGCCCCGCGCCTGCGGGGGTTGTCCCTCCTCGACGGCGCCCACGACCGCGTGCGCGGAGTCGGCCCCGCGCCTGCGGGGGTTGTCCCTGGATCGACGTCGAACGCGGCCGGGCGCTGCTGTCGGCCCCGCGCCTGCGGGGGTTGTCCGCTTCAGCGCGGCGGCGGGTCAGACACCCGAGGGTCGGCCCCGCGCCTGCGGGGGTTGTCCGTGGCGGGGGATCGGGGTGACCTCGATGCTGCCGTCGGCCCCGCGCCTGCGGGGGTTGTCCGTGGGCGACGCGGCCGGCCGCCTCGGGCAGGCTGTCGGCCCCGCGCCTGCGGGGGTTGTCCCCCGGTGGGCGCCCACTCGTCCACGCCCAGGCCGTCGGCCCCGCGCCTGCGGGGGTTGTCCCTGCTGGACCAGCCTCTACCCCAATGCCCCCGAGTCGGCCCCGCGCCTGCGGGGGTTGTCCTTCAGAGACCGCCGTGATGCTGACCGCGAGGCCGTCGGCCCCGCGCCTGCGGGGGTTGTCCCGGGCGAAGGGGCCCTCCGGCTGGAGAGGGCCCGTCGGCCCCGCGCCTGCGGGGGTTGTCCGGCTGAGCTGCACATCGGGCAGGCCCGCGCCCGGTCGGCCCCGCGCCTGCGGGGGTTGTCCCACGGTATTCCGGTGACTGATTTGGAACCCGTCGTCGGCCCCGCGCCTGCGGGGGTTGTCCGACGCCCGCCTGCGGGGTCGCCAAGGGTGAACGGTCGGCCCCGCGCCTGCGGGGGTTGTCCTGTGAGCATCTTGTGGATGCCGTGCTCGTGTGCGTCGGCCCCGCGCCTGCGGGGGTTGTCCTCCCCAGAGCCCCGGATACGACGATCGCGAGAAGTCGGCCCCGCGCCTGCGGGGGTTGTCCGCCTTGGGACAGCTGCGGGAAGCTGAGTGACCGGTCGGCCCCGCGCCTGCGGGGGTTGTCCTGCCCGCCGACAAGCCCCACTCCCGGGCCAAACGTCGGCCCCGCGCCTGCGGGGGTTGTCCCCGCTGTTCTACGAGGCGCTGGGCTACGCCCGGGTCGGCCCCGCGCCTGCGGGGGTTGTCCAATGGCGGCCGGGGCGGCAGCGGTGGGTCTGGCGTCGGCCCCGCGCCTGCGGGGGTTGTCCCGCCGCGCGTCAGGCCATAGAGACCCAGTCCGGGTCGGCCCCGCGCCTGCGGGGGTTGTCCGGCCGAGGCCGCCGCCGTCGCCCTGAAGGCGATGTCGGCCCCGCGCCTGCGGGGGTTGTCCGCAGGCCCATCGCCTGGTCGCGTTCGCCGCTCTGTCGGCCCCGCGCCTGCGGGGGTTGTCCCGCATCAGGAAGGGAAACTGCGTGGTGGTCATGGTCGGCCCCGCGCCTGCGGGGGTTGTCCCCCATGCTCCTCGCGTTGCGCACCTGGCTGTCAGTCGGCCCCGCGCCTGCGGGGGTTGTCCCATGGCGCCGCCGTACGTACGGAGCCAGGCGTGGTCGGCCCCGCGCCTGCGGGGGTTGTCCCCTCGGGCTCCACCGGCCGCAGGTACTCGACTCGTCGGCCCCGCGCCTGCGGGGGTTGTCCGCACGATTGATGACCTTGGGGACGATGTGACGGGTCGGCCCCGCGCCTGCGGGGGTTGTCCGATCAGGACCAGCCCGGCAATCGTCGTCAGCACGTCGGCCCCGCGCCTGCGGGGGTTGTCCTAGGCGCGCTCGGTGACCGTCAGTTCGTCATAGGTCGGCCCCGCGCCTGCGGGGGTTGTCCCCAGGACTCACCCTTCATCGCGCCCGGCTGGTAGTCGGCCCCGCGCCTGCGGGGGTTGTCCCCATCCGGCCCGTTTGATGCTTGGATCAACACAGTCGGCCCCGCGCCTGCGGGGGTTGTCCGCGGTACCGCTCCGACGCGTGCCGGAAGGCCGTGTCGGCCCCGCGCCTGCGGGGGTTGTCCCCGTGGCGAGTGCCTGGTCGTTGGTCGGGGGAAGTCGGCCCCGCGCCTGCGGGGGTTGTCCGGACTGCGGGCTGAGCGTCCTGGCGGGCGGCGTGTCGGCCCCGCGCCTGCGGGGGTTGTCCTCGACACAGTGACGAAACCCCAGCCACCTCCCGTCGGCCCCGCGCCTGCGGGGGTTGTCCCTCGGGCGGTGGCTCGACGGGGATGGGTGCCTGGTCGGCCCCGCGCCTGCGGGGGTTGTCCCAGCGTGTTCGTGGTCCGGCGGGATGCCTCGGTGTCGGCCCCGCGCCTGCGGGGGTTGTCCGTTCCTGAACTCCCAGCGCCTCGACCCCCTGACGTCGGCCCCGCGCCTGCGGGGGTTGTCCGCCGAGTTGGCCCGACCGTAGAGCCATGCCTCAGTCGGCCCCGCGCCTGCGGGGGTTGTCCCCCGCGGCAAGGGGCGGGCCGCCCCGGGAAGGGGTCGGCCCCGCGCCTGCGGGGGTTGTCCGCTGCCGAGCTGCGGCCTGTGCGCTGGCCTGCCGTCGGCCCCGCGCCTGCGGGGGTTGTCCCCGCTGCTGCGGGGGTTGTCCCCGCTGCTGCGCCGACTCGACCGTGTCGCTTCCGTCGGCCCCGCGCCTGCGGGGGTTGTCCCCCAGCGCCTGTCGGGGCTGCCGTGGCCCGAACCGTCGGCCCCGCGCCTGCGGGGGTTGTCCCCGGGTCACGGTGCCGTACGAGCTGCCCGCCGGGTCGGCCCCGCGCCTGCGGGGGTTGTCCCCACACCCAGGCATTCCCAACGAGTCGGCACCGGTCGGCCCCGCGCCTGCGGGGGTTGTCCCGGCCGTTCACGTCGCCACCCTCGCCCGCAAGGGTCGGCCCCGCGCCTGCGGGGGTTGTCCCTAGAGGAACGGGTGTGCCGCACCGTGCCCGCTGTCGGCCCCGCGCCTGCGGGGGTTGTCCGTGCTGGACCAGCCTGCCGGCGGGGATGCTCTGGTCGGCCCCGCGCCTGCGGGGGTTGTCCGATCCGGGGCGGTCCGTTCTCCTCCGCCCCGGGGTCGGCCCCGCGCCTGCGGGGGTTGTCCGGCCTGGCCGCCGCTGACATCTCCGTGGACTGAGTCGGCCCCGCGCCTGCGGGGGTTGTCCGCCCTGCGCGGTGACCGCCACGGGCTCGGGCCGGTCGGCCCCGCGCCTGCGGGGGTTGTCCCGCCCTCAGCCCCGTGATCGGCTGGATCGTCGGGTCGGCCCCGCGCCTGCGGGGGTTGTCCCTGCGGGGAGGCCGGCCGAGCCCAGCGTCTCGAGTCGGCCCCGCGCCTGCGGGGGTTGTCCCCTGATCACCGCCGCCGCCACCGCCGGGATCCGGTCGGCCCCGCGCCTGCGGGGGTTGTCCGCGAGGGTCGGTGGGCCCAGGCGTGGGAGGGCGGTCGGCCCCGCGCCTGCGGGGGTTGTCCGTCTGTCCCGCATCGCGTCGGAGGTCTGAGGACGTCGGCCCCGCGCCTGCGGGGGTTGTCCGGGGCGGGGGTATACCGGCCCGGGGCTCCAGCGTCGGCCCCGCGCCTGCGAGGGTTGTCCCTCCTCCGGACCCAGGCCGTACAGAGCATCCTCGTCGGCCCCGCACGCCTACGGGGTTGTCCCACGTTCCTGCCGACGTTCAAGGACATGGCGTCGTCGGCCCCGCGCCTGCGGGGGTTGTCCCTGCCGGCAGCGCGCCTACGAGGCTCGCCGTACGTCGGCCCCGCGCCTGCAGGAGTTGGCCGTCGAGTGATCGCGGTCAGCGAGTCGGCCCCCGCTCCTGCAGGGATTGTCCGCGGTACCACGTGCTGCTGTGGGAGTCGGTCCTGTCGGCCCCGCGCCTGCGGGGGTTGTCCCCCGGTCGACCTCGAAATGCCGGACCTCCTCCAGTCGCCCCCGCATCTAAGGGGGCTGTCCGTGCTCCGCCTGACCGGCCCCCGTTCCGTGCAAGTCGGCTCCGCTCCTGCGGGGGTTGTCCGGTGAACGTCACGCACCGGCCACACGTCGGTATCGGCCCCGCGTCTGCGGGGGTTGTCCCCATGGCGTGGTGGAGTACCGGCCGGACTCGTAGTCGCCCCGCGCCCACTGAGGTTGTCCGGAGCACAGACCGCGTGGCCTCCCGTACAGTCGGCCCCGCGCTCAAGGGGGCCCTGACCGGCTGACCACTCGCCATCTACTGCTCGGCGGTTCAACACCAGCAGGAGCGGTCCATCCCAAGCGGAAATCTTCTCGGCCTCACACCTGCAGGGCACCAGTTGCCTCCAGTCCTGCCTGGCCACCGAGTCGCTAACCCGCATCCGCAGGGGTCGTCCCGCCGATCTCCATCACCAAACCGAAGCGCTTTGGCTTCCGCCATGCCCGCCTGGTTAATTTCCAAAAAAGCTGGATGCTTTCTTTCTGCATGCTCCTAAGGCTCGCAGAGAATCAAGGTGTTGCTTCCAGTGGTTCGGCTCGTTAGTGTGGTAGGCGCATATCTGGCGAGGTCCGTGATCAACTCGTCCTGAAGTTCGCGGTGTTGTTCCCGCATCTGGACGAGCGGCGGCGTCGCCTGCTGATGGGGGCGGAGGCGCGGATCCTGGGGCACGGCGGGATCCGCGTGGTCGCCCAGGCGGCCGAGGTCGGCGAGATGACCGTCCGCAAGGGCGTGGACGAGTTGGAAGCGGGGGCGGAACCGCTGGGCCGGGTACGCCGCTCCGGTGGCGGGCGCAAGCGGGCAGCCGAGGTGGATCCGGGACTGCGGCCCGCACTGTTGGCGCTGGTCGAGCCCGGCATGCGCGGAGATCCGATGTCGCCGCTCCGGTGGACGACGAAGTCCACCCGGGACTCGCCGACCAGCTCACCAGGCAGGGCCATCGCGTGTCGGCGAATCTATTGCCGAACTGCTGCGGCAAGTGGGGTTCAGCTTCGGCTCGGCGGCCGGCCCGAGCCGGTCCAAGACCAGTTTGCCGTCCTTCACCAACGGCCCCTACGGCACACCGCACGTCTCCGGCACGGTGTACCGCGGAGAGGTTGGATATGTGTTCAGTTGTTGCCACCACCAGGTCACTCGGCTCGGTCGAGCCGTACGGCCCGATCCGCCGGGGCCATGACGATCCACCACAGCGACCATCCCCGTACGGTCCGAGCGCCAGGAGCCACACGGACACCGGCTCCGGTGGGACGAGCGGGGAACACATGGGCCGGTGTCCCCGGCAGGGGCGGATGCCGGCCGCACGGTCCCACAACTCCCGCACCCCGGGCTGTTCCCGTACGTGGCCGACGGCCAAATGGTCCGGCATGCGCGGGAGAGCCTGCGAGAGCGGGGCAACCGACCTGAACAACCAGGGCTACCTCAAGGTCGACGCCCCGACCACGCGCACCAGCCTGCCGGGGGTGTTCGCCGCCGGCGACGTCGTCGATCATCCGCGCCCACGTGACCCGCCGCGCCGTTTTCACCCAGCGCAGGAGGTACACGCTCCAACACGACAACTGCGGATGACCTGAAGCACCCGCGGGAGGCAGCGGGAGTGCTCCTGCGTGCTGTGGCGTGAGGGCAGCCTACGGCCCGACGAGAAGAAGAACGGCGGCTGGCGCATCGGATATTCGGGTGCGCCAGCCGCCGTTTCGCTGTGTCTACGGTCGGTCGGCCCGGTCTGGCGCCTCTCATGCTCACGCCTCCGGTCCGGCCAGGACGAAGTCGTCCTGGGTCAGTTCCGCTCGGAGCCTGTCCTGGGCGACGCCGGCGTAGTGGTCGGACAGTTCGACGCCGAGGAAGTGGCGTCCTTCGCGAAGGGCGGCGACTCCGGTGGAGCCGCTGCCGGTGAACGGGTCGAGGACGGTTCCGCCTTCGGGGCAGATCTGTACGAGCTGCCGCATGATCTCGACCGGTTTCTGGGTGATGTGTACCCGGTCCTTGCGGGGTTGGGAGGCGACGAAGTAGCCGGGCAGGTACAGGTTCCGGCTGCGGTCGAGGCTGCCCTTGACACCCCAGGTGATGAACTCGGATGCCTGCTTGAAGCCTCCCTTGCGGGGACGGCTGGCGGGCTTAATCCAGGGGATCGTGCCGGACCAGGTCCAGCCGGCCATCTGCAGGGCGTCGGACGTCGTCGGTTCCTGGCGCCAGTCGGCGAACACCATGGCGATGGAGTGTTCGGTGGAGGCCCGGTACGCCTCGGTGAGCAGGGCTGTCAGCCAGGACCGGTAGACGCGCTGGTCGCGGTTCTCTCCGGGGAAGTTCTGCAGGTCGTGGGCACTGTTGCTGGTGACGTACTTGGCGCGTGCGGTGCGGCCGGTGCGGTCGGAGCTGGTGCGTCCGCCGGAATTGTACGGCGGGTCGGTGATGACGGCGTGGACGCTCTCGTCCGGGAGGGTTTTGAGGACGGTGAGGGCATCGCCTCGGTGCAGCGTGTAACTCATGTACGGGCCTCTTTCAGGGCTCGACGGCAGAAGGTCCCGTTCCGGGCAGTGTGCAACAGCCTTTGCCCGGAGCGGGATCGCAGGGGACGTTAACCCCGATTTCCGTCCGCACCTGTGTCCCGTGTCGTCCTCCGGCACCGGGGGCCAGGAGTCGTTTGGTGCGGCCGGAATCCCCGCCTACTGTCCTGCCGTGTCACCGGGACGGAGCGTCGCTTCACCCCTGCTGACCTGTGCCGATCCGTGCTGGCTCGTCCAAAGGGACTGCGGGGAAAAGCCATTGACCCTGCGTTCCCGACCCTGTGAGGAGACCGGGTGTACCGCCTGAGATTACGAGCGCGGCCGGCTGCCGCGCGTGACCCGAGACCGGCATCCGGGAGCCGCCAACTCCCTTGATACCGGGCCGCTCTGAGAGCGGGCGCACATCGGCGCGGTGCCGACGGCCTTCTACGAGATGTCGGCACCGCGCTCCCCACGAACCCCAAGGAGCCGCTGCGATGCAGCAAGCCCTCACACCTCCACGCCGTACGACGACACCGTCGGGCGGCCGGGGCCGCCCCCTCGGTGAGCGGCTGCGGCGATGAAGAAAACCACCGGAGCCCTCGTCGCTCTCTGCGCGGCCGGTCCGCTCCTGATGGCCGTTCCGGTCCTGGCCATCGGTTCCGCGACCGCTTCGGCTTCCTGCTCGGTCGGCGGCGCACAGGCTGTGGATACCGCAGCCGTCGCCGCCCAGGTGAAAGCGATCCTGGACGGCGGCACCAAGGGGACTGTGTCCGTTGCGGGGTTGGACGATCCGGCCGATCAAATACCTAACGCGAAGACGATCCAAGCCACCGGCGTCGCGATGCACATCCCCGCCCGGGGGCAGGTCGTGGCCCTGGCTACGGCGTTGCAGGAGAGTGGTCTGCGGAACCTGGCCTACGGCGACCGTGATTCGCTGGGCTTGTTCCAGCAGCGTCCGTCGCAGGGCTGGGGCACCGCGAACGAGATCCTCGACCCGGTCCACGCCTCGACCATGTTCTACGAAGCGCTGGAACGGGTCTCGGGCTGGCAGTCCCTGTCCGTCACCCAGGCCGCCCAGGCGGTGCAGAAGTCCGGCTTTCCCGAGGCTTACGCCGCGTGGGAGCCTCTGGCCACCGCGTTGCAGCAGGCCATCAAGCCCCTGCTGGCGCAGGCCGGTGGCGCGTCGCCTGGTCCTGCGCCGTCCAGGTCGGCCGGCACCAAAACCCCTGGACCCGGTACCGCGGGCGGTTGTACGGCCGGCGGGGACGGGACCGATTTCGGGGTCATTCCGCCTGGTGCGGTGCCGGCCGGATACGAGATCCCGGCCGACGCGCCACCGAAGGTCCAGACGGCGATCCGCTGGGCGCTGGGGCAGCTCGACACCCCGTATCAGTGGGGCGGGAGCTGCACCGACTCCCACGGTCTCGACCCCATGGGCCGGTGTGACTGTTCCTCCCTGATGCAGCAGTCGTACAGGGCCGCCGGGGTCGCCCTGACGCGCACGACGTACACCCAGGTCAAGGAAGGCAAGGCGGTACCCGCCGATGCTCTGATGCCGGGTGATCTTGTGTTCACCGAGGGAACGGCCGAAGTCCCCGAGCACGTCGGCATGTTCATCGGCCAGGGGCTGATCGTCAACGCCCCGCACACCGGTGACGTGGTGCGTATCGCGACCCTCTCGTCCTGGAAATCGCAGATCCTCGCGGTCCGCCGAGTCCTCTGACCGGCCCCCTCCTCCCCTCCCCCTTTTCTCGCATCGTCGCTTCGCCCTCGCGGGCTTCAGCGCGTCCTACATCGAACTGGAGTACGTAATGTTTCTCGCTGACAAGGTCGTGCAGCTCGCCTACGACCCTGGCATCAAGCCGAACGAGGGCGGCTTGCCGGGCCTGGACGTCCTCAAGCAGGTGATGGGGTCCATCAACCTCTTCGGCATCATCGCCGTGGTCGGCGCGCTCGCCGTCAGCGCGGGTGTCTGGGCCTGGGGCCACCACTCCGGTGGTCACCAAGCCGAGGCCAGCGGCAAGAAGGGGGTGCTCGTCAGCGCCGGCGCGGCCCTCCTGCTGGGTGCCGCGAACGGCGTCGTCGCGTTCTTCAGCACGCTCGGAACGCAGGTCCACTGATGCCCTCCCCCACCCCGACCACCAGCGGCGCGCCCCGAGTACGCCACCGAGCGCTGCTCGGCACCGCCGCCCTGGTCGTGCTCGTCGCCCTCGCCGGCCTGGCCGCCTACCTCACCCGCGACAGCAGGGAACCCACTACACCCCCGGCGACGCAGGCCAGTTCGCCCTCCCCCTCCTTCACCGTGCATCCGCCGTCCGGGTCAGCCTCATCAAGCACACCCCCTCCCACCCTCCCGGTTCCGCCGAGCACGCACGATCCGGTCGTGTTCGGGAAGGCAGCCGCAGCGGCGCTGTGGTCCTACGACACCCGCGCGTACGCCCAGCCGGAACTGCTGGGCGCCCTGCACGGGTGGCTCACCCCCGAGGCCAAGTACGCGGACCGCGCCTCGGTCGACGCCGTCGTTCCCTCGCCCGTGCTGTGGAGGGAGATGGCCGCGAACGGCCAATTCGCCACCGCCACCGTGAACGAGGGCCACTTCCCCGACTCGTTCACCCAGGCCCTTCAGGCGGACCCCGGAACGATCACGCAGGCGTACCTCTATGCCGTGACCGTCTCCGGCAAGCAGTCCATCGCATGGAACGGCTCCCCGGCCGGTGGGGCGGAGAGCCGCGTCGTCACGCTCGCGGTCCAGTGCCGCCCTTCCCATCCCTGCGCCCTGGCCGGCGTCCTGCCGTCCGTGGCCCCCTGACACCCGATCCGGAAAGGAGGTACCGCCATGGCAGTCTGTGACTTGCCGCTGATGGACAAGGTCTGCGGTGCTGTCGACTTCGCTTCCAACCCCGCCGGGGCCATCACCGACGGCATCGGAGCGTGGATCGCGAAGTCGGCGGGCGAACTCGCCGCCAGCGCCGCGGATCTCGCCGCGAACGCGGTCAACGAGACCACCGCCATCGATCTCAACGCGGGGTGGTTCCGGGACAACTACGAACTGCTCTTGCCCATCGGCCTGGCGCTGACCGTCGGCACGTTCTGCATCCAGTTGGTGTTCGCCGCCTGGCGCCGCGACGAACGCTCCCTGGCCCAGGCCGCGATCGGCACCATGACCGGCGTCCTGTTCAGCTTCTGCGCCATCGCCTTCACCTCCGTCGCCATCACCGTGGTCGACGCCCTGTCCGACGGCCTGTTCCAAGCGGCCAACAGCTCGGTCGACGACGCGATCCGCCGAGTCGTGAAGGTCAACGAACTCGGAGCCATGTACGGACTGGGCTGGGGCGTGCCTTCGCTGGTCGCTCTGGGATGCGCGATCGGGGCGTTCCTGTACTGGGGTGTGATGCTCGCCCGGAAGGTTGGCGTGCTGGTCCTGGTCGCCCTTGCCGTCTTCGCCGGATCCGGCGGCGGGTGGGAAGTCGCCAAACGGTGGCGGCGCGGGTGGATCGAGGCCACCGCCACCCTGGTCGTCTCGAAACTCCTGATGACCGTCGTCTTCCTCATCGGCGTCTCGGCGATGGGCAAGTCGGACGCCCACGACGGCATGGCCGCCCTGTCCGACGCGATGGCCGGCATCGTCGTGATGGTGCTGGTCCTGCTCTGCCCCTACGCCACTTACAAGTTCGTCCACTGGGCGAGCGACGGTGGCGGCCACGACGACCTGCACCGCACCGGCGTCGCCGGGATCGCCGTTACAGCCGGGGCCGCGAAGACCGCGGCCGGCCTGGCGATGCAGGTCGGCACGGGCACCCCCGCTCCGCAGGGCCCGAGCCAGGTCCCCGGCGCGGACGCCGACGGCGTCGCCACCGGCATCAACCCATCCGGCGGCAACCTCAGCAAGGAGGGCATCGACGGCGGCCCCCCGAAGCCGCGTACCACCTTCCGGTACGGCGAAGACCCCAACCCCCTGGTGACAAGGGCACGGCCCTCATCCAGCGCCCCGGCATCCCGGCGCTCATCACCCGGCCCGGCGAGGGCGAATCGGGAGGCGCCGAGCACGAAGCGGGCGGCCAGTCCGTTGCCGCTCCGACTGGGGGCGGCAGCATGACCCGGGCTGGTGCCGCGGCGCCGCCGTCCGGCACGGGGCCTTCGGCGACCGGTTCCCCGACGCAGACGAACTGGGTCTATCCCAGCCAGCGCCTCAGGGTTCCTGACCCATCACATCCGGGGGCGGGTTGCAGCAGCAGCCGGCCCCGCACCACCGATCACCACAACGGAGCCCCGCCATGACCTCCGGAAGAACGCCGCGTGCCCCGCCTTGCCCACTCCCACCGTCTGGAACCACCATGTCCAACAAGCACCAGGCCGAAGCCACCACGGCCGGCGTGAAGTTTCCGCACCGCTCGCGGCGCGGCGTCCTGCTCGGCCTGACCACCTCGCAACTGATCGCCGTCAGCCTCACCGGCCTGCTCCTGCTCGCCGTGATCCTCACCCGCGGCGTGGTCGGCGCCCTCGAACTCATCCCGCTCTGGGCCGCCATCGCCCTCCTCGTCTTCATCCGCTACCGAGGCCGCGCCCTGGCCGACTGGGCTCCGATCGTCACCCGGTACACCCTGCGCCGAATGCGGGGCCAGTTGATCTGGCTCGCCCAACCTTCTCGCCGCCCGATCCGCGAAGGGCTGCTCCACCTGCCCGGCACGGCGGCGAGCCTGCGCGTGGTCACCGCGCCCGACCGCCGATACGGCGCGGTCCACAACCCCCACACCGGCACCCTGACCGCCGTCGTCAAGGTCTCCTCCCGCGCCTACGCGCTGCTCGACCCGGGCACCCAGAACGCCAACGTCAACGGATGGGGACGTGCACTGGCCGCGCTCGCCCGGACCGGGCAGGTCGCCCGGATTCAGGTGATCGAGCGCACCGTCCCCGACTCGAGTGACGCGCTACGCCGGTACTGGGAGGAGCACGGCCGGCCGCATGCCCCCGTGGCGGGTTCGATCTACAGCGAGCTGATCGCCTCGGCCGGTCCGGCGGCGGCACCGCACGAGGCATACGTCACGGTGGCACTGGACGCCAAGGGCGCCCGCAGGTTGATCAACCAGGCCGGAGGCGGCCTGACCGGCGCCTTCGCCGTGCTGGCGCAGCTGACCTCGACCTTCGACCAGGCCGCACGCACCGCCGGGCTCAACCCCACCGGCTGGCTCACCGCCCGCGAGATCGCGGCCGTCGTACGGACCGCGTACGACCCCAAGGCCCTTGCCACGCTGGACCGTTGGTCCACCGCAGGTCATCCGGAGGCTGATCCCGCCGCTGCCGGTCCCGTCGTGGTCGTGGAGAAGGCCGACCACATCGCGACCGACTCGGCCGTCCACGCCACGTACTGGGTGGAGAACTGGCCCCGCACCGAAACCTCGGCCGGCTTCCTCCACCAGCTCCTGTTCACTGCCGGGGTCCGGCGCACCCTGTCGCTCTCCTACGAGCCGAAGGGACTGGACGCCGCCCTACGCGACGTCCAGCGGAAGAAGTCCAGCGTGATCGCCGATGCCGCCGAGCGAGCACGGCGGGGTCAGGTCGACTCCGAGGCGGACTCGATCGAGTACCAGGACATCAAGTCACGCGAGCGCCAGCTCATCGCGGGTCACGCGGATGTCGCTCTGACGGGGCTGCTGACCGTCTCGGCGGACTCCGAGGAAGAACTCCGTTCCGCCTGCGCGGTCGTGGAGACCGCGGCCGTCGGCGCGCAGCTCGACCTCCGGTCGCTGACCTGGCAGCAAGCGGAGGCGTTCACCGCCACCGCCATGCCGCTCGCCCTCGCCGCGTGATGCCGGCCTTCCTCCCCTGAAAGAGCCGCCCCCCATGTCCCGCACCGCCAGTCCGCCCGCGCAGGACTTCGTGCCCTTCGCCACCGCCGCGCTCGATTTCCACCGCGCGCTCAACATTCCCGCAGGGCCTCTCGTGACCACCCGCGCCGAGCTGGATGCTCTGCACGCCCATCTCGTCTCGCTGTACGGCCTGTTCGACGCCCACGCCACCCGCACCGGACAGCTCGTCGGCATCGAGGGCGACCACCTCTGCAACACCCGCACCCGCATCTGGCAGGCAGCCGAACACCTCCACGCCGCGTACCACGCGGCACCCCGGCCCGACTCCGGCCAGGTACCCGACCACGAGACATGTCGGGCGGGCCTGCCCGAAGGAGCCCCGGAGCTCACCATCTGCCAGCGCCACCAGCGCACCGCGCATCTGGTGCGGCGCCGCACCACCCCGGCCGATCTCCACTCGCCCTTCACGGGCCTCGTCCGCCGCTGATCGGCCTTCCGTACGGAGAAACGTCCATGTCCCGCATCCGCGCCACCGCCTCCCACCTGTTCGTCCCCCGCAAGGCATCCCGCGCCGAGCAACGTGCCGCCCGCGCCGGCTTCACCGAAGCACGCCGTCAGGCCCGCCGCGCCGGAGCCCCGCCGAAACAGCGCGCCGAGGCGCACCTCGACCCGGAGCTGCGTCCGGTCTACCCGCCGTCCGGGCGCCCGGGTTCCTCCTCGGCTCGGGGCGGCAAGCTCAGGCTGCCCGCCCACCGCATGACCACCGCCACCGTCAGCGGCGCCTATCCGTTTCTCGCCGAGGGCGGCCTGGGGGCGGAGGGGATCTTCATCGGCCGAGACGTCCACGCGGAAGCCGCTTTCTGCTACGACCCGTTCTCGCTCTACAACAGTGGTCGGATCGAGGGCTTCACCAACCCCAACGCGGTCCTGGCCGGGATCATCGGCATGGGCAAAAGCGCGCTCGCCAAGTCGATCGCCACCCGTGCGATCGCCCACGGATACCGGATCTACGTGCCCTGTGATCCCAAAGGCGAGTGGACGGCGGTCGCCCAGGCGCTCGGCGGCTACAGCATCGCGCTCGGCCCCGGACTGCCCGGCAGGTTGAACCCCCTGGATGCCCCGGCCCGGCCCGCCGCGGTGAGCGAGGGCGACTGGTCGGCCGAGGTTCGGAAGCGGCGCCTCCTGCTTCTGGCGGGCCTGGCCCGCACGGTGCTCAAGCGGGATCTCCTCCCGATGGAGCACACCGCTCTGGACCTCGCTCTCGACCTGGTCGTCGCCGAGGCCACTGCCAGCGGTACGGTGCCGCTGCTCGGCGAGATCGCCCACGTGCTCGGCTCGCCCGCACGCCTCGACCAGGCCCTCGGCGACCAGGCCGGACGCATGGGGCCCGCGGCGCAGGACCTCGCCCACGCCCTGCGCCGACTGGTTCACGGCGACCTGAGCGGCATGTTCGACGCCCCCTCGACGGTGGCCTTCGATCCGACCGCCCCGATACTGTCCATCGACCTCTCCCGCCTCGGCGGATCCGGCGACGACACCGCCCTGGTCCTGCGCCTCGGCGTGGATGGAGTCCGCGCTCGCGAACCCCGAGGGCGGCAGGCGCTGGGTGATCTACGACGAGGCCTGGCGCCTGATGCGGCACGTCGGCCTCCTCGAACGCATGCAGTCCCAGTGGAAGTTGTCCCGCGGTCTCGGCATCGCCAACCTCATGATCATCCACCGCCTCAGCGACCTGCTCAGCGCGGGCGACGCCGGCTCACGCGGCCGGGTCCTGGCCGAAGGACTCCTCGCCGACTGCTCCACCCGGATCATCTACCGCCAGGAATCCGACCAACTCGCCGCCGCAGCCTCCCTCCTGGGCCTGACCGGCGTCGAAACCCAGGCCGTCTCCGCCCTGACCAAAGGCCGGGGACTGTGGAAAGTCGCGGGCCGCAGCTTCATCACCCAGCACCTGCTCCACCCAACCGAACGGGAACTGTTCGACACCGACGCCCGCATGCACTGATCGACCGGAAAGCGGATTGGAGATCACTGTGCCCACGTTCCTTCATCTCGTCGTTGTCGAGGGTGCTCAGCACGGCCCATATCTCGGTGCGTCGGAGCGACCCACGATGACCAGCTACAACACGCTGTCCTTCACCCGGCAGACGATGGAGCGGATCGTCACCGACCTCCACACGGATGCCGGCCGTGACCTGACCGGCTCCTGGAGCGGCGACACACTGACCCTCACCACGACCCCGGACCACGACGGCGACGGCTTCACCTACACCGTCACACCGAAACGCCGAAGGCAACTACACCATCAAGGCCCCGTGGCCATGGGACACATGGAACCGGAACCCTGAACAGAACCCAGTGAACGACACATACGCGCTCGGCGCCATGAAACCCGACGAACCGCTCGGCCCGACGACATGGTCGGACGCCGCCCGAGCGGCGTGGCAGCGTGGACAGGCCGAGGCGGCGAGTCTCCTCCGAAGCACACCTGCGGCGAGGTCCCCCACCGACCACGCCGAGATCGCGCGAACCGCTCTACGGTCGTTGGCCAAGGAGGTCAAGGCCGCTGCGGATCTACGCGAAGTAGCGGAGCTGACCGGGGCGTTCTTCGACCTCGACCGCGGAGCCGCCGGCGCATTCACCTCGGTGGTGGAAGCCGTGGCTCATCACTTCGAGTCCCGGGTCGTCGAGTTCGAGGACACCGACCCCGCATATGTCCAGCGGCACCGCCTGGCCGCCATCGCCGAGGCACTCACCGACACCACCGACGGCCTACACACCACGCCGCGCGCCTTCAGCCTCCTCGACCCGCAACCGCCAGAAAACCCCGACTCCACCACCCGGCAGAAGCAGGCCCTCGCCGCCTCCCCCTCGCTCGCCTCACACACGCGAACCGAGCGGCCGGTCACGACGCCGACGGCCAGGGATACACCGACGGGCTCCTCCACAGCGCCCCCACGTCAACCGGGGCGCCGGATCTGACTGACCGGGTCGGCATCCCGTCGGCAGAGCAGGACAGTACGACGGCAGTTCCGCCGCCCCTCCGTCCGCCGCCCATCCCAGCCGCCGAGCACCGCTCGAGCTGCTCTTGTACCGCAGGATTCCGGGCAGACCAAACCGGCATTCAGCTCGATCCTGATCTCCCCACCACGTTGCGGTTCCCACCCCGCACATCATCCCCGTGACCGCCGAGCGCGAACGGTCAGAAAGACACCCGCATGGAAAACGATCAGATCACCGTCCTCATCTCACGGTGGGGCAACCGGGTTACTGCCCGCACCAGCGCCACCCCCCTGCACGAACACTCCGCAGGCACTCCCGACACTGACCACGGTTACGCCTGGCTCACCGTGCCGATGCGGCAGCGCGGCGTGCAGTGCACCGTCGAGTACGGCCTCAGCGACTACATCGTCAAAGCGGCCCTCCCCGACCACAGCTCCCTGATCATCTCCCCGCCCCAGGAACCGGCCACCGACCATCCACCGGGCTACCCGGAGAGCTGGCTCGTCACCCGAGAACCCCTTCGACCTCCCAGCCCACCAGATCGTCTACAACTCCGAGCCCGGCGGCCCTCATGTGCACAACGGTGGCGACACGGCCCCGCTCCTGGCCGCCATCGACGCCCGGCTGGACCAGCTCGGCCTGCCACCACGAGCATGGTCCGGCCCGCTCGAACCCCTCAACGCGGCCGACGGCGTGCTCCACCGTGCCGGCTTCGTCTCCGAAGTGACCCACCGAGGACGCTTCCACCACCTACCCGCCGGGATGACCGATCCCGTGGAGCAGCGCCACGCGGTGACCACAGCCGTTGACATACTCCAGGTGGAAGGATTCTCCTTCAGCTGCGAGGCGGACCTGCTCGATCCCAGCCTGCCGGTCCGCTCCGATCACCAGGTGCGCCTGGGTGACGGGCTCAGCAGCCTCACCCGCTCCATCGCCCAGGCCGGCCACACCAGTGAGGCCGTCGCCGCCCTCAGCGAACTGACCGCTCCCGGCGACGGTGTCCTGGACCGTCTCACCGAAGCTCTCGACGAAACAGCCAACTGGTGGGACGGACTCGACTCGCCGACCGATCCCGTATGCGCCGCAAAGCTTCGCCGCATCAACGGGCAGTTGGGCGTTGTCGTCCTGGAGATCCGGCGCCTGCGCGACAACCTGGCCGACCGCCACACCCACCACCCCCAGCACGGCCAGTCCGGCCCGACCGCGGCCAGGGAGCCGCGTGTCGCCGCCGCTCTGGCCTTCTCACCGACCGCACGGCGCACAACTCCCCCACCACCATCTCCAAGCCCGGCCGCCACAGCCGCCGTCCCCAAGTCCCGGCCCTCAACGGCCCCAGGCCGCTGACCCACAGAAATGACCGCCATGACACGCACTCGCAGATCTACTGCGTTCGCCCCTCCCCCTGCCGCCTCGCTCACTGAACGGATCCACCATGTCCACGTCCGAAAACCCGCTTCCCGACGTCGCGGTCGGCCACCACCCTGACTTCGGCATCGTGGCCACCAACCCGAAGGACCGGGCCGCCAGCGCCTGGATGCTCCGCAACCTCGACTTCCACCCCGTCCCCGGCCACCCCTCCCTGTACGCCCTCGCCAAGCAGGAGCGCGACGGCCAGGAACGTGCCCTGCGCGCGGTCGCCCGGCTCCGCGAAGCGACGTATCACGTCGATGCCGACATCGCCTTCGATCCGTCGCTCGTCGACTCCCGCGAGCAGCCCGCTCACCGGATGCCGGAGCCTGTCGCGCCGGACGTGGCCTTCGCCGTAGACCCCCAGCTCGGCATGATCGCCGCTGCCACCGACGGCGTGCCGCTCGCGCAGCAACTCCTGGCCGAACATGGCTGGAGGCCCCACCCGCAACTGGACATCCACACGCTGCCGCCAGCCACCGACCGCAACGAGGGGCTCAACACCGTCGCCCGGGCCACCGTGGCGATGAACCGCGCCGGCCTGCGGGTCGCCGCTCAGCCCGCTCTCGCCCTGGACGCCATCGCGCGCAGGATCCCGGCCCCGGCAGTAGCCCTCCCGGAAACGGAGGCGACGCACAGCCTTCCCGGCGTTGATCACGCGGCACTGTCCGCGAGTCCCGCCGCCCTTCCGAGCACGCCGCCGGTTTCCTCCCCGGTCACCACCGTGCCAGCCGGCGCGGTCGACCCACGCGTCGCCTATTCCCGAACCCACTGACCCCGCCCCACGCAAGGAACAACTGCCATGGCGGTTGTTGGTACGCCCGGCTATCAGAACGTGCGGAGAGGCGAGTCAGATAGCTGCGGGGGGGGGTGCGGCCCGGCCTGGAGCATGTCGGTAGTCATTGACCATCGTTCGTGGTCCAGACGCGCACCGTTGATGTGCCGGAAGCTCCGGGCCCGCCTCGCCTTCGCCCAACACCCGACCGCTCTCCCGCCACCACCGATAGGAGATCCGCCTTGCCCGAAGCACCAGCAGAGCCGTTCATGACGATCCGGCACACCATCACCGGCGAGATCACCACCACCGGCTACAACGCCGCCGCCCGGCGGATCCTGCTCCAGGCCGGCTTCGAAGAGACGCCAGGCTGCGCCCGCCGAGCGACGGAACCCGGTACGGAGCGGACGCACGGGCCTGCTCGGCAGCCAGCGGACTGCTCGTCGCCGGCCGTCCCCTGCACCTGGACCGAGCCCTCGGTCGGCCGGTGAGCGCCGACGGTACGCCCCGGTTGGCCCGGTCGCCGATGTCGGCACAGTCCGTGATCCGCTCCGAGAGCGGCCGGCCTCTCCAGCGCATCGCCAACCCCGCCCGCACCCGTACCTGTTGAAAGGGGCCTCGTTGTGACCACACCCGGAACGCCTACCAGTCCAGCGCGCACCAAGGGCGGCGAACTGAGGGCCAAGGTGGCCCGACTGCTGGCCGACCGGCCGGCGGACACGCTCACCATCGGGGACATGGCCAGGCGGCTGGGCCACTCCCACGGCGCCGTCCGCAACGCCGCCCTCACCCTGGTGCGACGCGGCGAGGCCGACCAGGGCGGAACCGGACAGCCGGAGTTCCGCGCGAACGCGAAAACCGCCGCGGCCGCGCAGAGCGCTGTGATCAGCCCACCGGGCACCCACTCTCCCCGCGCCCAGGCGGCCACGGCCCGCACGACCCTCACCGCCGCAACCACGCCCAGGCAGACCGGCCCGATCCGCCGCCCGGGGGGCCAGCTCTACCACCCTCGGGAGCTGGCCGATCTGCCCGACGTCGCAGCGCTGAATCGCCTGCGCGACGCCGACGTGCCGGTGCTGCTCTACGGCCCTCCGGGCACCGGAAAGACATCGCTGGTGGAGGCCGCGTTCCCGGACCTGCTCACCGTCGCTGGTGACGGCGACACCACGGTCGGCGACTTGATCGGCGAGTACACGCAGGCTGACAGCGGAGGTTACGTCTTCCAGTACGGTCCGCTGGTCACCGCGATGACCGAGGGCCGCGCCCTGCTGATCGACGATGCCACCTTGATCTCACCGAAGGTCCTGGCGGCGCTGTATCCCGCGATGGACGGGCGCAGGCAGATCCAGGTCAAGGCCCACAAGGGCGAGACCATCAAGGCCGAGCCGGGCTTCTACGTGGTGGCGGGCCACAATCCCGGCGTCCACGGGGCGGTGTTGACAGAGGCGCTCGCGAGCCGGTTCAGCGTGCAGATCCAGATCGGCACGGACTATGACCTCGCCCTGGCCTTGAGGATCGATGCACGGGTGGTCTGGGTCGCCCGACACCTCGCCCACCAGGTCGAACTCGGCGAGCTGGGCTGGGCCCCCCAACTGCGGGAACTGCTCAGCTACCAGAAGACCGAGGCTGTCCTCGGCACCAAGGCCGCGCTCGCGAACCTGGTCGGCATCGCTCCTGTGGAGGATCGCGACGCCGTCGCCGCTGCCGTCATCAAGGCTGTCGGCGTCAAGGAGGTCGCTCCCCTCACCCTCGGCAAGCAGCTTTCCGCCTCGGCCGTCCGGCAGCCCCCGGGCCACGCCGGCTCCGCGCACCGGGGCCACGCGCGATGAGCGCCCACCACCACGTCCAGTCCCCCGCCACCACGCCGGACGACGGCGCCGATCTCGCGCGCTGGGACGACGACGGCGCCCCGCCCGCGCAACCCCCTTCCTCCCCGGACGCGTGGCTGCGCGTGGGAGCCGAACTCGGCGACCGGCTGGTCGACCTCTCCGGCCGCCAGGACCTCCTCGTCACCTGCCGCCCCGGCACGCGCAGCGGCGCACCGGCCGCGTTCTTCCCCACTCTGGGCGAGGTCGAGTTCGATGCCGGCCTGTTCGCCCCGCTGAAGCCCCACGAGATCCATCCGCGGATCGTGGGCGACGAGGAGCGGTATCCCGCCGCCTGGGGAGTGTTCGTCCACGAGGCCGCGCACGCGGCCCACTCCGTCTGGACACAGCCTGCCGGAGCGGACCCCCGTGTCGTCGAGGCCGCGCTCCTACTGGAGGAGAGCCGTGTCGAAGGCGCACACCTGATCAGGCGGCCCACGGACCGCACGTACCTGCGCACCAGTGCCCGAACCCTGGTCATGCCCGACATCGCCCACCCCACCTTCCAGGGCATCGAGCACGCCGCCGCCGTGGCGGCCCTGGTCCTCGGCCGCCGTGACGTCGGCATCCTGGACGCCGGCGAGACCCTGGCCGTCGCTGATCTGTGCGAGAAGGTGCTGGGCGCAGACCTGCTGGCCACACTCACCCGCATCTGGACCGCAGCCCACCGGTGCGCCGACCACGACGCCACGACCATGCTCGCGCACGCTCAAGAATGGTGCGACGCTCTGGACACCGCGGCCCCCGCCCTGCCCGTGCCGGAAAACCTCACCGATCTGCTGTCCGGCGCCGTGGGGCTCGTCATGGACAACACGGCAGCCACCGACGCCGCCGACCTCGCGGCACAGGCCGCAGCGGCCAACGCCAAGACCGTGCAGTCCAAGGCGCAGGCTCAGGACCGCGCCCAGCGGGCCGGCCAGCGACGCAAAGCCGCCGCCACCGCCAAGTCGGTCTTCAACGCCCGAGGCACCACCGTCACCCCCGACGGCACACCGGCGCCCTACGGCAACCCGGTCACCGGCACCCGCAGGCCCACCGCCGCCGAGCAGAGTGCCGCCGCGCGCCTGAGCCGCGCCCTGCGTGCCGCCGCCTACCGCGAGCGGACCGAGGAACGGACCACGAGCCCCACCCCGCCAGGCCGCCTCAACATGCGCGCCGCCCTCGCCCGCGACGCTCAGCGCGCGGCCGAATCGGTCCCCACCGCGGAACCCTTCACCCACACCTGCCGCCGGAACACCCCCACCCCACCGCTGCGTGTGGGTATCGCCGTCGACGTCTCTGCCTCCATGCGTGCCGCCTGCGCGCCCGTCGCATCCGCCGCCTGGATCGTGGCACGCGCAGCAGCCCTGACCGACCCCGACTCCCTTACCGCCACCATCGCCTACGACACGCATCTGACCGCATTGACCCGGCCCACCCACCGAGCACCAGAGCGCGTGACAACGTTCGGTGCCAACGGCAGCAGTCACAACCTCGCCAACGCCCTGGACGCGCTCGACCACGGCCTTGAACTCAGCCGCCCCGGCGCCGGCCGCCTCCTCGTGATCGTCACCGACGCCCGGTACAGCAGCGACGAAACCGCCGAGGCCGTCACCCGCGTCAAGCAGCTCACGGCCGCCGGCTGCGCCGTACTCCAGCTCACCCTCACCGCGCAGTCCCACCACCTGCCGGGGACCACCTTGCTGCACCTACCCCAACCCTCCAGCGCCCCCGCCGCCATCGCCACGGCGGCCACAAACGCCATCCGCAGGACACGCTGAAACGACGCAGAAGGCGGAAGCGTCCCCGAGACCACCGCCAAGCACCCCAGGCCACCTCCGCCCGCCGCATGAACCGTGCATCTGATGCACAACCCTCCGCAACGACGCAGGCCACCACCCCAACCACCAACGAAAGGCACCAGATTTGAAGCCCCAGACCAGCAGCCCGACCTCGAACGTAACGCCCATCAAACGGAATTCCCCGGGGGTCAAGAGGATCTGGTCCATCACCCACGCCTGCGGACACCTCGCCGAGCGTGACCTCTCCGACCGCGCAGCCGATCAGCGTGCCGGATTCGCTCGCTGGCTGGCCGAGCGCCCCTGCACCGATTGCTGGAGGGCAACCCATCAAGCGGATGCCGCCAGCACAAGGGAGTGGCTGGAGGCCAAACGTGCCGAGGAGCAAGCGGAGTCCGAGGCCTGGTCCGTGCGATACCGGATGCCGCCCCTTGAAGGGAGCGAACGGGCGGCAGCCTGGGCAGTGCGCTGCCGCCACCAGCTCCTGGCAGCCGCCTACACCGCCCTGGTCCTCGAAGGCCAGACGACCGAAGCCGAATGGGCGGCCGTCGAGGACACGGCCCGCACGGTCACCCGCGCCGGCTGGTGGATCGACCAGCGCTCCTCCGAACCCGACGAGCTGACCGAGCTGCTCGGGCCGTAACCGACGCCGACCGGCTGGTGGAAAACCCGTACTTCTGACCACCCCACACCACCGCGCGGAGCACCGGCCCGCCCTGCACCGATACGGATCCGTCATGCCCGAATACCTGCGCTGCTCTAGCTGCGGTGACCTGCCGGAGCCGCTCATCTGCCTCGGCCACAGACCCGACGGCACGCCCTCTACCGACACACCTGCGGCAATGCTCGCGCTTGAAGCCGAGCTCGGCCTTGCCGATGACGCGCGCCGCCGGGCCACCAGTGCCGTGCTCACCGAAGCCCAGACCCTCGCGATGCTGCGCGCCATGGCCGACGACCCCGAACTGGGCACCGGCAACGGTTCCGAAGCGATCAAGTAGGCCCACGCCGACTTCCGCCGCCGACTGGACTGGCACACTTTCCGAGCCTCGCACCCTCCGGCCGGACATCGCCCTGAACAGCATCTATGCCGGTCAAACTTCGATGACATCGCTCAAAGTTCGGTGGCACAGGACAAGGAGCCTCTGGCCCGGCGGAAACCGCGCACCGGTGTCCGTTGACATCGAACTCAGTCGTTTTGCCATCGAACCGAGTAGTGTCGTATCCCGGCGCCCGGAACTGGAGCTGCAATTGGGGTGTTAAGTCTGAGCCTGGGGGACAGCTGCCTCGGCTTCGATAGCTAGCTCAGGGCAGCCACGAGCGGCGCACACAGGGGATGCGATTGCTCCGGGACGACGAGGCGGGCGTGCTTCCGGGCCCGTGTCATGACGACGTACAACAGTTTCGATCCGTTAGGGAAAGGCTCCCCCTCGTAGCCGTAGAACTCTTCCGAGCCTAGGAGCAGGATGGTGGTGTCGGCCTCGCGTCCCTTGGTCTGGTGAAGGTTCATGACTTGGATGGGGAAGCGGCGGGTGGTGTGTGAGCCCACGAGGATCTCGTCGCGCGCACGTAGCAACCGGTCAGTGGCGGCTTCGATATCAAGCTCGTCTCCTAGCGAGCGCAGCGTGGCTCGGGTCAAGTGCGCGGCTTGAATCCAGGTCTTCTGGCCGCGGTGGGTACCGATTCTGCGGTAAGCGTTCGCGACAACGTCGGCAAGTTGGTCGGGATGGCCGGGCGGCGGCTCGCAGGTCTTTGGCCAACCGTTCAAATGCCCTGCCCAGAACGGGATTGTCGGAGGGGTTAAGCATCTGCCGGGCAAGCGGAGGCATCTTGCTTCCACCTTGCGTGGCCGAAACGTACACGGCGAGACTACGCAAAACGGGCGCGCTGTCCCCGAGGGCAAACTGCACCATGGCCAGTTGGGCGGGGAGAGCTTCGCCATACGCCTCGGTGAAACCCACCTGCTCATGGGCCAGACCGTCGGCGGTCAGCGCGTCGGAGAGTTCAGTCGTGGCGGCGTTGGTATGGGTGAAGATGCTGACCGTATCGCCTTGACAGCGCGCTTGGCGGGCGAGTTCCAGGACGTGGCGGTGACCGATACCGTCCTCGATCCGGGTGATGGACAGCCGCCCAGCATCAGCTGCTGCTCGGATAGCCGGGTCGTCGAAGTCTCGTCTGCGGGCAGCTTCAGCTGCTGCTGGAAGCATGCCGCTCGGGTCGCGGAAGCTGGCCGCCGGCAGCCGGACCTCGACGGCGCTGGGCAGAGCCATCGCTGTACCGATGCGGGCGGTGGCGTCGACGCCCTTCTTGAACGTGTAGATGCACTGGTTGGCGTCACCCAACAGAATCCTGCGCGCGGGCGGCGCGATGAGCTGGAGAAAGTCCCACTCGCTGGCGTCGGTGTCTTGGAATTCGTCGCAGATGACGATGCCGTACCGACCGCGCTAGTGGGCCTGCACTTTCGGGAGGGCAAGCAATCCGGTTGCGGCGGGAATCAGCTCGTCATAGGTAAGGCCGGGCGGGCCCCCCAACCAGGCTGTTCGCCTTGCTCAGCACCGTCAGCGGCGGCGGATACCCGTGATGCGGGCCGAAGCTCCTGATGACGCGCCAGGCGAACCCGTGGAAGGTCGAGACTTCCAAGCGCGGCCGGAACGGCCCGATGACCGCGGCTGCACGGTCGATGATCTGTGCCACTGCAGTGCGGGAGAACGATAGGAACAAGGCGCGCTCTGGGGCGGGCAACCTCGTCCTGACTCCGTCACGCGCTGCGGCCCGCCGGGCTATCGCGAGTTCCTCGTCTGACCGTTCGAGGTGCCGCCGAGCTGCGGCGACGGCAGTTGTCGTCTTGCCCGTGCCCGCACCTCCCAGGACAACCACGACCGGAGCAGCACTGGTGATGACGTCAATTTGTTTGTCTTTCGGGGCGTACGTCATCACTGCTCCGTCTGCGGCCGAGCGACCTCGGGGAGGTCGACGAGCTTGGGGCCGGAGTATGCGGCGTTCGCGGCCTGGGCGATTGCGTCGAGGGCCGCCGCCAGCACGGGCGGGTGAACCACCACTTCGCTCAGCGGGTGCTCAGGCGTTTGTATGTGGCCAGGCGCAGGCTGCAATTCGCTGTAGAGGGCTTCCAGGAGGGGTTCGTGAAGGCCCTTTTTGTTTAGCACCTTGCATAGTTGAGTCACTGCGGACTCGCTGGAGTCAGCGGCCAGAGGGTCGGGCACGCCGTAGTCCATGAGCAGGGCGCTGACCACGGCGACCGTGGCGAGGTCGAGGCCTGCGACCATGGCCCGTTCGATCGCCCCAGGTGGCAGGCGGACCACGACGTCACAGGCAGCTTGGACTGCGGCCGTTTGCTCAACGCTCTGCGGTGTTTCCTTGTCCCGGTCGATCACGCCGATCACGCGGAATCCGAGCTGCTGGGCGAGTTCTGCGATGCGGGGGATCTGGTCGATGCCGCCGTCGCCGCCGGTGCCTGCGGCGACGAGGCGGACGCCGTGAGCAGAGAGCGGGAGCTTGCTCGGCGGGTATCGGCGGTCGGCCATGCTCAGAACGGCCACGTCGTGCGGCCCCTCGGTGATCGCGACTACCGGTGGACGAACACCTCTCCGAGGTACAAACGGTACAGGGGAAGCGCCATCATCGACTGGTTCAGTGAACGCACCGGATTGTGCGTGCTCGACGACCGCGTGGAGAGCTACCGCTGCAACCAAGCGATTTGCGACTTCGCCGATGATCTGTACCCGAAACTTCCTCGCACGATCTCGAAGAACACTCAGATCACCGGACACGACGGGATCTTCGACATTAAGCAGTCGGAGGTCCAGGACTACGTCGAGAAGTACTCGCCGGTTGTGCTGCGCTGGAACAAGACGGCGTATACCTGTGACCTCGACGCGCTGAACATGGGCGCTTCAAAGGGCAGCACTTTCGACCGGGTACTCATCTTCCCTACGAAGCCTATGATCGCCTACTACGACACCCGTGACGGCGGCCAGTTCAAGGATAAAGCGAAGGCGATTTTCTACGTGGCGGTGACGCGGGCGAAGTACAGCACGACCTTCGTGATGCCGTAAGAGGTCGTCTGATACCCCTGAAACCTGCTGGAGCTCGTTGTGTCTCACGACTACTGTTGATCCATGACGGACAACCAGCGCGCACCCTTCGCGAGACGAACGCCGCTTGATCCCTACAGCACACGTGCGCCGCATCTCGTCGGTATCGTTGACACGAACACTCTTCTGTCGAGCGTCGACAACGACTGTCGAAATGCAGGCTGGAGTTCACGGCTGCGCCGGATGACGGCGAGTGGCGCGACCGTGCTCTACGCAGCCGACCACGTACTCGATGAGGTATACGAGCACCTGCCGAGAATCGCCCAATCCAGCACAGTACCGCTCGCCACCCTCCGCGCTCGCTTTGAAGACGAGTACCTCCCCACACTGCGGTTCGTCACCGTGTCGGATATGGATGCCCCCGATCCCCAGGTGCTTGCCATCACCGACCCAGTCGACGTACCAACCGGCAAGCTCGCCAAGCTCATTGCGCCGTGCGTCGTGTTCTCGGATGACAAGCATCTCAAGAAGCCAGGGTTCGCTCCGAAGCGGCGGCTCGACGCAGCAGAGGCAGCTGTCAATGTGGCCGAGGGGTTCGGCAAGCAGGCCGTGACCATGAACGCTGCCGCACTGCCGATCCAAGGCATGGCCGGGCTGATCACGTTCTCGGGGCGCAAGGTCGGCATCTCCCCATGGGTACTTGCCGGTGTCGTGCTCGGTGCGGGCGCGCTCCTCTTGAAGAAGCCGGAGCGGCGGAAGGCTGCCGCTCAGATTGCAGGAAAAATCGCCGAGGAGTTCGGCAACCAACTTGCCGTCGCCATGGCACAGGAGCAACGAGGTATCGAGGGGCTTCGTGACGTCATCCTGCCCGAGCCAATGACGCCGAACATCCGACAGCAGGTGGCGATCACTTTGGCGCGGCAAAACCTACCGTTGCTTGCTGCCGAGGTACAGGAGCTGATCCAACTGCACTTCCCAGATGAGCCGGAGGCCAGCATCAAGGACGTTCGGGCCGTGCTAGTAGAAGGGACGGAGTTCGTCCGGGTGGAGCGGCACCGATGGCAGCTCGGGCGCGAGGTAGCTCCGCAGGCGGCTTGAAGGCGGCGACTCTTGGGGCCGGTAGCCTCCGATCCGACCGTCTCCCGGCTCGTCGACGCTCTCGCCGCGTCCGGTCCAAGGGCTCTTGCGACGATCCGGGGCACCCGTTTCGAAGTACGGACGCCGGTCTGGAAGTTAGCCGGTGCGGACGGTCCGGCCGCCGACGGCAGTGTGATCGTGGACATCGACGGCGTGCTGGGCCTGACGCACTCCGAGAAGCAGGGCACTACCGCGACCTGGAAGAAGACCATCGGCCATCCCCCGCTCGTCGCGTTCGTCGACCACGGCCAGGCCGGGTCCGGGGACCCAGTAGCCGTACTGCTGCGGCCCGGCAACGCGGGCCCCAACACCGCGAGCGACACATCGCGACCGCCCGACTCGCCCTGGCCCAACTGTAAAATCTCCTGCGGCGGGGCCGGCAGACCTTGATCCGCACCGATTCCGCCGACGGCCCCCACGCCTTCCTCGACTGGCTCTCCCACTGGGGCCGGTGGCTGTCGTATTCCGTCGGAATGACCATCACCGACGCCATTCACCAGGCCGTGCTGAAGATACCGAAGAAGGCATGGACGCCGGCCTACGACGCGGGCGGCACCGAGCGGTCCGGCGGCCTGGGTCGCGGAGATCACCGACATGCCTGACCTGAGCACCTGGCCGAAGGGGACGCGGCTGGTCGTCCGCAAGGAACGGCCGCGCCCCGGCGTCCAGTTGCGCTTCACCGACCTCGACGGACTACGGCTGACCTGCTTCGCGACTAGCACCAAGAGCGGCCCGCTAGCTGACCTCGAACTGCGTCACCGCAGACGGGCCCGCTGCGAGGACCGCATCCGCAATGCCCGCGACACCGGTCTGCGCAACCTACCCCTGCGCAGCCAAGGGCCGACTTTCCTTGCCAAAAAGGAAGCCCGGCCTATCACTCTGACGCAACCCGACCAGGCGCTTTCATCACGCGAGGTCGGGCGCTTATCACAAATTCGCAGCGCGTCCAAACCTGGACCTTTCCTGCATTCTTGCGGAGAGCCATCCGGTCGGCGCGGGAGAATCCATGGACACCAGCACCACACAGCCCGAAACGGCGTTCCTCAACCTGCCGAGCGCCGCGGTCTATCTGGGCATCTCCCCGAACACCCTCTACGTGTGGCGACATCGCCGACAGGGACCGCCCAGCTTCCGGATGGGCCGGCGCGTCATGTACAGGGTCTCCGCGCTCAATGAGTGGGTGGCTCAACAGGAACAAGCCGACTCTCGGTCCAACCCTGCCGTGAATCCGCTCAACTGCAAGCCGCGGCGTCGCACACCGTGACGCCCTCAGCCGCAATGAGTACCGACGCCGAATCGACATCAAATTCGTTCCCTGCACCGGGATATGACCTACCTCGAAGAAGCGTTCCGAACGACATCTTGCTCGGAACGATACATTCGCACAGGTAGGAGACCAGACCCCAATGTCAGGCTACATAGAGGACCGCTGGGTCAAGAAACGACCAGACAAGGCGACCGGAAAGCGCGAGCGCACCACAATGTGGGGGAAAGGGAAACGCTACCGCGTCAAAGGCATACCCGGAGTCCAAGATCGCTCCTTCGACACTAGCGAAGACGCCAAGCAATGGCTCGCTGCGGCCCGGACAGGCAGGAACCGGGGAGACTTCGTCGATCCACGGAGTGGCGCAATCTTGCTCGTCGACTACATCGAGGACCACTGGTGGCCCAGCCGCACCGATGAACCCTCCACCGCCGCGCCGATGCGAAGTCGGGTCTGGAACCACATCATCCCGCTTCTCGGGTCATACGCCCTGGGCGAGATCGATGCCTCGGCTCTGCGAACCTTCAAGGCAGGGCTGCTCTCACGCGTTGAAGAGTCGACCGCCGAGGTCATCTGGATCCACTTGTCCACCATCCTCAACGCTGCGGTGGACGACAAACGCCTGGCGAGGAACCCCATCGCCGTACAGCGCACGGTGAAGCGCCCTAAGCCCGTCGCGAAGAAGGCGAAGGCCTGGACTCGGCCAACTGCTAACGCTGTGCGGGACGGGCTCCAAGGCCGCTATCGGCTTGCCGTAGACCTCGGATTGGGCCTCGGACTTCGGCAAGGAGAGGCGTTCGGTCTCGGTGAGGAGGACTTCGACTTCGCGGCGCAGGTGGTCCACGTACGGCGCCAGCTCCGGTGGGACGGGAAAGGACGGCCTTATTTCTCCCTCCCCAAGGGTCGCAAGACACGTGACGTGCCTCTCTCCCCCAACCTCGCTCAGCGAGTGCAGGATCACCTCCTACGGTTCCCAGCGGTCAAGTCCACCCTGCCGTGGAGGAACCCCGAGGTCCCGACGACCGACCTCGAAGAGCGTCAGCGCAGGCCGATTACGGTGGGACTGGTGCTGAGCAGTTCGCACGGGCTCCGGATCAACCCCGGGACCTGGAACAAGCGCAGCTGGAAACCTGCGCTCGTGGCGGCCGGACTCCTCCAGGTGATCGGCGAGAAAGTGGAAGAACGCGGAGCCCAGATTCACCGCAGCCCGATCTTCGACCGTTCGCGGCCTGATATGTATCACGTCCTGCGGCACACCTACGCAAGCGTCCAGTTGGAGGCAGGCGAGTCCATCGTGAGCCTGTCCACGTGGCTTGGGCGCTCCTCCCCGAAAGTCACACTCGACTACTACGCTCACTTCATGCCAGGCGCGGGCAAGCGTGGCTTGGCCGCCATGGATCCGTGGTTCGCTCAAGATCAATAGCGAAAAGTCCCTCAAAAGTCCCTGCCGGTGCTTTGACTCACCCCAAATCGGCAGAAGCCGCAGGTCACAAAGACCCTCCAGGTCGCCGCCCACCTGTACGCGGAGTACAAGGAAGCGCTGTACGCCGCTCCCCCGCTGCTCCAGCGGATGGTGGACGCGGGGCGGCTGGGCCGTAAGACGGGCGCGGGCTTCTGCCCGTACGCCGCCGTCTGACCCGAACCGCCGCGCGTGCCCGCCCTGCGCGTGTACCCGCCGTACGCCCGTCTCCCGTCAGCCCAGCCGTATGTGACGGAGCATCAGCAGCCCGGCCGCCATGTTGGCGGCCGGGACCTCGCCCCGCGCGATCATGTCCGGTACGAGTTTGAGGGGCACCCACTCGCGGCACGACGACTCGAAGTCGTCCTCGGGCGGACCGGTGTACGTGGCCTCCTCCGCCCAGTAGAGATGGTGGCGCGCGTCGGTGAGGCCGTTCGACGGCTCGACCGTGAGCAGATGGCGCAGCGGTCCCGGCCGCCAGCCCGTCTCCTCCTCCATCTCCCGGGCGGCCGCGCGTTCGAGGTCCTCGCCGTCCTCGACCACCCCGGCGGCCAGCTCCCAGCCCCAGCTGTCGGTGATGAAGCGGTGGCGCCTGAGCAGCAGCACCTCGTTGGCCTCGTTGACGACCGTGGCGGCCGCGACCGGGCGGAGCCGGATGAGGAAGTGGTCCAGGTGGCGGCCGTCGGGAAGTTCGACGTCCGCGAGGTTGACCTGGAACCAGCGATTCTCATACACAGTTTGTTCGCTCAGTTTCGTCCACTGCACGTTTCTGCCACCTTCCGACGCGTTGATGGCAACATCGCAGCAGACCTCACCGCTGAATCTCAGCAACACGTCGTCCGCGCAGGGGGCTTACGAGGGGGCTTACAGGGGCACACGGAGCGCTTCGTCGATCAGCGCGGCCGCCTCCCCGGCATCGCTGGAACCGCTGGACACCAACTCCCCGCGCACCGCGCGCAGCCGGTCCCTGAGCCGCTGGGACTCCATGCCCTTCGCACGTTCGGCCATCTCGGCGGCGGTTCTGGCGGCCCGGTCGGGCTCGCCCTGCCGCAGCTCGATGTGGCTGAGCATGGCGAGGCGGTGGATCCTGCCCCGGTCGTGCGCCGGTGTGCCGACGGCGGCCGTCGCGTGCGCCCGCGCCGCCGCCAGATCGCCGAGACTGAGCAGCGCCTCGGCCACCTGGACGTTCACCAGGCCCGGCTGGACGTAACCCGTCTCGTCCGGTTCGTGCCCCGGCCGGATGCGCTCGGCCTCGCTCTCCGCGCGCCGGATGCGGTCCAACGCGTTGCCGCCGTCGCCGAGATGGGCGTACGACTTGGCCTGCATCGCGTAGAGGTCGGCGGTGAGCGCGGGCGTGATCCGCGGCCCGGCGGCCCGCAGGGCGGCCTCCGCGAAGGCGACGGCCTGGCGGTACTCCCCCATGTGCAGCGACTGGTTGACGAGCAGCGCGATCACATAGGCGCCGAGTCCCCGGTCGCCACTGGCCTTCGCGAGCCGCAGCGCCTGGTGGAAGTAGCGCTGGGCGAGGCCGTGGGCGTCGGAGTCGTACGCGCAGATGCCCGCCACCGCGACCAGTCCGCCCGTGGCGCGGTGCAGTTGCCGGCCCAGCGTGTCGCCGTACGCGCCGCGCAGCAGCGGCGCGGTCTCGGCGTTGAGGAAGCCGACGACCCGGGCGCGGGTGGCGACGCCGCCGGATCTTCGGTACATCAACTCGTAGTGCGCCCGGGCCGACTTGAGCAGCTCGACGTCGGCCGGGCCGACCCTGGTCCGGCCCGTGCGCGAGACGTCGGTGTCCTCGGGAGGGTTCTCCCACTCCCAGACGGGCATGACGGCGGGCGTCCCGGTGACGGCGGGGGCGGCCGCCAGATGGGGCCGCTGCTGTTCGTCGGAGCGCCAGAGCGCGGCGGCCCGTTCGACGAACCCGGAGAGCGGGGTGCCGGCCGGCCGGTACGCGCCGGGCACACCGAGGCCGATGTCGTCGAGGGTCAGCGGGCGGCACAGCCGGTCGCCCAGGACCGTACAGATCAGGTCGGGCACCTGGCCGCGTGGCCGCTGCCCCTTCAACCACCGCGCCACGGCGGTGTGTTCGTACCGCAGGGCAAGTCCCCTGGCCGCACCGGCGCGGTTGATCCGGGCGGCGAGACCGGCGTGGGAGATGCCCGCCTCGTCCAACAGCGAGTCGAGCAGAGTGTTGGGCTGCATGTGCCCCTCCGGTGACTGGCAGGCCCACACTAGGGCTTGTGCGGTGGGACAGGGGATGGTGTGTACGGGGGAAATCACACGGGGTGTGAACGGAACGCGCGCATCCGGGGCGCGCGCACGCTGCCGCCGGAGCGCGCGGCACGGTTGACTCGGTGGTCTCGCAAGAGGCGGCCGGGCCGCCGGCTCCCCCTCGTACAGTGCGGCGGCCCGTCACCGCGTCGTCCGTCCCGCCGACCTGCCCGACACTCCGCGGCGGGGCGGACGGCGCGCCGGCCGCGGCTCGCACCGAGCCGACAGGGCCGTCGGGGCCACCGGGGCCATCGGGGCCATCGGGGGCATCAGGACCGTGTCCGTCCGGGCCGCTCACCGGCGGGAGGGTTCTGTACGGACGCGGCGCGGCGCCGTTTCGCCGGGCTGCGCCGGGACGCGCGTACGGTCGCCGCGGTCGTTGCGCAGCACGAGCAGCGCCACGTCGTCGGTGATCCGCCCACCGGTGTGCCGCAGCAGCGCCGTGTGCACCTGCCGCGCCACGTGCGCCGGCGAGACGGGCACCCCGGGCGGCCTGCCCGCCAGGGACCGTACGAGCGCGTCCTTGAGGCCGAAGAAGCGTCCTGCCGAGTCGCGGGCATCCTCCGCCCCGTCCGTGTGCAGGAACAGCGCCTCCCCCGGCAGCAGCCGCCCGCACGGGTGCGGCGCGAGGTCGTCGGGCAACGGAAAGGCGCCCAGCGGCGGCAGCGGCTCGGCGGCGGACATCGGTACGGCGCCCTGCCCGAGCCGATAGGGCCAGGGATGGCCGCAGTTGAGGGCGCGTACGTCCGAGTCGGCGCCGATCTCCAGCAGCAGGACCGTGACGAACTCCTCGGCGGCCGGGTTCTCCGGCTCCCGCCCGCCCGCCACCGGGTGCTCCTGGCGCGCCAGGTCCCGCAGTCGGCGCTGGTACGCGCGGTCGAGCCGGCGCAGTACCCCGTCGAGACCCGCCTCGTCGTGCGCGGCCTCCCGGAAGCTGCCGAGGACCGAGGCCACCGCGCCGATGGCGGACAGCCCGTGCCCCCGTACGTCCCCGATGACGATCCGCACGCCGTACGGGGTGGCCACCGCCTCGTACAGGTCGCCGCCGACGTCGGCGCCGTGCGAGACCGAGAGCCTGCGGGCGGCCAGGGTCAGCCCGTCGATCCCCGGGGGCAGCGGCCTGAGCAGCACGTCCTGGGTGGCGCGCGCGACCGCCCGCGCCTCGCGCAACTCCCGGACGGGGCCCCGCCGTACACCGGTGAGCAGATAACCCACGGCCATGAGGAACGCCGCGCAGGTCACCGTGCGGCGGACCAGGCCGTCGCCCTCCTCCTCCAGCGGACTGGTCAGCTCCCAGAGGACGACCAGCACCAGCCAGAGGCCCAGCACCACACATTCGACAACACGCCGCGGGACGGCCGCGATCGCCCGCCCGTCCCCCGCTGCCCTGGTACGGATCATGCCGTCGGGCCTCCTCGGCCGGTCCGGACGTCCCTCGACCGTCGTGGCCGCATCGATTGTGTCGATCACTCCCGCCCGTCCGCGACCTCGTCCCGACTTCTCACCCGAATGAGTGAGCGGCGTCTCCGGACGACTGAGGGGCGCTTCCGGAGATCCGGAAGCGCCCCTCATCGTTCATGCAGGCGTCACGCGCCGCGCAGCACCGCTCCGGTCCGCTCGGCCGCCAGGGCCACCGCCGCGTCGCGGGCGGCCGTGGCCTCCTCGACGGTCAGCGTGCGGTCCGGCGCCCGGAAGCGCAGGGCGTACGCGAGGGACTTGCGGCCCTCGCCGATCTGCTCGCCGGTGAAGACGTCGAACAGCCGCAGGGACTCCAGCAGTTCACCCGCGCCCTGGTGGAGGGCCTCCTCCACCGCCGTGGCCGGCACGTCGTGCGCGACGACCAGGGCGACGTCCTGGGTGGCGACCGGGAACGTGGAGATCCGCGGTGCCTGGACGGGGCCCTCTCCCGCCCGCTCCAGGAGGTCCAGTTCGACCTCCATGGCGCAGGTGCGGTCCGGCACGCCGAGCGCCTTGACGACCCTCGGGTGCAGCTCTCCCGCGTGGCCGACGAGCGTCTCCTCACCGTCCACGGTGGCGAAGAGCGCCGCGCACCGGCCGGGGTGCCACGGCTCGTGCTGCCCGGCGCGGACGGTCAGTTCGACGCCGGCCTCCCGTGCGACGGTACGGGCCGCCTCGACCGCGTCCGCCCAGTCGGCCGGGCGCCCCGCACCCCACCAGCCGGCCTGCTCACGGGCACCGGCCAGGACCACGGCGGCGCGGCGCGGCTGGCGCGGCAGCGCGGCGTCGAGCCCGGCGAGGTCCTCGTCGGAGGGCCGCCGGTCGACGGGCAGCCGTACCGGCACGGTCTCGTGGCCGGTCGGCCGGAAGACCAGTCCGGTCTCGAACAGCGCCAGGTCGTGCGAGCCGCGTCCGTCGTTGCGGCGCAGGGCCGCCAGGAGGCCCGGCAGCAGCGTCGTGCGCAGCGCCGGCTCCTCGTCGGAGAGCGGGTTGACCAGCTTGACCGTACGGCGGCGGGCGTCGTCGGCCGGCAGCCCGAGGGCGTCCAGGACGGCGTCGCCGATGAACGGGTAGTTCAGCGCCTCGACGTACCCGGCGCCGGCCAGCACCCGGCCGACCCTGCGGTGCAGGCGCTGCCGCTCGGTGAGGCCCCGGCCCGAGGGCGGGGTCGGCAGCGTGGAGGGGAGGTTCTCGTACCCCTCCAGGCGGATGACCTCCTCGGCGAGGTCGTTGGGCGCGCCGAGGTCGGGGCGCCAGGACGGGACGGTGACGACCAGTTCGTCCTGGCCCTGGACGGCACAGCCGACTTCCTGGAGCCGCCGTACGACGGTCTCGCGCCCGTACTCCATGCCCGCCACCCGGTCGGGGTGGCCCGCGGGCATGACGATCGTGTGCGGCGCGTACGGCGCGACGATCTCGGTGACCCCGGCGCCCGCGGACCCGCCGGCGAGCAGGACCAGCAGGTCGACGGTCCGCTGCGCGGCGGCGGCCGCGGCCCGCGGGTCGACGCCGCGCTCGAAGCGCTTGGACGCCTCCGAGGCCAGCTTGTGGCGGCGCGCGGTGCGGGCGATGGAGATCGGGTCGAAGTGCGCGGCCTCGATGACGACCTCGGTGGTGCCGTGCACCTCACCGGTCTCGGGGTCGACGGCGACATCGGCGATCTCGGTGTCGGCGCCGCCCATGACCCCGGCGAGGCCGATGGCCCCCCGGTCGTCGGTGATGACGAGGTCCTCGGGGTCGAGGACCCGCTCGGCGCCGTCGAGCGTGGTGATCTTCTCGCCGGGCAGGGCGCGGCGGACCCCGAGGGGCCCTTCGATCCGGGAGCGGTCGTACGCGTGCAGGGGCTGGCCGACCTCCAGCATCACGTAGTTGGTGATGTCGACGGCCAGCGAGATCGGTCGCATGCCGGCCTTCTGGAGCCGGCGCGTCAGCCAGATGGGGCTGCGGGCCTCGGGGTCGAGGCCGGTGACCGTACGGGCCGTGAAGCGGTCGGAGCCCCTCGGGTCGGAGATCTTCACGGGGTGGCCGAAGGCGTTCGGCGCGGGCACGTCGAGCAGGGCCGGGTCGCGCAGGGCCAGGCCGTACGCGGTGGCGGTCTCGCGGGCGACACCGCGCAGCGAGAGGCAGTAGCCGCGGTCCGGGGTGACGGCGATGTCGAGGACCTCGTCGACCAGCTCCAGGAGCGCGATCGCGTCCGTGCCCGCCTCGTGCTCGGGGGGCAGGACGATGATGCCGCCGGAGCCGTCGTCGCCCATGCCCAGCTCGTCGCCGGAGCAGATCATGCCGTGCGAGGTCCTGCCGTACGTCTTGCGCGCGGCGATCGCGAAGTCCCCGGGCAGGACCGCGCCCGGCAGGACCACGACGACCTTGTCGCCGACGGAGAAGTTCCGGGCGCCGCAGACGATCTCCTGCGGCTCACCGGTGCCGTTGGCGGTGCCGACGTCGACGGTGCAGAAGCGGATGGGCTTCTTGAAGCCCTCCAGCTCCTCGATGGTGAGGACCTTGCCGACGACCAGGGGGCCCTTGAGGCCGGCGCCGAGCTGTTCGACGGCCTCCACCTCCAGGCCGGCCGACACGAGCCGGGCCTGGACGTCACGGCCGGTCTCCGTCGCCGGCAGGTCGACGTACTCCCGCAGCCAGGAAAGCGGGACGCGCATCAGATCTCCATCCCGAACGGCCGGGTGAACCGGACGTCCGACTCAACCATGTCTCGCATGTCTTCGACGTGGTGGCGGAACATCAGCATCCGTTCGATGCCGAACCCGAAGGCGAATCCGCTGTACTTCTCGGGGTCGACGCCACAGGCGACGAGCACCTTCGGGTTGACCATGCCGCAGCCGCCGAGCTCGATCCAGCCCTCGCTGCCGCAGGTGCGGCAGGGCCGGTCGGGGTTGCCGACGGACGTGCCGCGGCAGACGTAGCAGAGCATGTCCATCTCGGCGGACGGCTCGGTGAAGGGGAAGTAGTTCGGCCGCAGCCGGGTCTTCATGTCCGAGCCGAAGAGCGCCTGGACCATGTGGTCGAGGGTGCCCTTGAGGTCGGCCATGGTGAGGCCCTCGTCCACGGCGAGCAGCTCGATCTGGTGGAAGACCGGGGTGTGCGTGGCGTCCAGCTCGTCCGTGCGGTAGACCCGCCCCGGGCAGACCACGTACACGGGCGGCTCGCGGTCGAGCAGGGTGCGGGCCTGGACGGGTGAGGTGTGCGTACGGAGCAGCACACCGGACTCGTCGCCGGGCCTCTGGTCGCCGGGCCCCTGCACGAAGAAGGTGTCCTGGGTCTGGCGGGCCGGGTGGTCGGGCAGGAAGTTCAGGGCGTCGAAGTTGAACCACTCCGCCTCGACCTCGGGGCCCTCGGCGACCTCGTAGCCCATGGCCACGAAGACGTCCGCGACCCGCTCCATGAGCGTGGTCAGCGGGTGCCGGGCGCCGGGCGGTACCCGGTCGTACGGCAGCGTGACGTCCACCGCCTCCTCGACCAGGACCCGGCTGTCGCGCTCGGCCTCCAGCTCGGTCTGGCGGGCGGCGAGGGCCTTGCTCACGGCGCCGCGGGCCTGGCCCACGCGCTTGCCCGCCTCGGCCTTGGCCTGCGGCGGCAGAGCGCCGATCTCACGGTTGGCGAGGGCGAGCGGCGAGGTCCCGGAGGTGTGCGCGGTCTTCGCGTGAGCGAGCGCGTCCAGACCGTCCGCGGCGGCGAAGGCGGCGAGCGCCTCGTCCCGCATGCGCTCGATCTGTTCCGGTTTCAGCGCCTCGACCTCGACTGGGTCGTACGACTTGTTGGGTGCCGACATCTCTTCCCGTACTTCCGTTTGGCTGGCGAAACGACCCTGCTCGATCGCTGAAGGCGCCGAAGGTGCCAGTGGTCGAGTCTAAAGGGCGTGTGGAGGTCGCGGATCCCTCAGGCCCGTGCGTCCGCTCCCTCGGGCCTGTCTGTCCGCTGCGGTCGGCCCGTCCGTCCGTCCGCTCGGGTGGGGCCCGTCCCTCCGCTCAGGTCAGATAGGCCGGAGCGGCGACGGGCAGGACGAATCGGAACTGGGCGCCGCCGCCGGGGCCGCGGCCGACGGTGATCGTCCCGCCGTGCGCCTCGACGATGCCCTTGACGATGTAGAGGCCGAGACCCGTACCGCCGCGCTTGCTGCCCCGCCAGAAACGGGTGAAGACGCGGCCCATCGACTCCTCGGGGATACCGGGACCCTCGTCGCACACGGTGACGGCGGTGCCCTTCACGGTGCCCCTCCCGTCCTCGATGTGCCCGATCTCGGCGGCTGCCACCTCAATGGTGACGGTTCCCTCGCCGTGACGCACGGCGTTTTCCAGCAGGTTGCCGAGGATCTGGTCGATCTTGTCGGGGTCGGCCCACAGATCGGGCAGCGGTCGCTGTATCCGTACGAGGAAGCGGTCCGGGGACTGGCCCGCGGCCGTGTGCGACTGGACGTGGCGGCCGACGGCCGCGCCGATGTCGACCGGCTGGCGGCGGACCTCCAGGCGCCCCGAGTCGATGCGGGAGATGTCGAGGAGTTCGGCGATGAGCCGGGTGACCCGGTTGGCGTCGGCGTCGACCGTCTCCAGCATCAGCCGCTTCTGGTCGTCGGTGAAGCGCTCCCACTTGGCGAGCAGCGTCGCCGTGAAGCCCTTGACGGAGGTCAGGGGGGAGCGCAGTTCATGGGCGACGGTGGCGATCAGCTCCGCGTGGCTGCGTTCGGTACGGCGCCGGGCCTCGGTGCCCCGGATGCAGATGACGAGCTTCTGGACGGGCCCGAGCGGGCGGACGCGTACGTACCGCGCGGAGACGAGGACCTCCCGCCCGCCCGGGAGCAGTAAATTCCGCTCGGGCTGCCCGACCCGGGTGGCCAGTCCCCCGTACGGATCGGTCAGCGTCCACCACCGGCGGCCCTCCAGGTCCTCCAGCGGCAGCGCGCGCTCCAGCGGCTGCCCGAGGGCGTCCGCGAGCGGTACGGCGGTGATCCGCGCGGCGGCGGCGTTGAAGCAGGTCACCCGGCCATGCTCGTCGGCGACGACGAGCCCGTCGGGGAGGTCGTCGGGGTCGACCGGCCGCATGCCGCCTCCGGTGGCCGGGTCCGGGTCGCCACCGGCTCCGGCGTCCGGGCCGCGCAGGACAGGTCCCTGGACCGTGACAGGTCTGCTGGTCCCGGCCGTCATCCCCGTAATCCCGCCTCTTCCACATAGCTCAGTGGGTCTGCGAAGGCGCAACAGTACTAGCCATACGTGACGGAGCGGACCCCCTCAGCGCCTGTTCCCGGCGCTGTTCCCGGACCGTTGCGCACGCGCCGACGCGTAGAGGCATACGGCCGCGGCGGTCGCGAGGTTCAGGCTCTCGGCCTTTCCGTGGATCGGGACCCGTACGACGGCGTCCGCGAGGGCGCGCGTCTCGGCCGGCAGGCCCCAGGCCTCGTTCCCGAAGACCCAGGCCGTGGGCCCGCCCATGGTGCCGGCGTCCAGCTCGTCGTCCAGGTCGTCGTCGCCCGCGCCGTCGGCGGCCAGGATCCGTACCCCGGCGTCCTTGAGCCCCCGTACGGCCTCCTCGACGGGCACGCCGACGGCCACCGGCAGGTGGAAGAGCGAGCCGACGGACGCGCGGACGGACTTGGGGTTGTACAGGTCCACGGAGGCGTCGGTGAGGACCACGGCGTCGGCGCCCGCGGCGTCCGCGCAGCGCAGCACCGTACCGGCGTTCCCGGGGTCGCGCACGTGCGCGAGCACGGCGACGAGGCGGGGCCGGGCGCGCAGGACGTCCTCGAACGGCGAGTCGAGGAAGCGGCAGACGCCGAGCAGCCCCTGGGGGGTGACGGTCTGCGACACCTCGGCGAGCACGGTGTCGGGCGCGAGGTGCACGCGGGCGCCGGTCTCCCTGGCGCCGTCGACGATGTCCGCGTACCGCTCGGCGGCCTCCACCGTGGTGAACAGCTCCAGGAGCGTCGGCTCCCCGTCGGCGCCCCGGTGGGCGACCGCTTCCCGTACGGCCTGGGGTCCCTCGGCGATGAACCGGCGCTCCTTGATCCGGAAGGCACGCCGGGCGAGCCGTTTGGCGGCCAGGACGCGCGGGGACCGCGGGGAGATCAGCTCGGGGGTGCCCATGGGCGGCGGCTCACTCACTTGTGGGGCCGGGACGTGTCGTACCGGACTGCTGGACATGTCGTACCGGACTGCTGGCTGAGGGCTTGCTGAGGCCCGTCATGTACGGACCGGCGGGGAGAACACACCGGACCCGCAGGCGCGCTGCCTGCGGGTCCGGTGGGAAGTACATGCGGCCTGAGGGAGATCAGGCGGCGGCCTTCGGGGCGTTGACGTCACTCGGGAGGGCCTTCTGGGCGACCTCGACGAGCGTGGCGAACGCGTTGGCGTCGTTGACCGCGAGCTCGGCGAGGATCTTGCGGTCCACCTCGACGTTGGCGGCCTTCAGACCCTGGATGAAGCGGTTGTACGTGATGCCGTTGGCGCGGGCCGCGGCGTTGATCCGCTGGATCCACAGCTGACGGAAGTCACCCTTGCGCTTCTTGCGGTCGTTGTAGTTGTAGACGAGGGAGTGGGTGACCTGCTCCTTGGCCTTGCGGTACAGGCGCGAGCGCTGGCCGCGGTAACCGCTGGCCGCCTCGAGGATTGCCCGGCGCTTCTTGTGGGCGTTGACTGCCCGCTTGACGCGTGCCACGTGTTAACTCCTTGTAGCGGGGCCGTGGTTCGGTGTCACACGGCCCGGAAACGAATGGGTCCCGGTCCTGAGGTCGCGCCCCCGGTCACCGGGGGTCGCGACGTCACTTGCCGAGAAGCTTCTTGATCTTCTTGGCGTCGCCCGGGGCCAGCTCGACGATGCCGGTGAGGCGCCGCGTCACCCGCGAGGACTTGTGCTCGAGCAGGTGGCGCTTACCGGCGCGCTCGCGCATGACCTTGCCGGATCCGGTGATCTTGAAGCGCTTGCTGGCACCGCTGTGCGTCTTGTTCTTCGGCATGGCGCCGTTCTCTCCTCGTCAGTGGCGCCCCCTGCCGGCTGGATTCTCAGCCGGCGCGCGGGAGCGTCAGATCTCTGGTGTGTGGTTCCTGGACGGAGCCGTGGGCCGCCTGGATGGCAGCCCGTGGATCACGCTTCGGACGATGCCTCGGCCGGGGCCTCGGCTTCGGCGGCGGCGGCTTCGGCACGAGCGTCGGCGGCGTCCGGGGACTCGTCGACGTGCTCGTCGGGCGCGTAACCCGCACGCTCCGCCTTGCGGGCGGCCTGGGCCTCGCGCGCCTCGGCCATGGCCTCGGTCTTCTTCTTGTGCGGGCCGAGAACCATGATCATGTTCCGGCCGTCCTGCTTCGGGTTCGACTCGATGAAGCCGAGCTCCTCCACGTCCGACGCGAGCCGCTGGAGCAGTCGGAAGCCCAGTTCGGGGCGGGACTGCTCACGACCACGGAACATGATCGTGATCTTGACCTTGTCGCCCTGCTTCAGGAACCTGACGACGTGACCCTTTTTGGTGTCATAGTCATGCGGGTCGATCTTCGGGCGGAGCTTCATCTCCTTGATGACCGTGTGCGCCTGGTTCTTGCGCGCCTCACGGGCCTTCATGGCCGACTCGTACTTGAACTTCCCGTAGTCCATGAGCTTGCACACGGGCGGACGTGCGGTCGCCGCGACCTCAACCAGGTCGAGGTCGTACTCCTGTGCCAACTCCAGGGCCTTGGCAAGCGGCACAATGCCCACCTGCTCGCCGCTGGGGCCGACAAGTCGGACCTCGGGAACGCGAATCCGGTCGTTAATGCGGGGCTCGGCGCTGATGGATCCTCCTCGGTAGCACCACACGACTGTCTGGCAGACAGCCGCGTAAGGTCTATTGACTCTTACTTGAGACCAACCGTGGCGGAACGCGAAAAATGCCCCGGACGGGACACAGGCGGAAGCTCCTCGCACTACCGGAGCACCGCCGCGTCTACCGCGGGGCGCGCATCGGGCGGCTCCATCGTCCGTACGGAACGATGGGCACCACCTGACCGGTGACCCGCCGCCCGAGAGGGGCAGCCAGGTGGGAGATCGGAGCCTCCACTTGTGGGCCGGGCATGTGAATGTCCGGCCGGTCGTCACATCAGGTTAGCACCTTCCCGCTGCGGGGAGCCAACCGTGGGGGTGGGGCGGGGGGCTGGGCGGGCGGCGGCGGGGGTGGGGCGGTCGGGGCCTGTCGGGGCGGGCCTATCGTGTGGGGCATGAGCGACGCGCCCTCCCCCCAGCAGTCCCCGCAGTCCCCTCAGGCCCCGCAGGAGTCCCCCGACTTCGACGCCATGACCCGCGACATCGCGGAAGTCCCCGCCGTCGAGGTGATCGTCACGGTCGCGGTGAACCTGATGAGCGCGGCGGCCGTGAAGCTCGGCCTGACCGAGGACGGCGACGACCACAAGGACCTGGACGAGGCGCGCAAGCTGGTCCACGCGCTGGCCGGGCTGCTGGACGCGAGCACGACGGAGATCAGCTCGTTCCACGCGGCGCCGCTGCGGGACGGGCTCAAGTCGCTCCAGCTGGCGTTCCGCGAGGCGTCGGTGGTGCGGGACGAGCCGGGGCAGGGGCCGGGCGAGAAGTACACGGGCCCGGTCTACGGCTGAGGGTCGCGCGGCTCTCGGATCCACCGCACGGCCGTCCGCCGACCTGTGGCGACGGCCGTCCGCCGACCTGTCCCGACGGCCGTCCACCGACTCACCAAGACGCAAGACGTACGGGACTCATCACGTACGAGCCGTCCACCGACTCACCGAGACGTACGGGACTCATCACGGACGAACAGGGGCTCGCCCGGTGGCGTGGCCTCGGCCGGCAGCAGTGCCAGGTCGAGTCCGCGTACCAGGCGGGCCCTCAGTACGTCGTCGGCGGCGAGCGCCCCGGCGACGCGGCGGGCGGTGTCGGCGGGGGGCGCGGCCGGGTCCAGGACGAGCGCCAGCGTGCCGTCCGCCGTACCCGGCCCGAGGTGGGCCCGGAGGACGGCGGGCTCGGCGGCGACCACACCACGTACCGCCGCCGTGACGGCGGGGTCGTCGAGGGGGTCGGTGCTGGTACGGCCCTCGGCGGCGGCGAGGAGCGCGGCCCCGGTGAGCTGGTACGGCACGGGCCCCGCGAGGTCGAGCACCACCGTGTCGGCCCGCTCGTGCGCGGCCGCCTGGAGCGCCTGGCGCAGGGGTACGGCGACGGGGCGGGCGGCCGGGTCCCAGCGGGCCAGCGCCGCGACGGAGGTGAAGGCCGGCAGCGCGCGGCGGTCGCCCGCCCGGAGCGTCGGCACGGCCATGTCGCTGGTCTTCTCGCGCCGCAGACCGTTCTCGTCCTCCTCGGTCTCGCCGAGGACGGCGACGATGGGGACGAGCAGCCGGGCGGTCCTGAGCGCCGCCAGCACGGCCCCTTCGGCGGACCGGTCCGCCGACCACGCGGCGAGGGCGGAGACCAACGCGGGATCGGCGGTGCCGTCGTCGTCGGAGAAGCCGGAGTCGGGGATGTTCTTGAGCGCCACAGGTCGAGCGTAGTGCCCGGCCTCGGGCCGGGTTCCGGCGCCGTACCTCCCAGGGGGAGCCGGGCGGGACGTACCGTCGTCGGGTGAATCTCTCGGTAGCGGTGTACGACATGGCGACCGGACGCGAGGCGACGAGCGACGCGGACCGCGCGTACGTCAGCGCCAGCGTCGTGAAGGTGGGCGTGCTGGCGGCGCTGCTGCTGCGGGCGCAGGACGCGGCCAGGTGGCTGACGGCGGAGGAGGAGGGGATGGCCGCCGCCATGATCGAACAAAGCGACAACGACGCGGCGACGGCGCTGCGCACGGCGGTCGGAGGCGTGGCGGCCCTGGACGCGGCGCACGCCCGGCTGGGTCTGACGCGGACGGAGGGGGCGGCGGCGTGGGGGCTGACGCGAACGACCGCGCGCGATCAGCTGACGCTGTTGAGGGCGGTGTTCGAGGACGGCGCCGCGTCACCGCTGGACGCGCGGTCCCGGCGGTATGTGGCGGGACTGATGGAGCGGGTGGTACCGGGCCAGGACTGGGGGGTGTCGGCGGCGGACGGGGGCAGCGGGGACCGGGCCCTGAAGAACGGCTGGCTGCCGAGAACCGACTCCGGCCTGTGGGTGATCCACTCGGTGGGCCGGGCACGGAGCTGCCTGGTGGCGGTCCTGTCGGACGGCCATCCCACGATGGAGGCGGGAATCGCCGCGGTGGAGGAGGCGGCGGTGAGGGGGGCGGGGGCGGTGGCCTGAGCGTTGCCGTTGCCCTGGTGGGCGCGGGGCCGCCTGGCCGGGGTTGGTGGCGGGTCGGCGGGCTCGTCCGGACCCGGACAGCGGGGCGGGTGGGGCTGCGTGCCGGCGCTGAGCGCGGGGGCACTCTGGCGCTCGGCGCGGTGCGCCAAGTCGCCCGGCCGGGGTCAGCGCGGGCGGCCGGGGCGTTTTGTTCCGACGCCCCGCCACAGCACCACCGCGCCTGCCAGCAGCAGCGCGCCCACTCCCCCGGCGACCGGGGCGAGGCCCACGCCCTCGCCGGGGTCCTCGCGGGGGACGTCCGGGCCGCTGCCGAAGTACTGCTTCCGGTAGCCGCCGCCCGCGCCGCTCTTCGTTTCCGTACCGGACAGCTTCGCGCCGGCCTCGACGGCGGCGGCGGGATCGACGAAGCCGTATCCCTTCGCGTCGTCGCGGCCGTTCGCGGGGGCGTCGCGGGCGGTGTCGGCGAGGAGTTTCTTGATCTGCGCGGGGGTGAGGTCGGGGTGTGCGGAGCGTACGAGTGCGACGGCGCCGGAGACGAACGCGGCGGCGGCGCTGGTGCCCCAGCCTTCGTAGTACTTCCGGTCGGGGTCCGCGATGACGATGTCGACGCCGGGGGCGCTGACGGTGGCGTACCAGCGGCGGGTGGAGAAGGCCGCGTGGGTGCCGAAGCGGTCGACGGCGGCGACGGCGATGACGCCGGGGTAGGCCGCGGGGTACGAGATGTGGTCGCCCTTCTCACCGCCGTTGCCGGCCGAGGCGACGACGACCGCGCCCTTGCCCAGGGCGTACTGGACGGCCGCGTCCTCCGCCGCTTCGGGGTGGGCGGACTTGCTGTCGTCGCCGAGGGAGAGGTTGATGACGTCGGCACCGTTGTCGGCGGCCCAGCGGATGCCCTCGGCGAGGGCGCCGCCCTTGGACGTACGGGCCTTCTCGCGGGCCGGGTCGCTGCCTTCGAGGATGACGCGGACGGGCAGGATCTTGGCCTGCGGCGCGATGCCGAGGACGCCCTCGGAGCGGTCGGGCCCGTGGCCGTGACCGGCGATGATTCCCGCCATGGCGGTGCCGTGCCGGGCCCAGGCGGGTTCACCCTCGCTCGCGCCGAAGCCGACGAGGTCGCGGCCGGGCAGTACCTGTCCGGACAGGTCGGGATGACTGCCGTCGACACCGGTGTCGAGCACGGCGACGGTGACGCCGTTCCCCTGGGAGGTACGCCAGGCCTGATCGGTGTGCAGCGCTTCGAGGGCCCACTGCTGTTCCCGGAGCGAGTCGGCGTGGGCGGGGGTGGCGGGGAGAACGGCGAAGCAGGCGGCGGCGAGGACGACGAGGAGACGGCGGCGCAGGGGGGAGGTGGCGCGACAGGGGGCGGGGGCGCCGGCCGCCTGGGCGGTCTCCCGGTCCGCGCGGACCGGGAGCGATGCGCCACTGCCGGGCGCGGCCGGGGCGGCGGGGTCCCGGTCCGTACGGGCCGTGAGCGGTGTGCCGGGGCGAGGTGTCGTCCGGGCGGTGTCCCGGTTCGTTGGGTGCCTCATCGGGGGGCCGCCGTTGCCGTCGAGGCCGCTGTTCGCAGGCCTTGTTCGATACGGGTCGCGATCCCCTTCGCCTCGAATCCGAGGCCGGCCTCCGCCGCCGCGGTCTTCGCGCCGGTGACGGTCGCCGCCTTCGCCGGCTGCGGGTCGGTGACCGTACGTCCGTCGGCGAAGCCGGAGACGGCGTAGCCGACGACCGGCACCCCGTCCACGACCTCCAGCGTCCAGGAGGCGCGTTGCCCCTCGCCGAAGCCGGCGGCGGGCGTGCCCTCGACGGAGAAGGTGTGCGGGATGTGATCGGTCCGCTCGGCGAGCCGCCCGGTGGTGAGGCGGGCTTCGAGGGCGGTCAGGGCGGGGCCCTCGCCCTCGGTGAAGACCAGCCCGACGGTGGTGAGGCTGCTGCCGGTGGAGTCGGCGTAGGTGGCACGCAGCACGCGTGTGCAGCCCACCGGGCGCAGGGTTTTGACGAGGGGCGGTGGCAGCGCGTCGGCGCAGGCGCTGTCCGGCGCGACGGCGACGCGCGTCCACGTACGGTCCGCGCGGCCGGGCCCGGCGCCGTCGCCCTTGAGGGTCCGGGGGAAGAGCGTGTCGACGGGAACGCTGTGCCACAGGGCGCGCGCGGTGGTGTAGGCGTCGGGTACGACGGGTTCGGCGGCGGAGTCCCCGGTCAGCCAACTGCCGGTGACGGCGCCGCCGATGAGCCCGAGGCCGAGCACCACACAGGCGACCGCGGCGGCTGCCCTGACGGGAGGGCGGGACGGTACGGGCCGCAGGCGGGTGGTCGTCTCACTGGGCGATTCGGGCGGGGGCGCGGTTGCCCAGGCGTGGTGCGGGGTGAAGCCCAGGTCCGGGGGTACGGGGGGCAGCCGGACGGCTCCCACAGCCGCTACGGGAGAGTCGTGACGCTCACCGGGAAACGCGGCCCGTCCCTCGAAGCCGGCCCGGCCGGGGTGGGGCGCGACGTCCGGCGCGTGGCTGGGCCGAGGCGGAATGCTCCCCGGCACGGGCCGCACCGGCGCCACGAAGCCGCTCGCGCGACGATCGGCCCCGGTCCCGGCGGGGGCGGACCCGGCCCCAGGCGGAACGCCGCCAAGACCACCACGAGAACGCGATTCCCCGGCCCGGCCCGCCCCGTGGTCACCGGCGACCGGTGAAGAACCAGCCGTCTGCCGCCGCTCGCCGGGAAACGGAGGCGGCCCACCCGCCCGGGACCGCTCGGGCCGCGAAAGGCGACCGTCCATCCCACCGGAAGCCACACCGGACACGGACCCGTGCGCGCCGTGGGCACCCGAAACACCGGGCTGTCCCGGTCCCTGCGCACCGGCCGGGCGGGGGGCGGAGGACGGAGGCGGCCCGGACGGTCGGACGGGTACGGCCCCGGAAGGGCGGCCTCCCACACCACCGGGAGCCACGCCGGACACCGCGCGGTGCCCGCCGCCCTGGGGGCCCGAAGCATCACCCGGCCCCGGCCCCTGAACCTGACCGGACGACGGGGGCGGCCCGGCAGGACGCAGCCGGCCGGGCCGGGCAGAACGAGTGTCCGCGACGACGCCGGGACCGGGACCCGCGGACGTCCTGGCCCCCTGGCCCCCGCCCGGCTGAGGGCCGGACGGCCGCACACCGCCGGGGCCGGAAGAACTGTTGTCCGCAGCAGCGCGGAGACCCAGATCTGACGGCCGTCCGGCCTCGTGGGCCGCGCCTCGCTGCGGGTCGGACAGCCGCACGCCGTCGTCGCCGGAAGGACGGCCCACCGGGGCCGCGCCCGCGCCCGGACTCGTCCGCGATATGGGCACTTGGGCCGCCCCCGGCTGCGAGGCGGACAGCCGCGTGTCGTGGGGGCCCTCGCCCCGCTCCGCGCCGGACGGGCGCCGGACGTTGGGGGCTGGGAGGCCGCCGTCCGTCGCCCCGGGGGGCGGGCCCTCAGGGGCGCTCGGGTGCCGGCCCGGGGACGGTGGCGTGGCGGCCTTTCGTGTCGGGGTCGCGGGCGATTCGTCCGCGCGTGGGGCCGGGGCCTCCGGCGCCGTCCGGTCGTCGGGTCGCGGCGGTGGTGTCGGTGGTATGCGGGGTGCGTTCACCGGCGGCGGGGCGTGGGGTGGGCGCGGTGGGACGGGAGCGCGTTGTGCCTCGGTGCTCATCCGGCCCCCATGTCCTCTTCCGGTGCGCGGCTGGTCGCATGCCGATCGGCCTTGCGGGACAGGCCCGTTCATCGCCGCGTGGGCGTCACTCTACGGGCTGGCGCGGGCCCGGCGGGAACAGGAAGGCGGGCCGAGGGGGTGCTGGGAGGGTGCCCGGGGGGCTGCCCGGGGGGTTCTGCCCAGAACATCCCCCCTACCGATCGGTAATCCGGTCTGGCAAGCTCGGCGCATGAATCCGCGCGCCACTGACCGGGCCCGGTACGACCGGGCCACCGCCCCTCTCGACGCGCCGCTCGCGCTCGTCGATCTCGACGCGTTCGACGCCAACGCCGACGACCTCCTGCGCCGCGCCGGCGGCAAACCCATCAGGGTCGCGAGCAAGTCGGTGCGCTGCCGGGCGCTGCTCGAACGGGTGCTCGCCCGGGACGGCTTCGCGGGGATCATGTCGTTCACACTCGCCGAATCACTGTGGCTGGCACGCGCCGGGTTCGAGGACGTCCTCCTCGCCTACCCGTCCGCCGACCGCGCCGCGTACGCGCAACTCGCCGCCGATCCCAAGCTCGCCGCCGCCGTCACCGTCATGATCGACGATCCGGCCCACCTGGAGCTCATCGACGCGGCCCGCGACGGCGGCACCGAGGAGATCAGGGTCTGCCTCGAACTGGACACCTCCCTGCGGATGCTGGGCGGCCGCGTGCGCATCGGCGCCCTCCGCTCGCCGCTCCGCGAGCCCGCCCAACTGGCCGAGCTGGCCAGGTCCGTCGTACGCCGGCCGGGCTTCCGGCTGGTCGGCCTGATGGCGTACGAGGGTCATGTGGCCGGCGTCGGCGACTCCGTGGCCGGCCGGCCGTTCCGCTCCCGGGCCGTGCGGCTCATGCAGTCCGCCGCCCGCAAGGAACTGGCCGAGCGCCGCGCCGCCGTGGTGCGCGCGGTCCGGACCGTCGCGCCCGACCTGGAGTTCGTCAACGGCGGTGGCACCGGCAGTGTGCAGCACACCGCCGCCGAGGACGCGGTCACCGAGATCGCCGCCGGGTCGGGCCTCTACCAGCCCCGGCTCTTCGACAACTACACCTCGTTCAGCGGCCGTCCGGCCGCGCTGTTCGCCCTGCCGGTCGTCCGCAGGCCCGGCGTCGGCGTGGTGACGGTACTCGGCGGCGGTTACCCCGCGTCCGGCGCGGCGGGCCGGGACCGGCTGCCCGTCCCGTACCTGCCGGAAGGCCTGCGCTACGACCCGCAGGAAGGCCCCGGCGAGGTGCAGACCCCGCTCCTCGGCTCCGCCGCCGACGATCTGCTGATCGGCGACAAGGTGTGGTTCCGGCACGCGAAGGCCGGCGAACTCTGCGAGCGCTTCGACACGTTGCACCTCGTGGAGGACGACCGCGTGGTCGCGAGCGCCCCCACGTACCGGGGCGAGGGACTCACCTTCCTCTGAAGCGACGACAAGGGGCCGGTCCCGCACGGGACCGGCCGCCGGCCCCGCTACACCGGTGTCACGTACGCCCCCGAAATGCCCCCGTCCACCAGGAAGTCCGACGCGTTCACGAACGACGAGTCGTCGCTCGCCAGGAACGCGACCGCCGCCGCGATCTCGTCCGCCTCCGCGAACCGGCCCAGCGGGATGTGCACCAGGCGGCGCGCGGCCCGCTCGGGGTCCTTCGCGAACAGCTCCTGGAGCAAGGGGGTGTTGACGGGCCCCGGGCACAGCGCGTTGACGCGGATCCCCTCACGGGCGAACTGCACGCCCAGTTCACGGGACATCGCCAACACCCCGCCCTTGGACGCGGTGTACGAGATCTGCGAGGTCGCCGCGCCCAACCGGGCCACGAACGAGGCGGTGTTGATGATCGAGCCCTTCCCCTGGCGCCGCATGTAGGGGATCGCGGCCTTGCAACACAGGTACACCGAGGTCAGGTTGACCTCCTGGACCCGCCGCCAGGCGTCGAGGCCCGTGGTGAGGATCGAGTCGTCCTCCGGCGGCGAGATGCCCGCGTTGTTGAAGGCGATGTCGACGCTGCCGTAGGTCTCGTACGCCGTCCTGAACAGCGTCTCGACCTCGTCGGCGTCGGTGACGTCGACCCGTACGAAAGTGCCGCCCGACTGCTCGGCGGCGGCAATGCCCGCCGTCTCGTCGATGTCACCGCAGACGATGTGCGCGCCCTCGGAGGCCAGGCGGCGCGCGGTGGCGAGGCCGATGCCGCTGCCGGCTCCGGTGATGACGGCGGTACGGCCGATCAGGCGCCGGCAGACGGGCGCTTCGCTCGGGGCGCTCAGGGCGGCGCTCTGGGGGTCGGTCATGGTGGGCTCAGGCCTCCGTGCTGATGAAGACGTTCTTGGTTTCTGTGAAGGCCGCGAGGGCGTCGGGGCCCAGTTCGCGGCCGAGTCCGGACTGCTTGTAGCCGCCGAACGGCGTCCCGTAACGGACGCTGCTGTGGGAGTTGACCGACAGGTTGCCCGCCGCGACGGCCCGCGAGACGCGCAGCGCGCGGCCCACGTCCCGGGTCCAGATGGACCCGGCGAGGCCGTAGTCCGTGGCGTTGGCCAGCCGGACGGCGTCCTCCTCGTCGTCGAAGGGCAGCACGACGGCGACCGGTCCGAAGACCTCGTCCGTCGCGACCGGGGCGCCGGCGTCCTGGTCGGTGAGGACGGTCGGCGGGAACCAGAAGCCGGGTCCTTCCGGCGCGCTGCCCCGGATGCCCTCGGCGCCTTCGGGGACGTACGACCGTACCCGCTCCAGCTGGACCGCCGAGATGAGCGGGCCCATCTGCGTCTTCTCGTCGGAGGGGTCGCCGACGACCACCGACTCGACGGCGGGGGCGAGCAGTTCGAGGAACCGCTCGTGGGCCTCCCGCTGGACGAGGATGCGGGTACGGGCGCAGCAGTCCTGGCCGCTGTTGTCGAGGAACGCCATCGGGGCGGTGGCGGCCGCGAGGGCGAGATCGGAGTCGGCGAAGACGATGTTCGGGCTCTTGCCGCCGAGTTCGAGTGTCAGGCGCTTCACCAGGCCGGCGCTCCTGGCCATGATCTGCTTGCCGATCCGGGTGGATCCGGTGAACACGATCTTGGCGACGCCCGGGTGTTCGACCAGCGCGTTGCCCGCGACGGCGCCCACGCCGGGCAGGACCTGGAAGAGGTGCTCGGGAAGGCCTGCCTCCAGGGCGAGTTCGGCCAGGCGCAGCGCGGTGAGCGGGGTGGTCTCCGCCGGCTTGAGCAGGACGGCGTTGCCGGCCGCGAGCGCCGGGGCGGCGCCCCAGGCGGCGATGGGCATCGGGAAGTTCCAGGGGGCGATGACGCCGACCACGCCGAGGGGTTCGAGCAAAGTGATGTCGAGGCCGCCGGCGACCGGGATCTGACGTCCCGTCAGCCGTTCGACTCCCCCGGCGGAGTAGTCGAGGAGGTCGCGGACGTTGCCGGCCTCCCAGCGGGCGTTACCGATGGTGTGGCCGGCCTCGGTGACCTCCAGGAGGGCCAGTTCCTCGGTGTGGGCGTCGACCGCGGCGGCGAAGCGGCGCAGCAGCCGCGCGCGGTCGGCGGGGGCCGCGGCGGCCCAGCGGGCCTGCGCGACGGTGGCCCGTACGACCGCGGTGTCGACCTGCTCCAGGGTGGTCGCCGCCACCGTGGTCACGACCTCGCCGGTGGCGGGGTTCAGGATGTGGTGTTCGGTGGGGTGCCGCAGGTGGTCGGCCGGGTGGTACCGGTGTTCGGTGGGGTGCTGCTCGGGCACGTCGTTCCTCACAGGCGTTCGAAGGAGCGGCGCAGCTCCCAGTCGGTCACCGCGGCGTCGTAGGCCTCGACCTCGACCCGCGCCATGTTGCGGTAGTGGGCCACGACCTCGTCGCCGAAGGCCGCCCGGGCGATGGGGCTGTTCTCCCACAGTTCGGCCGCCTCGCGCAGAGAGGTCGGGACGTGCGCGTAGTCGGCGGTGTAGGCGTTGCCGGTGCACGCCTCGGGGAGGTCCAGCCCGTGCTCGATGCCGTACAGCCCGGCGGCGACGAGGCCCGCGACGGCGAGGTGCGGGTTGACGTCCCCGCCCGGCAGCCGGTTCTCGAAGCGCAGCGAGCGGCCGTGGCCGACGACGCGCAGCGCGCAGGTGCGGTTGTCGACGCCCCAGGCGACGGCGGTCGGGGCGAAGGATCCGGGCTGGAAGCGTTTGTACGAGTTGATGTTCGGCGCGTACAGCAGGGAGAAGTCACGCAGCGCGGCGAGCTGGCCCGCGAGGAAGTGCCGCATGACGTCCGACATCCCGCCGGGGCCGTCCCCGGCCATGGCGTTGGCGCCGTGCTCGTCCTGGAGCGAGAGGTGGATGTGGCAGGAGTTGCCCTCGCGCTCGTTGTACTTGGCCATGAACGTCAGCGAGACGCCCTCCTGCGAGGCGATCTCCTTGGCGCCGGTCTTGTAGACGGCGTGCTGGTCACAGGTGACGAGCGCTTCGTCGTACTTGAATACGATCTCGTGCTGCCCCGGGTTGCACTCGCCCTTGGCCGACTCCACCACCAGCCCGGCGGCCGTCATGTCGTTGCGGATTCGGCGCAGCAGCGGCTCGATCCGGCCGGTGCCGAGGACGGAGTAGTCGATGTTGTACTGGTTGGCGGGGGTCAGGCCCTTGTACCCGCTGTCCCAGGCCTGCTCGTACGTGTCCTTGAAGACGATGAACTCCAGCTCCGTGCCCACGTGCGCGGTGAAGCCGCGCTCGGCCAGGCGCTCCAGCTGGCGGCGGAGGATCTGGCGGGGCGCGGCGACGACGGGGGAACCGTCGTTCCAGGCGAGGTCGGCGAGGAGCATCGCCGTACCCGCGTTCCAGGGGACGCGGCGCAGGGTGGAGAAGTCGGGGTGCATCGCGAAGTCACCGTAGCCGCGGTCCCAGGAGGACATCGCGTAGCCGTCGACGGTGTTCATCTCCGTGTCGACGGCGAGGAGGTAGTTGCAGCCCTCGGTGCCGTGTTCCAGGACCTCTTGGAGGAAGAAGGGCGCGGCGAACCGCTTGCCCTGGAGCCGCCCCTGCATGTCGGGGAAGGCCAGGACGACCGTGTCGATCTCGCCGCTCTCGACCAGGACGCGCAGTTCCTCGACGCTCAGCGGGGGTGTGCGGTCTGCCACGGGATGGAGCCTCCTTCGGTCAGCCGGAAGCCATAAGGTATTCCTGGAGACCATTGATTGGGAAGGGGAAACGGCGCCGTGGCGAAGAAGAACGAGCCGATGGACCCGTTGGAGCCACGGTCCGAACCGACGTCCGAACCGGAGTCCGGCCGCGAGTCCGAACCGGCGGCTCCCGATTCCCATCGCGCGATCCCGGACTCGCTGACCCCGGACTCGCTGACCCCGGTCCTGCGGCCCGTGCGGTCCGGCAACGGTTTCGAGGAGGCGCTGGAGCAGATCCTCCAGGTCGTCCGGCTCGGTCTGGTGGCGGCCGGTGAACGGCTGCCCGCCGAGCGGGAGTTGGCGGACCGGCTGCGGATCAGCCGGGTCACGCTGCGCGAGGTGCTCAAGGTGCTCCAGGACCAGGGCCTGGTGGAGAGCCGCCGGGGCCGGTACGGCGGTACGTTCGTACGCCCCCGGCCCGACACCCCGGCGGGCGGCGCCGAGGAGGAGCTGCGGCGGCGCGTTTCCGGCGTGGACATCGAGGACGTCCTGCGCTTCCGCGAGGTGCTGGAGGTGGGCGCGGCGGGGCTCTGCGCCGCGCACGGGCTGGACGGGGAGCGGGCGGAGCGGCTGCGCGCGGCGCTCGCCGCGACGCACGACGCGCCGCTGGCGGAGTACCGCAGACTGGACACCCTGCTGCACCTGACCCTGGCCGAGCTGTCCGGGTCGGCGACGCTGACCGCGCAGTACGCGGCCGTCCGGGCGACGGTCAACGACCTGCTGGACTGCATCCCGCTGCTCGTACGGAACTTGGAGCACTCGCAACAGCAGCACACGGCGCTGGTGGGGGCGGTGCTCGACGGGGACGCGGACGGCGCCCGCGAGATGACGCGCGAGCACTGCGCGGGGACGGCGGCGCTGCTGCGGGGGTTCCTGGCGTGAGCGGCGGGCGTCCTCCACAGGCCGCCGTCACCCGTCACCGCCAAGAAGTAACAGCCTGTTGACGCCGGGGTCTTGCGCGGGACCGCACGGCCCGCAAAGGTGTGGCCTCACACCTTTGCCCCTCACCCCTTTCCCCTCACATCTTTGCCCTCACATCTTTGCCCTCACATCTTTGCCCTCACATCTGCGCCCTCACATCTTTGCCCCTCACCCGGCACCACCGAGGCAGGAGCTGCTCATGAGCGACGGCACCGACTCGCGCGTCCCCACCACCCCCGCCGATTCCGTCCCCGGCGCCGGTCAGGGCCCCGGCACCGACGACGCCGAGTACCTGCGCCGCCGTACGCTGCGCCGAGGCAGCGCCGGCTGGCTGCTGCTCACCGGCCTCGGAGTGGCGTACGTCGTCTCCGGGGACTTCTCCGGCTGGAACCTCGGCCTCGCCGAGGGCGGCTTCGGCGGTCTCGCCATCGCCACCCTCCTGATGGGCGTGATGTACGCCTGTCTCGTCTTCGCCCTCGCCGAACTCTCCGCCATCCTGCCCACGGCAGGCGGCGGTTACGGCTTCGCCCGGCGCGCGCTCGGCACCTGGGGCGGCTTCCTGACCGGTACGGCGATCCTCATCGAGTACATCCTGGCGCCCGCCGCGATCGCCCTCTTCATCGGCGACTACGTGGAGTCGCTCGGCCTCTTCGGGCTGACAGCCGGCTGGCCGGTCTACCTCGCCTGCTTCGTGATCTTCATCGGCATCCACCTGTGGGGGGTCGGCGAGGCCCTGCGCTTCAGCCTCGTGGTGACGGCCGTCGCCGTCGCGGCGCTGCTGATCTTCGCCGTCGGCGCGTTCACCGAGTTCGACTCCGGGGGCCTGAACGACATCCCCGTCGACCAGGACGCCTTCGGCTCGGGCTCCTGGCTGCCGTTCGGCCTCCTGGGCATCTGGTCGGCGTTCCCGTTCGGCATGTGGTTCTTCCTGGGGGTGGAAGGGGTGCCGCTGGCCGCCGAGGAGGCCAAGGACCCGGTGCGCTCGATGCCGAAGGCCCTGTCGATCTCCATGGCGGTGCTGGCCCTGCTCGCACTCATCACCTTCTTCGCCGCGACCGGCGCGCGCGGCTCGGCCGCCGTCGCGGACGCGGGCAATCCGCTGGTGGTCGCGCTCCAGGGCGACGGGGAGCCGACCCCGCTGAGCCGGTTCGTGAACTACGCGGGGCTGGCCGGTCTGGTGGCCTCGTTCTTCTCGCTCATCTACGCCGGTTCCCGGCAGCTGTTCGCGCTCTCCCGGGCGGGCTACCTGCCCCGGTTCCTCTCGCTCACCAGCCGCCGCAAGGCGCCGTACCTCGGTCTGCTCATCCCCGGCGCGATCGGCTTCGCCCTCGCGGCGGGCAGCGGGGACGGCGGGCGGATGCTGAACGTGGCGGTGTTCGGCGCGACCATCTCGTACGCCCTGATGGCGCTCTCGCACCTCGTGCTGCGCCGCCGCGAGCCGGGCCTGCCCCGCCCGTACCGCACCCCCGGCGGGATGGTCACCTCCGGCACCGCCTTCGTGCTGGCGCTGTCGGCGCTGGTCGCGACGTTCCTGGTGGACCAGGACGCGGCCTTCATCGCCCTGGGCGTGTACGCGGTCGCCCTCGCCTACTTCACCTTCTACAGTCGGCACCGGCTGGTCGCGGCGGCGCCGGAGGAGGAGTTCGCGGCGCTGGCCGAGGCGGAGGCGGAACTGGAACGGGGCTGACGGGGCTGACGGGGCCCACCGGGCGGCGCCAAGGATCACCACAACAAAAAGCAACACCGGCACAGAGACCCACGGAGGACCGACCCCCCATGAAGCCGCTCATCGGCGTCAGCACCTACCTGGAGGACTCAGCGCGGTGGGGCGTCTGGGACCTGCCCGCCGCCCTGCTGCCCGTCGGCTACCCGAGGCTCGTCCAGCGCGCGGGCGGCCTCGCGGCGATGCTGCCGCCCGACGACCCGGCCTCGGCGGCCTCCGTGGTGGCCCGGCTGGACGGGCTGGTGATCGCGGGCGGGCCCGACGTGGAGCCCGTACGGTACGGCTCCGAGCCGCATCCGCGCACCGGCCCGCCGGCCCGGGAGCGGGACGCGTGGGAACTGGCCCTGATCGAGGCCGCGTTGGCGTCCGGGACACCGCTGCTGGGCATCTGCCGGGGCATGCAACTGCTGAACGTCGCCGTCGGCGGCACCCTCGTCCAGCACCTGGAGGGGCACACCTCGACGGTCGTCGGCTCCTTCGGCTCGCATCCGGTGAAGCCGGTGCCGGGCACGCTGTACGAGTCCCTCGTCCCGGAGGAGATGACCGTACCCACCCAGCACCACCAGTCGGTCGACCGGCTCGGGGACGGCCTGACGGTCTCCGCGTTCGCGCCCGACGGCACGGTCGAGGCGGTCGAACTGGCCCCGCCCCAATGGGTGCTGGGCGTGCAGTGGCATCCGGAGATGGCCGAGGACACCCGGGTCGTGGCGGCCCTGGTACGGGCGGCGGCGGGCGACGACGGCTGAACGACGCCTGCACGGCGCCCGGCCCGCCAGGGCACCCGGCCCCCGTCAGGGCGCCCGCCGTGTCAGCGCCAGGAGGTCGCGGGCCGGGCCCGTGGGCCGTGGGCCCGCCGGCCAGACGGCCCGCAGTTCGCGGCGCAGCCCGATCCCGGTCACCGGCACGGCGACCAGGCGGCGGGCCGCCAGCTCCTCCACCACCGCGAGTTCGCTCAGCACACACGGCCCCACCCCGCCCATCACGGCGGCCTTGAGCGCGGTGGTGGACGCCAGCTCCAGCAGGGGCGCGGCGGGACCTCCGTACGGGGCGAGGGCGGCGTCCAGCACCTGGCGGTTGCCGGATCCCGGTTCCCGCAGGATCAAGCCGGTGGCGGCGAGTTCGGCGGGGTCGAGCGGAGCGCGGCGGCGGGCCCAGGGGTGGCCCGGCGCCGCGACCACGACCAGCCGGTCGTGCCCGATGACGGTGGCGTCGAGCCCCGCCGGTACGGTCGGGCCCTCGACGAAGCCGAGATCCGCGTCGTGGGCGAGGACACGCGCCCCGACGCTGTCGGAGTTCCCCGCGTACAGGGAGACAGCCGTGCCGGGACGGGCCCGGTGCAGCGCGATCAGCCAGCCCGGCAGCAGGTACTCGGCGATGGTCATGCTGGCGGCGACCCGCAGCCGGGAGTCCTGGCGGGCCCGCAGCGCCCGCGCCCCCGCGTCGAAGGCCTCCGCCGATTCCACGACCCGCCGCGCCCACTCCGTGACGAGGATCCCCGCGTCGGTGAGCCGGGAGCCGCGCGGCGAGCGGTCCAGCAGCGCCACCCCGAGCTGCCGTTCCATGGCCTGGACGCGGCCGCTGGCGGCGGGCTGGCTGATGCCCGTCTCCCGGGCCGCGCGGCCGAGGCTGCCCAGCCGGGCGACGGCGAGCAACAGCTCCAGCGCGCCGAGATCGGGCACGCGGTGTGCGAGAGAATGCCCTTCCACGTCGGTCATAGGTTCAGCTTATGACCTCATAGGCACAAAGGGGCTGGTGGGGCCGGTGCCCCCGCCCCAGGGTGAGGACATGGTCAGCCTCGCCCAGCCGCTCGTACGCCCCCCGGCCCCCGCCGAGCCGCACGTCCCCCGCCCGTCGGCGCTGCGGCACCTCGGGCCCGCCTGGTACGCGACCGTCATGGGAACGGCCGTCGTGGCGAGCGCCGGGGCCGCCCTCCCCCTGCGGACACCGGGCCTGCGGACCGCCGCCACCGCGCTGTGGGCGCTGTCGGCGGTGCTGCTCGCCGCCGTGCTGGCCGCCCGCGCCACGCGCTGGGCGCGCCATCGCGACGCGGCGCGCGCCGATCTGCTGGACCCGGCGGTCGCGCCCTTCTACGGATGCCTGCCGATGGCGCTGCTGGCGGTGGGCGGCGCGACCCTCGCCGTCGGGGGTGACGTGCTCGGGCAGCGGGCCGCTCTGCTCGTGGACGGGGTGCTGTTCGGCGCGGGGACGGTGCTCGGGCTCGTGGTCGCCGTGACGATCCCGTACCTGATGGTCGTACGGCACCGGCTGACCCTCGCGGACGTGTCGCCGGTCTGGCTGCTGCCGGTGGTCCCGCCCCTGGTCGCGGCGGGGGCCGGGGCCGGGCTGGTGCCGCGTCTGCCGGCCGGGCAGGGCCGGGAGGCGCTGCTGCTGGGCTGTTACGCGATGTTCGGGCTGAGCCTCCTCGCCACGCTCACGCTGCTGCCGCTGATCGCCGGGCGGCTGACGCTGCACGGCCCGCTGCCGCTCGCGCTGACGCCCGCGATGTTCCTGGTGCTGGGGCCGCTCGGCCAGTCGACCACGGCGGTGGGCCGGCTCGCGGACGCGGCGCCGACGGCGGTCGGCGGCTCCCTCCCGCCCGCGCTCGGCGCGTTCGCCGTGGTGTACGGCGTGCCCGTGATGGGGTTCGCGCTGCTGTGGCTGGCGCTGTCCGCCGCGCTGGTGGTGCGGGCGCTGCGGCGCGGGATGCCGTTCTCGATGGGCTGGTGGGCGTTCACCTTCCCGGTCGGCACCTGTGTGACCGGCGCGGAGACACTGGCGCACCGGACCGGCCTGGTGGCGTTCCAGTGGCTGGCGGCGGGGCTGTTCGCCCTGCTGGTGTCGGCCTGGGTCACGGCCTGCGCGGGCACGGTACGGGGGCTGCTCGACGGAGCGCTGCCCGCAGGGCCGCCGGCGCCTCGGCCAGGGACGGCCCGTACCAGGTGAGGAAACGTCCGTCGACCAGCGCGGCGGGCAGCCCGGGGAAGGCCTCGGGGCCGTCGTCGGCGGTGAAGCGGTACGGCTCGTCGGGCAGGACCACCAGGTCGGCGCCGGACGCGCGCAGCTCGTCGAGCGGGACGCGCGGGTAGCGCTCGGGGTGGTCGGCGTAGACGTTCCGTACACCGAGGCGGGCCAGCAGATCTGCCGCGAAGGTGTCGCGCCCGAGCACCATCCACGGACGGCGCCAGATCGGGATGACGGCGGTGCGCGGCCGGTACGGGTCCGGGGGCGGCGCGGCCCACGCGGCCCGCGCGTCGTCCAGCCAGCGGGGCGGGGCGGCGAGGCCGCACCCGGTCAGCAGGACCCGTTCCAGCTCGGTGAAGGCCTGGTCCAGGGTCCTGACCTCGGTGACCATGACGTCGAGCCCGGCGGCGCGCAGGGCGGCCAGGTCGGGAGCGCGGTTCTCCTCCTCGTTGGCGATGACCAGGTCGGGGCGGAGCGCCACGACAGCCGCGACGTCGGGGTTCTTCGTGCCGCCGATCCGTACGACATCGAGGCCGGCCGGGCGCTCGCACCAGTCCGTGGCGCCCACCAGCAGACCGGGGGCGCTGACCGCGACCGCCTCGGTGAGGGAGGGGACGAGCGAGACGATCCGGCGTACGGACCGGGGGGACGTCACAGGTGGCACTGGTCGTGTCAGCGCGGCGGGTCGACGGTCGCGTCGATGTGTTCCGCGACGGCGACCACGAGGATGCGGGTGCCCGGCTCCGTGGCGCGCCAGCGGTGCCGTACCCCACCGGACAGATAAAGCGTGTCGCCGCGCTCCAGGCGGTACGCGCGCCCCTCGGCCTCGACCTCCGCCGCGCCGTCGGCGATGTACATCACCTCGTCGTTGCGGTGCTGGTACTCCCGCCCGGTGTCCTGCTCGCCCGTGTACTCCTTGGCGTGCAGCTGATGCCCGCCGCGCGCCACCCGGCGGACCCCGGGGCCGCCGTCCCCGGCCCGGACGACGTCGACCGTCCGCGCGGAGTCGGCCGCCGCGTGCAGCTTGGGGATCGTCGTCTCCAGGGCGTCGGCCACCCGCTCCAGGGAGCGGGTGCTCGGCCTGGCGCGTTCGTTCTCGATCTGGCTCAGGAAGGGCACGGACAACCCGCTGCGGGCCGCGACCGCCGCCAGCGTCAGGCCCAGCGACCTGCGCCTCCTGCGGACGGCGGCGCCCACCCTGAGCGCTTCCTTGTCGTCCATAGCTGGGCTCCCTCCCGACCGGACCGTCATCCTCTCAGAGTTGACGCCGGTACAAGGGCTGTCCCCGGAGGTTCCCCCTCTCGCTCCATCATGCGCGCGTCAGACGGAAGGCGGTACCGGTACGACGCGGCGCCAGGTGAGGCACGGGCGTGGCACCGGTAAGGCGCGCGTGGCACCGGTAAGGTGCGGGCGTGGCACCGGTACGTGCCTCAGCCCCTCTGCCCCCCTCTGCCGTGCCGGATCAGCACTGTCAGTGCCGTGCGGCATCATCGGGGACGTGACGCGACGCCTGATGCTCCTCGACACCGCCTCCCTCTACTACCGCGCCTATTTCGGGGTCCCCGACTCCGTGCGGGCCCCGGACGGCACCCCGGTCAACGCGGTGAAGGGACTGCTGGACTTCATCGCCCGCCTGGTCCAGGACCACCATCCCGACGACCTGGTGGCGTGCATGGACGCGGACTGGCGGCCGCGGTGGCGGGTCGACCTGATCCCCTCGTACAAGGCGCACCGCGTGGCCGAGTTGCACGCGGAGGGGCCCGACGAGGAGGAGACCCCCGACACCCTGGCGCCGCAGGTGCCGGTGATCGAGGAGGTGCTCGACGCGCTGGGCATCGCGCGGGTCGGCGTGGCGGGGTACGAGGCGGACGACGTGATCGGCACCCTGGCGACCCGGGCGGCCGGCCCCGTGGACATCGTCACGGGCGACCGCGACCTCTACCAGCTGATCGACGACGCCCGGGGCGTCCGCGTGCTGTACCCCCTCAAGGGCGTCGGTTCGCTGCATCTCACGGACGAGGCGGCGCTGCGCGAGAAGTACGGGGTGGACGGGGCGGGCTATGTGAACCTCGCCCTCCTGCGCGGCGACCCGAGCGACGGGCTGCCGGGCGTGCCGGGCATCGGCGAGAAGACGGCGGCCAAGCTGATCGACGCGTACGGAGACCTGGCGGGCATCATGGCGGCGGTCGCCGACCCCCGGTCGAAGCTGACTCCGTCGCAGCGCAAGCGGCTCGACGAGGCCCGGGAGTACGTGGCGGTGGCCCCGGTCGTGGTGCGGGTCGCGCGGGACGTCCCCCTGCCGGACTTCGACCCCGTACTGCCCTCCGAGCCACTGCATCCGGAGACCCTGGACGAGCTGGCCGAGCGGTGGGGGCTGGGCGGCGCCCTGCGGCGGCTTCTCCTGGCGCTCCAGCGCTGAGGTGTTAGCTTAGGTAAGCCTAAGCAACGCAACAGTTGGGGAGACCGCCGTGGCAGCACAGCCCGCCCGCAGGACACCGAAGGCACGTGAGGCACAGGTGGTGCGCACCGAGTGGATCACTCCACACATGGTGCGCCTCGTCCTGGGCGGTGACGGGCTGGACGGCCTGGACATCGGCGAGTTCACCGACCACTACGTCAAGGTGCTGTTCGCCCCTGCGGGGGTGACGTACCCGGAACCGTTCGACGTGGAGCGCATCCGGGAGGAGTTCCCGCGCGAGCAGTGGCCGACGACCCGTACGTACACCGTCCGCGCCTGGGACCCGTCGGCCCGTGAGCTGAGCGTCGACTTCGTGGTGCACGGCGACGAGGGGCTGGCCGGCCCGTGGGCGGCGCGGGCCCGGGTCGGCGAGACGATGCGCTTCCTCGGTCCCGGTGGCGGGTACGCGCCGGACCCGGCGGCGGACTGGCACCTGCTGGCCGGTGACGAGAGCGCCCTGCCGGCGATCGCCGCGGCGCTGGAGCGGGCCCCGGCGGGCGCGACCGTGCACGCCTTCGTGGAGATCTCGGGCCCCGGGGAGGAGCAGAAGATCGCGACGCCGGACGGGTCCGGCATCCACTGGCTGCACCGCGGGGACCGGCCGGTGGGCGAGGCGCTGGTCGCCGCCGTACGGGCGCTGGACTTCCCCGCCGGGGACGTGCAGGCCTTCGTCCACGGCGAGGCCGGCTTCGTGAAGGAGCTGCGCCGCCATCTGCGGCTGGAGCGGGAGATCCCGCGCGAGCGGCTCTCCATCTCGGGGTACTGGCGGCTCGGCCAGAGCGACGAGGCGTGGCGCGCGGCCAAGCGGGAGTGGAACGAGCAGGTGGAGCGGGAGCAGGAAAGCGCGTCCTGAGCGGCTGTGGCGTCGTTAGCCGCCACCTGGGCACCCCGGGTCACAAGCCGCCATCCCGGCCCAACGAGCCGCCATCCCGGCACCCCGGCATCCAGCCACCCCGGCACAGCAAGCCGCCTCCGCGTCACGCGGGAAAAGAAATTCGACGAAAGTGGCCCCCGGACCAATCCGCCGGGGCCACCGCTCCGAACCCTCGTCGAACCCCCGCCCGGACGCATCGTGGAGGACGCCGCGTGAAGGAAGCAGTACACATCGGCGGACCCGCTTCGGCGGGGCCCGACCTTCAGGAGTTGCTGGGGCAGGTCGCCCGGGGCGACCAGGAGGCCTTCTCCCGCGTGTACGACCAGGTCTGCGGGCCCGTCCTCGGCCTCGTCCGCTCCGTCCTGCGCGATCCGGCCCAGTCCGAGGAGGTCGCCCAGGAGGTGCTCCTGGAGGTCTGGCGTACCGCCCCGCGCTTCCGCCCCGCCCGGGGCTCCGCCATGACCTGGGTCCTGACCCTCGCCCACCGCAGGGCGGTGGACCGGGTGCGCTCCGCCCAGGCGTCCAGCGACCGCGAGCACCGGGCCGCGCTGCTGGACAGGACCCCGGCGTACGACGAGGTGGTCGAGCAGGTCGAGGCCGGTCTCGAACGCGAACAGGTGCGCCGCTGCCTGCGTACCCTCACCGAACTCCAGCGCCAGTCCGTGACGCTGGCGTACTACCAGGGGCTCGCCTACCGCGAGGTGGCCGAACTGCTGTCCGTACCGCTGGGCACGGTCAAGACCCGGCTGCGCGACGGACTGATCCGCCTGCGCGACTGCTTGGGGGTGAGCGCATGACCACCGCGGATCTGCACACGCTGACCGGCGCCTACGCGCTGCACGCGCTGGCGGGCGACGAGGAGGCCGCGTTCGAACGGCATCTGGAGGTCTGCCCGGCGTGTGCCCAGGAGGTACGTGAACTGGCCGCCACGGCGGCCCGGTTGGGCCGGGCCGTGACGGTGGTCCCGCCCCCGGCGCTCAAGGAGCAGGTGCTGCGCCGGATCGCCACCGAACGCCAGGACCCGCCCAAGGTCGCCCCCCACACCCGGGGCGGCGGAGGCGGCGGCGCGGCCCGCGGGCGCGCGCTGTCCCGCTTCGTCCTGGCCGCGTGCCTGGCCGCCGCCGTCGGGTTCGGCGGGATCGCGGTGTGGCAGCACCAGGAGGCACGGGACGCCCGGCAGCGGGCCGAGGCGACCGACAACCGGGCCCAGCAGCGGTCGGAGTCGCTGGCCGCCGTCCTCGCCGCGCCGGACGCCAAGGTCAGCACGGGAAGGCTGGCGGACGGCGCGACCGGCACCGTCGTGGTCTCCCGCGACCGGGACCGGGCCGTGTTCGTGGCGTCCGGTCTGCCGAGGACGCCCGCCGGGAAGGTCTACCAGCTCTGGTACGACGACGGCGGAAAGATGCGCGCCGCGGGCCTGTTGCACCCGTCGGCGGGCTCCGATGCGGTACTGATGGCCGGGTCCGTCGGCTCGGCCTCCGGGATGGGGATCACGGTGGAACCGGCCGGCGGATCGGTGGCACCCACCACCGACCCCCTGGCCGTGATGGCCTTCCCGAGCGCGTAAGGACGCACGTCCATGAGTGTTGCGGTGGTGCTCTTCACCTCCGACCTGCGGGTGCACGACCAGCCGGTGCTCCGCGCCGCCCTGCGCGGCACGGACCAGGTGGTGCCCCTGTTCGTACGGGACGAGGGGGTGCGGGCGGCGGGCTTCGACGCGCCGAACCGGCTGGCCTTCCTCGCCGACTGCCTGGGCTCGCTGGACGCGGGTCTGCGTCAACGCGGCGGCCGGCTGGTCGTCCGTACGGGGGACGTGGTCGAGCAGGTCTCCCGGGTGGTCCGGGAGTCCGGCGCCCGGCGGGTCCATGTCGCGGCGGGGGTGAGCCGGTACGCGACGGCCCGCGAGGAGCGGCTGCGTACGGCGCTGCGGGGCGTCGGCTGCGCGCTGGACGTGCACGACGCCGTGGTCACCGCCCTGCCGCCCGGTCAGATCACCCCGGCGGGCGGTGACGCCTTCGCCGTCTTCACCCCGTACTTCCGCCGCTGGTCGGAGACGCGGCTGCGCGAGGTGCTCGCCGCACCCCGGACCGTACGGGTCCCGGACATCGCGAGCGATCCGCTGCCGCGGCGCGCGGACGTCGGCCGGGTGTCCCCCGGTCTCCCCGAGGGCGGCGAGAGCGTGGCGCGCAAGCGGCTCAGCGCGTGGCTGGCGAGCGGCATCGAGGCGTACGAGGACCGCCACGACGACCTGCCGGGCGACGCCACGTCCCGGCTCTCGCCGTACCTGCACTTCGGCTGTCTCTCCCCGGTGGAGGCCGTCCACCGGGCACGGGAGAGGCCGGGCGCGGGCGCCGAGGCGTTCGTACGGCAGCTGGCCTGGCGGGACTTCCACCACCAGGTGCTCGCGGCCCGCCCCGAGGTGTCCTGGTCGGACTACCGCCCGCGCGGGGACAGCTGGCGTTCGGACCGGCAGGAGATCGCCGCCTGGCGGGAGGGCCGTACGGGATACCCGGTCGTGGACGCGGCGATGCGCCAACTGGCCCACGAGGGCTGGATGCACAACCGGGGGCGGCTGCTGGTGGCGAGCTTCCTGACCAAGACCCTGTACGTGGACTGGCGTGTCGGCGCCCGCCACTTCCTGGACCTGCTGGTGGACGGGGACCTGGCCAACAACCAGCTGAACTGGCAGTGGGCGGCGGGCACGGGAACGGACACCAGGCCGGGCCGGGTCCTCAACCCCCTGACCCAGGCGGCCCGGTTCGACCCGAAGGGCGACTATGTCCGCCGCTGGGTCCCGGAGTTGGCGGACCTGGCGGGCGGCGCGGTACACCGCCCCTGGCTCCTGCCACCCGAGGACCGCGCCCAACTCGCCTACCCGGAACCGATCGTGGACCTCGCGGAGGGCCGCGACCGCTTCGCCCGCGCACGGGGGTAGCGGGCGGAACCCCGGGGGCGCCCGGCCGGCCTCCCAGCCGGCCGGGCGCCCCCGTGTGGTGCCACCCTCAACCCCGCCCCGCGCCCCCACGCGGTGGGCGGGGGAAGAAGCCGCTTGTTCTGGCGCGGTATTCGGGGTATCCCGGGCGGTCCGCCATGTGGCGTTCCAGGAGGCGTTTTCCGCTGCCGTTGATCAGCAGGTAGCTCATCACCAGCGGGCCGGCCACTGTCGCCGCGGCCACCGCCGGGTTGTCGCAGACGAAGAGGAACAGGCCCCACCAGACGCAGAAGTCCCCGAAGTAGTTGGGGTGGCGGGTCCAGCTCCACAGGCCGCGGTCCATGAGGCGGCCCCGGTGGGCGGGGTCGGACTTGAAGCGGGCCAGCTGGTGGTCCCCCACCGCCTCGAAGAACAGCCCGGTCAGCCAGAGGACGGCTCCCGCGTACGCGACCGGGCCGACCGGGCCCCGGACGTACTGCGCCGCCTGCACCGGCAGCGAGACCAGCACCACGAGGGCGCCCTGGAGGAGGTAGACCATGCGCAGGGCGTAGAGGTTCCGGTGGCCGGGGGCCTTGGCCAGCATCTTCTCGTACCGCTCGTCCTCCCCATGGCCCCTCCCGCGCGCCGCGATGTGGGCCGCCAGCCGCAGCCCCCAGACCGCGGTCAGTACGGTCACGGCCAGCCGCCGCGCGCTGTCCCCCTCCCCCGCCGACGCGGCGTACGAGACGACCGCGACGGCGGCGAAGGCGAGGCCCCAGGCGACGTCGACGATCCGGTGCAGGCCCTTGACCACGGCGATCGCGAAGGTCAGCAGCATGACGGCGAGGGCGGCGGCCGCCGCGTACCCGATGCCCCGGCCGAACTCCGCCCACGGGTAGCCGCCGTTCATACGGTGTCCCCCTCCCCGGGCCTCGTCAGCACCATCTGCTGCACATCCAGGTAGCCGGAGCGGAAGCCCGCCTCGGAGTAGGCCAGGTAGAAGGTCCACATCCGCCGGAACGTCTCGTCGAAGCCGAGCGCCTCGACCTGCGCGGCCTGTTCCGTGAAGCGTTCGCGCCAGAGCCGGAGCGTCTGCTCGTAGTGCGGTCCGAAACCGTCCCGGTCGGTGACCCGCAGGGCGGTGTGTTCGGCGGTGATCTGCTCGATCGCCTCGACCGACGGCAGGAAACCGCCGGGGAAGACGTACTTCTGGATCCAGGTGAAGGTGTCCCGGGTCGCGAGCATGCGGTCGTGCGGCATGGTGATCGCCTGGAGGGCGATCCGCCCGCCCGGCGCCAGCAGCCGGTCCAGCGTCCGGAAGTACTCGGGCCAGAACTCCGCGCCGACGGCCTCGACCATCTCCACGCTGACCACGGCGTCGAACGTGCCCATCACCCGCCGGTAGTCCCGCAGGAGGACGGTGACGTTCTCCTCGTACCCCGCCGCCCTGATCCGGGCCCGGGCCAGGTCCCGCTGTTCCGCCGAGAGGGTCACGGTGATCACACGGGCGCCGCGCTCGGCCGCCCGGATCGCCAACTCGCCCCAGCCGGTGCCGATCTCCAGCAGCTGCGTGCCCAGTCCGACGCCGGCCCGGTCGAGCAGCCGGTCGATCTTGCGGCGCTGCGCGGCGGCCAGCAGGGACCGGTCGGCGGGGAAGCTGCGGAAGAGGGCGGAGGAGTACGAGAGGGTCTCGTCCAGGAACAGCGCGAAGAGGTCGTTCGACAGGTCGTAGTGACGGCTGATGTTGTCGCGCGAGCCCTCGGGGGTGTTGCGCTGGGCGTCCGGCTGCTTCGACGCCCATACGGAGCGCAGCCGTTGGAGCGGGGCGGGGATCAGGTGCGCGGCTCGCTCGGCCAGTACGGTGAGCGCCCCGACCAGGTCCGGTGCCTCCCACTCCCCCGCCATGTACGACTCGCCGAAGCCGATCAGCCCGTCGGCGCCGATCCTGCGGAAGAACGCCGCCGGGTCCCGTACCTCCAGCAGCGGGCCGCCCAGCCCGAGCGTCTCCGTGGCGCCGACCCGTACGCGCAGGGGCAGTTGGCCGAGGGCGCGGCGGACGATCCGTTCCGCGACCGCGGTGCGGACGCGCGAGGTACGGGGCGTACGGGCCACGTCGGGCCAGCGGCGCTCGTCGACGGCGTGTGGCGCCCGATCCGGCAAGACGGTGGCCGGGGCCGACGGTGAGGACGAAGACGCCGCTGACGAAGATGACGAGGTCATTGAGGACAGACTCACTTCACGCCCTCCTGGGCACGGTGATGGGGACGGGGACGCACGGGCAGCCCGCGCAGATACAGCCGGATGCCGTGCAGACGGATCGCGGCGGAGACGACGGCGGTGGACCACGGGTGGCGCACCGCGAGACGCAGCAGGGTCAGGACCGTCGCGGGGCGGCGCTCGCCGTGCACGGTCGCGGTGAACGGCCTTCCCCCGGACCGGTTCAGATGGACCGTCAGGCTCAGCCGGCCGTCCGGCTCCGGCAGCCGCATCGAGTAGCCGCCGTCGACGGGGAAGAACGGCGAGACGTACAGCTCCTTGGCGGCCTCGGCGCGCCCGTCGGCGTCGGGACGCAGCAGGTAGCAGTGGCGTTCGCCGTACGTGTTGTGCACCTCGGCCACGACACACCGCAGTTCGCCGCCGGGGCCGTGGCACCAGTAGAGGCTCAGCGGGTTGAAGACGTACCCGAGGACCCGGGCGTGGGCGAGCATCGTCACGCGCCCGCCGGCCAGTTCGACCCCCTGGGCGGCGAGGAACGCCTCCAGGCCCGCGCGGATCGTCGGCCGGCCGCCGCCGAAGTGGTCGCGGCTGTCGAAGCGGGCGAGCGGGCGCAACACCCGTGGCAGGCGCGGCGGGTGGTCCGGGTCGATCAGCCACATGTACGTCCGGTGGCGCAGCGCGTAGCGGCGGGGCGCGGTCCGTACGTGGCTGATCCGGCAGGTGTAGAGCGCGGGCGGGGCTACGGGCGCGGCGCCCGGCCCCGGGGCGGCGCTCACCACGTCACCCCGAGCGCGGCGGCGGCCAGGACCCCGGAGCGGCAGCCGTCCTCGTGGAATCCCCACCCGTGGTACGCCCCGGCGAACGCGGTGACCGGGCCGCTCAGCGCGGGCAGCCTCCCCTGCGCGGTCACCGACTCCGGTGTGTAGACGGGGTGTTCGTACACCATGCGGGCGATCACCCGCTCCTGGTCCACGTGGTCGGCGCCGTTCAGGGTGACGACGTACGTCTCGGGGGCGTCGAGGCGCTGGAGGCGGCTCATGTCGTAGCTGACCCGTACGGCTCCGGAGTCGGCGTCGCAGGACGGCATCAGGTAGTTCCAGGAGGCGCGGGCGCCCCGGGCGCGCGGCAGCACACCGGTGTCGGTGTGCAGTTGGGTGGGGTTGCGTGAGTACCGGAACGCGCCCAGGACCTGGCGCTCGTCGTCGGTGGCGTCGGCCAGCAGCCGCAGTGCCTCGTCGGGGTGGACGGCGACGACGACGGAGTCGTACCGCCGCACGTCCCCGTCCTCGGCGGTGATCTCGACCCCGTCGGCGAGGCGCCGCACGGCCCGTACCGGAGTGGTGGTGCGGGCGGCGGCGAGCTGCTTGGCCAGCCGGTCCACGTACACACGCGAACCGCCGGTCACGGTCCGCCACTTGGGCGAGCCGCCGACCGACAGCAGGCCGTGGTGCGCCAGGAAGCGGAACAGGTAGCGGGCGGGGTAGCGCATCGCCGTCGCCGCGTCGCAGGACCAGACGCAGGAGACGAGCGGGGTCATGAAGTGCGAGACGAAGTAGGGCGAGAAGCGCCCCTCGGCGAGGAACTCCCCCAGGGTCGGGGTGGCTTCGGTGCCGGCGGTCGACTCGATCAGCCGGCGGGCCCGGCGGTGGAAGACCGGCACCTCGGTGAGCAGGCGCAGGTAGCGGGGGCTGAGGGCGTTGCGCGGCTGGGCGAACACCCCGGCGGGGCCGAGGGCGCCGGCGTATTCGAGCCCGCACCCGTCGCACCGTACGGACATGCTCATCTCCGACTCCTGCGTGGCGACGCCCAGTTCGACGAAGAGCCGCAGGAGGTACGGGTAGGTCCGCTCGTTGTGCACGATGAAGCCGGAGTCGACGTGGTGCACGCGGCCGTCGGCGGACGGGACGTCGTGAGTGTGGGCGTGCCCGCCGAGCCGGTCGTCCGCCTCGTACACCACCACGTCGTGCGCGCGCCGCAGGACGTACGCGGCCGTCAGCCCCGCGATCCCGCCGCCGATCACCGCCGTACGCCGGCGCTGGTCACCGCTCATGCCACTCCTCGCCCCGGGGCCGTCCGGGGTGCTCGGCGCACACCCTCACTGGGCAACAGCCCCTCACTGAGCATTCGAGGCAGGGGGCGCCGGGGATTGGTGGGGGACGGGATCTTTCTTGGCGCCTCCCCGACTTTTAATTCTTTGGAGTGACGGACCAATCCGCCTTGCTTCCCGTGCCGAATAGCCGCCGTGAGCAAAGATCGGAAAGTCCTCTTCGGCCGGGGCGGTCGCCCCGGCCGGCCGGCGCGTCTGCTGCGGAACGCGGCGGCCGCGTCGAGCGGGCTGGTCGCGGGGCTCGCCGCGCTGTGTGTGGCGGAGCTGGTGTCGGTGGCGGTACGCCCCGAGGCGAGCCCGGTCACGGCGGTCGGCGGAGCCTTCATCGACCGCACCCCGCCGTGGCTCAAGGAGTTCGCGGTACGGAACTTCGGGACCGGCGACAAGCTCGTGCTCCAGCTCGGCATCCTCGCCGCGCTGGGGCTCTTCGCCCTGGCGGCCGGCGTGTTCGCGGCCCGCCGCCGGGTGGCCGGTTCCGCGGTGGTGCTGGTGTTCGGCGCGGTCGGGGCCTGGGCGGCGGTGGAGCGTCCTGACGGGCATCTGCCGGACGCCTGGCCGTCGGCGGTGGGCGCGGTGGTGGCGGCGGGGGTCCTGTACCTGCTGGCCGGCACGCTGACTCCGCGTCCGGCGCCGGGGGCGTCAGGGGCGCCGGCAGCACCGGGGGACGGCGAGCCGGCCGCCGGGTCCGGACCCGACGGCGGGCCCGGACCCGGCCCCGGACCGGCCGCCGGATCCACGGCCGCCGCGTCCGAGCCCCCGGCCGGAGCCACGGCCGTCCTGGCCGAGCCCTCCCCCGGAGCCACGGCCGGCCCGCCCGGGCCCATCCCCGGTGCCTTCGACCGGCGGGGCTTCGTGATCGCCGCGAGCGCCGCCGCCGCGGCCTCGGCCGTCGCGGGCGGGGTCGGCCGCCGCCTCAACACCTCGGAGCTGGCGAAGGCCGCCGCCACCCGCGAGGACATCGTGCTCCCGCCGCCCGCGTCACCGGCCCGTCCGGTGCCGGCCGGCGCGGATCTCCGTATCCCGGGCCTGAGTTCGTTCACCACGCCGAACAAGGACTTCTACCGGGTGGACACCGCCCTCGTCGTCCCGCGCGTCGACGCCTCGGCCTGGCGCCTGCGGATCCACGGCACCGGCGTGACCCGCCCGCTGACGGTCGGCTTCGACGACCTGCTCCGCAGGGAGCTGATCGAACGGGACATCACCCTGACCTGTGTGTCCAACGAGGTCGGCGGACCGTACGTCGGGAACGCCCGCTGGATCGGCGTCAGGCTCGCGGACCTGCTGCGCGAGGCCGGCGTCCGGCCGCCGTCCGACGGCGGGCCCGCCGACCAGCTCGTGGCCCGCTCGGTGGACGGCATGACCATCGGGTCACCGGTCGAGACCGTCATGGACGGCCGTGACGCGATGCTCGCGCTGGGCATGAACGGCGAGCCGCTCCCCTTCGCCCACGGCTTCCCCGTCCGGATGCTGGTGCCGGGACTGTACGGCTATGTCTCGGCCTGCAAATGGATCCAGGACCTCGAACTCACCACGTTCGACGCCTACGACGCGTACTGGGTGAAGCGGACCTGGTCCCGCGAGGCCCCCATCAAGACCCAGTCGCGGATCGACACCCCGAGGCCGTTCGCGAGCCCCAAGGCGGGCCGGGTGCCGGTCGCCGGGGTGGCGTGGGCGCAGCACCGGGGCATAGCCCGCGTCGAGGTCCGGGTGGACGGCGGCGCCTGGCAGACGGCCCGGCTGGCCGAGGAGAGCGGCCGGGACACCTGGCGGCAGTGGATGTGGGAGTGGCCGGCCACGGCGGGCAGCCACACGCTCGAAGTCCGCGCGACCGACCGGGACGGCTCCACGCAGACGGCGCAGCGCGCCGGGACCGTGCCGAACGGCGCGACCGGCAGGCACTCGGTGGTGGTCGCGGTGACCTGACGCGCCTCCACACAGACCGATTCACCGAACACCACTCGGCCCATCTCAGAAAAATCAACAAGGAGACATTCCATGACCGCCACCCGTATTCAGCGTGCCGCCCTCGCCGCCGTCGGCGTTTTTGTCCTGCCCCTGGCCCTGAGCGCCTGTTCCAGCGACGACAGCGGCGACAACGCCAAGACGAAGGACTCGGCCGCCGCCGCGCCCGAGGAGTCGCAGAGCGCGACGGACGACGCGGCGGGCGCGATGGACAAGCCGTTCGGTCCCGGCTGCGCGTCGGTCCCCGCGACCGGCGCGGGCAGCTTCGACGGTATGTCGACGGCGCCGGTCGCGACCGCCGCGTCCAACAACCCCGACCTGTCCACCCTGGTCACCGCGGTGAAGAAGGCCGGTCTGGTCGACACGCTCAACAACGCCCAGAACATCACGGTGTTCGCGCCGACCAACGAGGCCTTCGCCAAGATCCCCAAGGCCGACCTGGACAAGGTCCTGGCCGACAAGGCCACGCTGACCAAGATCCTCACGTACCACGTCGTGGGCGAGAAGCTGGCGCCCGCGCAGCTGGCGAGCGGTACGTACCCGACGCTGGAGAAGTCGACGCTGGCGACCGCGGGTTCGGGTGAGTCGTACAAGGTCAACGACACGGCGAGTGTGGTCTGCGGCAACGTGCCGACCTCGAACGCCACGGTCTACATCATCGACACGGTCCTGATGCCGAAGATGTGAGCGATACGGCCCCGTGGTGGGCGGTGACGCCGCACGGCGGGTGCGCGGCGGCCTCCGGTGAGGAGATGTGCCCCGGGCGGACACGGGCGCGTGACGCCGGTGAAACAGGCCCTCCCTAATTTCTGTCAATCGACAGGAATCAGCGACAGGGGCCGCCATGACCGCCACCGCATCCACGGACGTACAGGCCGACCCGGCCGGGACCGGCCGGCTCGACTCGGTCGAGCTGGCCGGTTTCGGCTACCGGCAGGAGCTGCACCGCAGCATGGGGCGGTACGCCTCGTTCGCCGCCGGATTCTCGTTCATCTCGGTCCTCACCACCGTGTTCCAGTTCTTCGCCTTCGGCTTCTCGTTCGGCGGGGCGGCCTTCTTCTGGACCTGGCCGGTGGTACTCACCGGCCAGCTGCTGGTGGCGGCCTGTTTCGGTGAACTCGCCGCGCGCTACCCGCTGTCGGGGGCCATCTACCAGTGGTCGACGCGGCTGAGCACGCCGGTGTTCGGCTGGTTCGCGGGCTGGATCATGGTGATCGGCCAGATGGTCGTGGTGGCGGCCGCGGCGCTCGCGCTCCAGGTGGTGCTGCCCGCGATCTGGTCGGGGTTCCAGCTGGTCGGCAGCGATCCGTCGCCGGCGTCGGCGAGCGGTGCGGCGAACGCGGCGCTGCTGGCCGTGGTGCTGCTCGTCCTGACGACGGCGGTGAACCTGCTGGACAACCGGGTGATGTCGGCCGTCAACCGCATCGGGGTGACCGCCGAGATCATCGGGGCCGTACTGATCGTGGTGCTCCTGTTCACCCACGCGGACCGGGGTCCCGGCGTCACCCTGCACACCGGCGGGCAGGGCGGTGCGATCGGCGCGCTGCTGGTGGGGTCGTTCACGGCGGCGTACGTCCTGATCGGCTTCGACAGCGCGGGCGAGCTGAGCGAGGAGACGCGCGCACCGCGCCGTACCGCCCCGCGCACGATCCTGCTGGCGCTGGCCTCGGCGGGCGTCCTCGGCGGACTGCTGCTGCTGGGCGGGCTGTTGGCCGCGCCCAGCCTGACCGACGGCCGGCTCGCCACGGAGGGCCTGTCGTACGTCCTGACGAGCACGCTCGGCGACGGGGTGGGCCGGGCGCTGCTCGCCGACGTGGTGGTCGCGATCGCGGTCGCGACGCTCGCGATCCAGACCTCGGGGTCGCGGATGCTGTTCTCCATGGCCCGCGACGGCGTCCTGCCCGCCTCGGGCCCGCTGTCGAAGGTCTCGCCCCGCACGGGCATGCCGACGGGCCCCGCCCTGGTGGTGGGCGCGGCGGCGGCGGCGCTGTGCCTGCTCAACCTGGCGTCCCCGGACGCCTTCCTGGCCATCGGCACCACGTGCATCGCGATGCTCTACCTCGCGTACGTCATGGTCACGGGCCCCATGCTGGTACGCCGCCTGCGCGGCACGTACACACCGTCCGCCCCCGGTCTCGACGAGACGGGCAAACCCCTGTTCTCCCTGGGCCGTTGGGGCCTCCCGGTGAACATACTCGCGGTGCTGTACGGCACGGCGATGACGGTGAACCTGGCCTGGCCCCGGGGCCCGGTCTACGACCCGGCGGGCGGCCACTGGTACTTCCAGTGGTTCACGCTCCTGTTCCTCGCCGTCACGGTCGGCGCGGGGGCGCTCTGGCTGGCGGTACGGGCACGGCGGGGGGCGAAGCTGCCAACGCCGACCCGATGACGCGCGGTCGGAGACCGCCCCCTCACGCCCCCTCCGCCGTCACCCCCACGATGCGCAGCGCCGCGTCCGCCGTCGCCGCGGCGAATGCTTCCACCGGGCGGTCGGGGTCCGAGCGGTGGACCAGGATCACGCCCTCGATCAGGCCGAACACCAGGTCCGTGCGGACCGCCAACTCGCCCTTGTCCAGGAGGGATCCGGGACGGGTCGCCGCGAGCAGCCGGCCGTACGCGTCCTTGAGGTCGGCCCGCACCCGGTGGAAGCCTGCGAAGCGCTCCGCCCTCACCTCCGGCAGCAGGTACAGGCCGCCCAGGTTGTGCGGGCCGCCGCACAGCAGCTCCACGTCCGAGCGGCACAGGTCCCACAGCCTGGTCTCCGGCGACCGCGACTCCTCGGCGAGCAGCCCCCGCGCGAGCGCCAGCGACGGCGTCACGGTCGATTCCAGCAGCTCGGCGAGGAGGTCCTCCTTGCCGTCGAAGTAGTGGTACATCGTGGCCTGCCGCAGGCCCGCCCGCTCGGCGACCGTCCGCGTCGTGGTCGCCGCGTACCCGAGCGTCGTGAACAGCTCGGCCGCCGCCCCGAGCAGCTCGTCCCGCACCGCCAGCCCGCTGTCCGGCCGCTGTGCGGCGCGCGGCCTTCCGACCCGTCGTCCCGTCGTGCCCATGGCACCGATCGTCGCACACAGGCGTTTCCGCCGATCTTGGCCGCTCACGGTGAGCGTCCCGTAACTCCCGCGCAACAGACGGGCAATCGCTCCGAATCTCCCCACCCCTCTAATTTCTGTCGGACGACAGAAATCGGAGGCCACGCCATGGCGAAAGCGACAGCGAAGGCGACAACGAAGGCGACATCGACGACGTACGGGGCCAGGGACCACGCCCGCGCCCAGGCCGGTACCAGGACCGACGCCATGCCGGTGGTGCCCGCCACCGACTGGCCCGCGCCGCCCTGCGAGGCGGGCCACCTGGTGTGGGCGGAGACCGTCGCCGGCGGCGGTTACACCCACCGCGCCGTGGCGCGCGGCACCGAGATCCGCCTCACGGACCTGCGCGGCGACGCCTGCGCGCACCTCCTGCTCCACGTGGACGGCCGCCCCTGGGAGCGGCTCAACACGGCGGACACCGTCAAGGTCCAGTGGAACGCCTACCTGGGCGCGGGCCGGCTGCTCCTCTCCGACCAGGGCCGCGTCCTCGCCTCGCTCGTCACCGACACGGCCGACGGCAGACACGACGCCCTCTGCGGCACCTCGACCCTGCGGCGGAACACCGAGCGGTACGGGGACGGCGCCCCGCACTCCGCCACCCCCGCCGGCCGCGAACTCCTCAAGCTGGCCGCCCTCAAGCACGGTCTCGAACCCCGCGATCTGCCGCCGTCGGTCTCCTTCTTCCAGGGCGTGGAGGTACGGGAGGACGGCACGCTCGCCTTCACCGGCTCGTACGGCCCCGGCGGATCGGTCACCCTGCGCGCCGAGCAGAACCTGACCGTACTGATCGCCAACGTGCCGCACCCGCTCGACCCGCGCCCCGCCTACACCAGCACCCCGCTGGAGGTGCTGGCCTGGGCCGCCGGCCCGACGCCGCCCGGCGACCCGCTCCGGGAGGCGACCCCCGAAGGTCGTCGCGCGTTCCTCAACACCGAAGAGGCGCTGGCCTCCAGGGGGATCCGATGAACTCGGTGGCCATACCCACCACCACGAAGGGCTCCGTCGTGGTCCCCGCCCGCGCCGCCTGGTCCGCCGTCCTCCGCCGGGGCGAACACCTCACCCTCACCGACCTGGGCGGCAACCAGGCCGTGGACTTCCTGGTGTACGACGCCCACGACACCGCCGTCCGCTACAGCGCCCCGGACACCATCCACGCCCAGGGCAACATCTTCCTGACCACGGGAAGTGTGCTGCTGTCCAACGAACACACCCCGCTGATGACGGTCACCGAGGACACCTGCGGCCGGCACGACACGCTCGGCGGCGCCTGTTCCAAGGAGTCCAACACCCTGCGCTACGGCCACCACACGTGGTCACAGCACGCCTGCGTGGACAACTTCCTTTCGGAGGGGGCCCGTTACGGCCTGGGCAAGCGCGACCTGGTCTCCAATGTCAACTGGTACATGAACGTGCCGGTGGAGAAGGACGGCACGCTCGGCATCGTGGACGGCCTGTCGGCGCCCGGCCTGCGCGTCACCCTCCGCGCCGAGACCGACGTCCTGGTCCTCGTCTCCAACTGCCCCCAGATCAACAACCCGTGCAACGGCTTCGACCCGACACCGGTGGAGATGACGATCACGGCGGGCACCTCATGACGACCGCCTCCGCCCCCGCCCCCTCCTTCGACACCCTCCTCGTCGCCAACCGGGGCGAGATCGCCGTACGGATCATCCGCACCGCCCGCCGCCTGGGCCTCCGTACCGTCGCGGTCTTCTCCGACCCCGACCGTCCCGCGCCGCACGTCCGGCTCGCCGACCACGCCGTACGGATCGGTCCCGCCGCGCCCAAGGAGTCCTATCTCGACGGGGAGTTGATCCTGCGGGCCGCGAAGGACACCGGAGCGGGTGCCATCCACCCCGGCTACGGGTTCCTCTCCGAGGACGCCGGATTCGCCCGGCGCTGCGAGGACGCCGGCATCGTCTTCGTCGGACCGACCCCGGAACAGCTGGAGCTGTTCGGGGCCAAGCACACCGCACGCGCCGCCGCCCGCGCGGCCGGTGTGCCGCTCGCTCCCGGTACGGACCTGCTGCCCGACCTCGGAACGGCACTGGCGGCAGCCGAGTCGATCGGCTACCCCGTGATGCTCAAGGCCACCGGCGGGGGCGGCGGGATCGGGATGCGCGCAATCCGCGACCCGGCCGGACTCGCCGACGCCTGGGAGGGGGTACGGCGGGTGGCGTCGGCGTCCTTCTCCTCCGCCGGACTCTTCCTGGAACGGCTGGTGGAGGACGCCCGCCACGTCGAGGTACAGGTCTTCGGCGACGGCCTGGGACAGGTCGTCAGCCTCGGCGACCGGGACTGCTCCCTCCAGCGCCGTAACCAGAAAGTCCTCGAAGAGGCCCCCGCGCCGGACCTTCCCACCCCCATTCGCGATCAACTCGCCACTTCCGCACGGGACTTGTGTGCGTCCGTCGGCTACCGCTCGGCGGGCACGGTCGAGTTCGTCTACGACGCCGCCCGCGCCGAGGCGTACTTCCTGGAGGTCAACACCCGCCTCCAGGTCGAACACCCCGTCACCGAGGCCGTCCACGGCATCGACCTCGTCGAGTGGATGCTGCGCCTCGCGCAGGGCGAGACGTCGGTCGTACGGGAACCGGACGCGCCGCGCGGTCACGCCGTCGAGGCCCGCGTCTACGCGGAGGACCCCTCCCGCGACCACCGCCCCGGCGCCGGACTGCTCACCCGGGTCTCCTTCCCGCCGGACGTCCGGGTCGACTCCTGGATCGAGACGGGGACGGAGGTGACCACGGCGTACGACCCGCTCCTCGCCAAGATCGTCGCGCACGGCGCCGACCGCGCCGAGGCCCTGGCCGCGCTGGACACCGCCCTGGCCGCGACCCGGATCGACGGCATCGAGACCAACCTCGGGCTGGTACGGGCGGCCCTGGCCGACCCGTCCGTGCGCGCCGCCACCCACTCCACCGCGACCCTCGCCACGATCACCGACCCGACCCCTCGCATCGAGGTGATCTCCGGCGGGACCCTGACCACCGTGCAGGACTGGCCTGGCCGCACCGGCTACTGGCAGGTCGGCGTGCCGCCTTCGGGGCCGATGGACAGCCTGTCGTTCCGGCTGGGCAACCGTGCCCTCGGCAACGAGGAGGGCGCCCCGGGCCTGGAGTGCACCCTCCAGGGCCCGACCCTGCGTTTCACCCACGCCACCACCGTCTGTGTCACGGGCGCGCCCGCCCCCGTCACCGCCGACGGCGTACCCGCCCCGCAGTGGGAGCCGTTCACGGTTCCCGCCGGCGGCTCACTCGCCGTCGGCGCCCCCACCGAACGGGGTTTGCGGACGTACGTCCTCGTCGCGGGCGGCGGCCTGGACGTCCCGGCCTTCCTGGGCAGCGCGGCCACCTTCACCCTCGGCGGTCTCGGCGGCCACGGCGGGCGGGCCCTGCGCACGGGCGACGTCCTGCACCCCACCGCGCACCCGGCGCAGACCACACCCGGCGCCCCCGTCCCCCGTACCGAACGGCCCGAGATCCCCACCGTCTGGCGGATCGGAGTGGTCGAAGGCCCGCACGCGGCCCCGGAGTTCTTCACCGAGGACGACATGCGGACGTTCTACGACGCCGAGTGGAAGGTCCATTTCAACTCCGCCCGCACGGGAGTCCGGTTGGTCGGCCCCAAGCCCCGCTGGGCGCGAACGGACGGCGGGGAGGCGGGACTTCACCCCTCCAACATCCACGACACCCCCTACTCCGTCGGAGCGGTCGACTACACCGGGGACATGCCGGTGCTCCTCGGCCCCGACGGGCCCTCCCTCGGCGGCTTCGTCTGCCCGGCGACCGTCGTGGTGGGCCAGCGCTGGAAGCTCGGCCAGCTGCGCCCCGGCGACACGGTCCGCTTCGTCCCCGTGACGGCCCGCGCGGCGGCGGCCCTGCGCCGCGCGCCCGCGACCGCTCCGGCCGCCGGCCGCCCCGCCGTGGTCGACGGCGGCGTCCTCGGGCGCGGGGAGCCCCGCGCCCGCCGGGATCCGCTGTCGGGCGTCCTAAACGCCCCTTCGGTCACGTACCGCCGCAGCGGGGACGACAACGTCCTCGTCGAGTACGGCGAGATGCAGCTCGACCTCGCCCTGCGGATGCGCGTGCACGCGCTGGCGGAGGCGGTACGGGCCGAGGCGCTGCCCGGGATCACGGACCTCACGCCCGGCATCCGCTCGCTCCAGATCCAACTCGACCCGGACGTCCTGTCCCAGGAGACCCTCCTCCCCGTCCTCACCCGGATCGAGGACGGACTCCCGCCCACGGACGCCCTGGTGGTCCCGTCGCGCACGGTCCACCTCCCGCTGTCCTGGGACGACCCGGCGACCCGCGAGGCCATCGAGCGCTACATGACGGGGGTACGGGACGACGCGCCCTGGTGCCCGTGGAACATCGAGTTCATCCGCCGGATCAACGGCCTCGACTCGCCCGACGACGTGTACCGCACGGTGTTCGGCGCCGAGTACCTCGTCCTGGGCCTGGGGGACGTCTACCTGGGCGCCCCGGTCGCCACCCCCCTGGACCCGCGCCACCGCCTGGTCACCACCAAGTACAACCCGGCGCGCACCTGGACGGCCGAGAACTCGGTGGGCATCGGCGGCGCGTACCTCTGCGTGTACGGCATGGAGGGACCGGGCGGCTACCAGTTCGTGGGCCGTACGACGCAGGTGTGGTCGGGCCGTCAGCAGCGCGGCGCGTTCGAGGAGGGCAAGCCGTGGCTGCTGCGCTTCTTCGACCGGATCACGTGGTACCCGGTCGAGGCGGACGAACTGCTGGCGCTGCGCGCGGACATGGCGGTGGGCCGGTTTGTCCCCCACGTCGAGGAGGGCACGTTCGCCCTCGCCGACCACGAACGCTTCCTGGCGGAGAACGCCGAGTCGATCGCGGCCTTCCGGGCCCGTCAGGCGACCGCGTTCCGCGCGGAACGTGACGCCTGGGAGGCCTCGGGGGAGTTCACCCGCGCGGAGTCGGTGGCCGCGCCGCCACTCCCCCGTACCGACTTCGAGGTCCCCCCGGGATCCCACCTCCTGGAGGCCGAATTCGCCGCGTCGGTCTGGCAGTTGAACGTCTCACCGGGCGACCGGGTGAGTGCGGGCCAGCCGCTGCTGGCGCTGGAGGCGATGAAGATGGAGTCACGGGTCAACGCGCCGGTGGACGGGGTGGTCACCCACATCCTGACCGCCCCCGGAGCCCAGGTGGAGGCGGGCACGCCGCTGCTGGTGCTGTCGCCGCCCGTCCCCGACGCAAGGAACTCGTGATGACCTTCTCCTCGACTCCCTCAGACCTCTCAGACCTCTCAGCCCCCTCCGCACTCGACCGCGTCCGCGCCGCCTACGCCCGGATCGCCCACGTCGACCGCCCCGAGATCTGGATCTCGCTACGGCCGCAGGCCGACGTGGAGGCCGAGGCCCGCGCCCTCGACGCGCGACGCGGCACCGGTGTCCCCCTTCCCCTGGCTGGCCAACTCCTCGCCGTCAAGGGCAACATCGACGTCGCCGGCCTCCCCACCACCGCCGGCTGCCCCTCCTACGCCTACCTCCCGGAGCGCGACGCCCCGGTCGTGGCCCGCCTCAGGGACGCGGGCGCCCTCGTCCTCGGCACCACCAACCTGGACCAGTTCGCCACCGGCCTGGTCGGCACCCGCTCGCCGTACGGCGCGGTACGCAACGCCCGCGACCCCCTGCGCGTCTCGGGCGGGTCCAGCTCGGGATCCGCCGTCGCCGTCGCCCTCGGCCTCGTGGATCTCGCGCTCGGCACCGACACGGCGGGATCCGGCCGGGTCCCCGCCGCCTTCAACGGCATCGTCGGTCTCAAGCCCACCCGGGGCCTGGTCTCCGCCGAGGGGGTGGTCCCGGCCTGCGCGAGCCTCGACTGCGTCGGCGTGTTCGCCCGTACGCTCCCCGAGGCGCGACTCGCCCTCGCCCTGATGTCCGAGCCGGACGGCGCCCGCGCCACCCCGCCCCGTACACCGGGACCCTGGCGGGTCGCCGTGCCGCCGCTCGCGCAGCTCGGCGAGCTGGACGACGGCTGGGCGCGGGCGTACGAAGCCGCCGCGGCCCGGCTCGCCGCCGCCGGGGCCCGGTTGACGACCGTTGATCTGACGGCCTTCACCGAGGCCGCCGCGATGCTCTACGAAGGGGCGTTTGTCGCCGAGCGGTACACCGCCGTCGGCGCCTTTGTCGACAAGGGCTCCCCCGACCTCGACCCGACCGTCGCCGCGATCGTCCGCCGGGCCCGTGACATCCCCGCGCACCAGCTGTACGCGGACCAGGCCGCCCTCGCCGCGCTGCGGGCCACCGCGCTGACCGCCCTCGGCGACGCGGACGCCCTCCTGCTGCCCACCGCCCCCGGCCACCCCACACTCGCCGAGGTGGCGGCCGACCCGCTGGGCGCCAACGCCCGCCTCGGCCGGTTCACCAACTCCACCAACCTCTTCGACCTGGCGGCCGTGGCGGTCCCGGCCGACGAGGTGGACGGACGCCCGTTCGGCGTGATGCTCGTGGGCCCGGCGGGCACGGACGAGAACCTGGCCACCGTCGCGGCCCTGCTCACCCCGCCCGCCCAGGTCGCGGTGGTGGGCGCCCACCTGACGGGCCAGCCGCTGAACCCCCCACTCCTGTCATTGGGCGCCCGCTTGATCCGTACCACCACCACGGCCCCGGCCTACCGCCTGCACGCCCTGCGCACCGACCCACCCAAACCGGGCCTGGTCCACACCGGGACGCGCGAAGGCCAGGAGATCGAGGTCGAGATCTGGCAGCTGCCGCCCGAAGGCCTCGGCGCCCTGACGGCCGCACTCCCCCGGCCGATGACCCTGGGCCGCGTCGAACTGTCCGACACCACGACCGTCCCCGGCTTCCTGTGCGAACCCTCCGCACTCGAAGGCACAGAGGGCACAGAAGACACAGAAGACACAGAAGACGCCGGGAAAGCCGAAGACATCACCCGGTACGGCGGCTGGCGCGCCTACCTCAACCGCTGATACGCACAAGCCGTCCCCCCGGCCGATACGGACACGGCCCGGGGGACGGCTACGCCGTTGACGGCCCCTCACCCCACCGAGCTGTACGCCACCACCCCGCGCAGCACCGCGTCCACCGCCTTGCGCGCGTTCTTCGCGACCGTGCTGTTCTCCCGGGGCGCCGCCGCCGCGACCTGGCCCAGCACGTCGATGACCTGCTTGCACCAGCGGACGAAGTCGCCCGCCGGCATCTCCGCGTCGCGCAGCACCTCGTCCAGGCCCTTGCCGGACGCCCACCGGTGGACCGCCCAGGCGAAACCGAGGTCGGGCTCACGCTGTCCGACACCCTCCGCCTGGTTGATCTTGAAGTCCTCCTCCAGGGCGTCGAGACGGCCCCAGATGCGGACCATCTCGCCGAGCGCCGCCTTCACGTCGCCCGCCGGGACCTTGGGCGGCCCCGCGTCGTCCGCCTGCCGGGACTCGTACACCAGTGCCGAGACACACGCCGCCAGCTCGGCCGGGCCCAGCCCCTCCCAGACGCCCTCCCGCAGGCATTCGCTCGCCAGGAGGTCCAGCTCGCCGTAGAGGCGGGCCAGCCGCTTGCCGTGCTGGGTGACCTCGTCGCCGCGCAGGTAGTCCATCTCGGTGAGCAGCGCCACAATCCGGTCGAACGTACGGGCGATGGTGTTGGTGCGCCCCTCGATCCGGTTCTCCAGCTGGCGGGTGTCCCGCTGGAGCCGGTGGTACCGCTCGGCCCAGCGCGCGTGGTCCTCCCGCTCGTCGCAGCCGTGGCACGGGTGGGCGCGCAGCTCCGTGCGGAGCCGGGCGATCTCCCGGTCGTCCGCGGCGGCGGCCCGCTCCCTGCGGTGGCGCTCGGGCACGATGTGACCGGCCTTCGACCGCAGCGCGGACGCGAGGTCACGCCGGGACTGCGGCGCGCGCGCGTTGAACGACTTCGGGATCCGCATCCGCTCCAGCACCTCCACGGCCACCGGGAAGTCCATCGACGCCAGCCGCTTGACCTGCCGCTCGGCGGTGAGGACCAGCGGGCGGGGACCGTCCTGGTACTCCATCCCGCGATGTCCGTTGGCCCGCCCGGCCGGCACACCGGGGTCGAGGACCAGCGCGAGGCCGGCGAACTTCCCCGTCGGTACGTGGATGACGTCGCCGGGCTTGAGCCGCTCCAGCGAGGACGCGGCGGCGGCCCTGCGCTGGGCCGCGCCCTGCTTGGCCAGGTCCGTCTCGCGGTCCTTGAGGTCGCGGCGCAGCCGCGCGTACTCCTCGAAGTCCCCGAGGTGGCAGGTCATGCCCGCCTTGTAGCCGTCGAGGCCCTCCTCGTTCTTCTGCACCTGCCGGGAGATCCCGACGACCGACCTGTCGGCCTGGAACTGCGCGAAGGACGTCTCCAGCAACTCGCGCGAGCGGTGCCGCCCGAACTGCTGGGTCAGGTTGACCGCCATGTTGTACGAGGGGCGGAAGCTGGAGCGCAGCGGATACGTCCTGGTCCCGGCCAGGCCGGCCAGCGCGCCCGGGTCCATGCCGCGCTGCCAGAGCACCACCGCGTGGCCCTCGACGTCGATGCCCCGCCGCCCGGCGCGGCCGGTCAGCTGGGTGTACTCGCCGGGGGTGATGTCCGCGTGCTGCTCGCCGTTCCACTTGACGAGCTTCTCCAGGACCACGGACCGCGCGGGCATGTTGATGCCCAGGGCCAGCGTCTCGGTGGCGAAGACCGCCTTGACCAGGCCCTTGACGAACAGCTCCTCCACAACCTCCTTGAAGGTCGGCAGCATGCCCGCGTGGTGCGCGGCGATGCCCCGCTCCAGGCCCTCCAGCCACTCGTAGTACCCGAGGACGTGCAGATCCTCGCCCGGGATGGGCGCCGTGCGCTCCTCGACGATCTCGCGGACCTGCTGCCGCTGCTCGTCGTTGTTGAGCCGCAGCCCGGCGAACATGCACTGCTGTACGGCGGCCTCGCACGCGGCGCGGCTGAAGATGAACGTGATCGCGGGCAGCAGGCCCTCGGTCGCCAGCCGCTCGATCACCTCGGGCCGCGAGGGCGTCCAGATCCGGCTGCGCTGCCTGCGCTCGCGCTCCCGGTCCGCCTCGCGGACCATCTTGCCGCGGCGGCGGTCGCGCGGGTTGTACGTGCGCTGGTTCTCCATCCGGGCCAGCCGGACGAGGTCGGGGTTGGTCTCCCGCTTGCCCACGCCCCGGCCGCCGTGGTCGCTCTCCTCCTCGAACAGGTCGTACATCCGCCGGCCCGCCATCACGTGCTGCCACAGCGGCACGGGGCGGTGCTCGGAGACGATCACCTGGGTGTCGCCGCGGACGGTGTCCAGCCAGTCGCCGAACTCCTCCGCGTTCGACACCGTCGCCGACAACGAGACCAGCGTGACCGACTCGGGGAGGTGGATGATCACCTCTTCCCAGACGGCGCCCCGGAAGCGGTCGGAGAGGTAGTGCACCTCGTCCATCACCACGTAACCGAGGCCGAGGAGCGCCCGCGAGCCCGCGTACAGCATGTTCCGCAGGACTTCCGTGGTCATGACGACCACCGGCGCGTCCGAATTGACGCTGTTGTCCCCGGTCAGCAGGCCCACCTTGTCGGCGCCGTAGCGCTTGCACAGGTCGGCGTACTTCTGGTTGGACAGGGCCTTGATCGGCGTGGTGTAGAAGCACTTGCGGCCCTCGGCCAGGGCCAGGTGCACGGCGAACTCGCCGACGATGGTCTTGCCCGACCCGGTGGGGGCCGCGACGAGCACGCCCTTTCCGGCTTCCAGTGCCTCGCAGGCCTCGATCTGGAACGGGTCCAGCCCGAAGTCGTACATCTCACGGAAGGGGGCGAGCGCCGTGGCCTGCTCGGCGGCGCGGATCCGGGAAGCGGCGTACCGCTCGGCTGGGGAGAGGTCCTCTGTCATCTTGCTGTCGAGCCTACCCGTCACCTCTGACAGTCAGCCCGATCTTTATCCGTCCTTGGAAAGCGCCTCCGGCGACCCCTCCGCGCGCAGGACCCGTACCGCGCCCGGGACACAGACGGCGGTGAGCGGCAGCGGGCCGAGCGGTTCGCCGTCCGCGTACCCCGTGAGCCCGGGCGCGGCCAGCGTCACCCGGGCGGCGCGGTGGACGGTGACGGCGGGGTGGCTGAGGTGGGTGCCCCGGTAGACCCGCGGGAAGACGGTGAGCAGGGTCGTACGGGAGCAGCTTCCGACAACCGTCACGTCGAAGAGCCCGTCGTCGGTGCGCGCGCCGGCGCAGATGCGCATGCCGCCGCCGTACGAGGAGCCGTTGCCGACGGCGACGAGTGTGGCCTCGATCTCCCGCTCGGCGCCGTCGTCCAGGGTGAGGCGGTACGGCACGGGCCGGAAGGCGGCGAGCTCGGCGAGCATCGCGAGGTCGTACTTGGCGCGCCCGCGCGGCCACCGCATCCGGTTGCCCCGGTCGTTGACCCGGGAGTCGAAGCCGGTGGCCAGGACCGTGCCGAACCAGGTCCCGCCGACCCGTCCCTCTTCCCCGGCGGACCCGCCGATCCGTCCCAGGTCCACGGCGGACCCGCCAACCCTCCCCAGGTCCACGGCGGACCCGCCGTCCCGCTTGAGCGCGTCGGCGGCGAGGCGGCCCGCGGCGGCCGGGTCGCGGACGGGCAGTCCGAGTGTCCTGGCGAAGTCGTTGCCGGTGCCGACGGCGATCACGCCGAGCGGGGTGGCCGTACCGGCGACGGCCTGGAGGGCGAGGGAGACCATCCCGTCGCCGCCGACGGCGATCAGCGCGCCGGTCCCGCCGGCCACGGCGTCACGCGCCCGCCGCAGGGTGTCGGCGGAGTCCGTGCCGGTGACGGTGGTGACGGAGAGGCCCGCGTCCCGCAACGCCGAAGCGGCCGGCCTCGCGGCGTGCGCGCCCCGGCCGCGTCCCGCGGTGGGATTGACGAGGAGGGTGATCCCCCCGGTCATGGCCGCCCCCGCCGACCGGACCGCCCGTGAAGCCCGCAGAGTCCGCCGAGAGGGACGGCCGGTCTCACGTCACGTCGTCGTATCCGTTGACCCGGTGGTTCCGGCCGCCGTCGGACTGCTCGGGCAGCATCGGCACGGATCCGACGGGCTCGATGCCGCCGACCGACTCGGGGGTCAGATCGAGGTCGGACGCCTCGTCGTCGTCAAGTCCCGCGTCCGGGTTGTTGCGCCGCCTGCGCCGGTCGTTGAGCAGGCAGATGCCCAGCGCGATGAAGTACAGGAGCACGATGGGCGCCGCCAGCGACATCATGGTGAGCGGATCGCCCGTCGGGGTCGCGAACGCCGCGAAGAGGGTGATGCCCAGGATCATGATGCGCCACCAGGAGGCGAGACGCTTCGCGGTCAGCACCCCGGTGAAATTGAGCAGGACGAGCAGCAGGGGCAGCTCGAAGGCGAGCCCGAAGACGATCACCATCCGCACGACGAGGTCGAGGTACTCGTCCACGGGCAGCAGGTTGCGCGCGTCGTCCGGAGTGAACTCCAGCAGGATCTGCGCGGTCTGGGGAAGGATCTTGTACGCGAGGACGGCACCGGCCAGGAAGAGGGGCACCCCGGCTCCGACGAAGGAGAGGGCGTACCGCTTCTCGTGGCGGTGCAGACCGGGCGCCAGGAAGGCCCAGAGCTGGTAGAGCCAGACCGGGGTGGAGAGCACCACACCCGCTACGAGCGAGACCTTCAGCGCGATGGAGAACGGCGCGATCAGACCGTTCACGGTCATGTCCGCGCACGGCCTGCCGTTCACCTGCCTGCGGGCGCCGTCGACACAGCCGACCGAGTCGAGGATCGGCTTCAGCATGAAGTCGATCAGGTCCTTGTAGTAGAACGCGGCGACGACGGTGATGACCATGATCGCCAACACCGCCTTCAGCAGGCGGTTTCGCAGCTCACGCAGGTGCTCCTTGAGGGGCATGCGCCCCTCGGCGTCCTTCTCCTGCTTGCGGGCAGACTTGAGCAACCCACGTTCCTCGTCTCGTAACAGCAGCCGTCGGTGGGGAGGTTCAGCCCTGGGTGGTGCGGTTCGGCTCGGTGACCGGACGGGAGCTGGTGACATCACCGGGAGCGGCTTGGATCGTCCGTGCGACGGGCTGCTGCTGGGCGGTCGGGTCGACCACCGTGTCGTTGACGGGCGGCACCGGCACGTCGTCGTCCTTCTTCATCGCCTTGGCCTCGCTCTTGAGGATGCGGGCGGACTTGCCGAGCGAACGCGCCATGTCGGGAAGCTTCTTGGCACCGAACAGCAACAGGATGACAACGATGATCAGTACGATCTCGAGCGGCTTCAGATTGCCGATCATGTGCGACTTCCTTCTCACTGAGGCGGCTGGGAGGGTGCTGCCCGTACCACCGGACCGAGGTCACGTCATGGTGCTGTCAGCGATCGTAACCCGAGTGGGTAAACGCGGGGCAATGCCCGCGCATACTCCCCGTAGGGCCCGCGCCTCGTCGGGGCCACGGTCAGCAGCGTACCGTCCGGCCCTGTGAATCAGGAGGGGGCGGTCACCATCACCTGCCTCAGCGCAAGGCGTCGCCGGTCGCCGCGAGGCGGGTCGCCGCGTGTTCCAGGTCCTCCGCCGCGCGGTTGATCCGCTCCGTCGTGGTGGCGACCTGACGGCCCAGGCGCTGGACTTCGAGGAAGACACGGATCGCCAGGACGCCGAGCACGGCGATCCCGCAGAAACCCAGGGCGATGGCGAGCATGGGCCAGAACATGCCCCAGAGCCTAGCCCGTCGGGGCGGGCCCGGCGGGTACGGGCGGGGCTTGTACGGGCGGGGCGGAGGGCACCGCGGCCGCCAGCCGGAGCGTCCGTACCCCGCCGCGTGTGAGCAGTTCGACTATCCGCTCCCCCGCGGGCTTGCGCACCGCCGCGTCGCACTCGGGGCACACGAACGAGTAGAACGTGGTGCGCCGGCTCGCCCCTATCGCCAGGCGCAGCGCGCCCGCGGAGAGTTCGAAGCGGGCACGGCACTCCGGGCAGGCCGCCTTGAAAAGGACCGGGCCCACCATGGAGAGTTCGGACATCTCAGACATTGCCGACATCTTTCATTCTCTCGCCATCTCCGACCTTCACCGGCCCGCGCCGGCCCCGCCACCGCGCGCCGCCCGCACGTCCTACACGTCGTCCTCGTAGGCCGCCAGCGCCTCACGCGCCGCCGACCGCGCGCTGTCCGCGAGCTCCGGCGGCGAGACGATCCGGCCGTCCCCGCCCAGCCGCAGCGCCAGACGCCTCAGCGACGCCGGCGCGGGGGTCCGCAGCGTGATGCGCAGCCCGCCGTCGGGCAACTCCTCCGCGCTGTCGTGCGGGTAGTACTCCGCCACCCACCGGCCGCCGGGCCCGACCTCGACGACCACCTCGGGATCGTCCGCCGACGGCTGCACCAGCCCCGCCGACAGGTCACGCAGTTCCAGCTCCGGAGGCGCCGCCGGGGCGTCCAGCAGCTTGATCTCGGCGACCCGGTCGAGGCGGAACGTACGCCGGGCCTCGGAGAGCCGGCACCACGCCTCCATGTACGTGTGCCCGACCGCGAAGAGCCGGATCGGGTCGACCTCACGCTCCGTCAACTCGTCGCGAGCCGGGGAGTAGTAGCGCAGCCACAGCCTGCGCCGCTCGGAGATGGCCCGGTCGACCTCGGCGAACACCCCGCCCTCCGACTCGAAGGTGACCGACAGCCGGGAACTGGCCCCCGCCGCCTCCCCCGCCGCGGTCTCCAGCTTGGCGGTGGCCCGCAGCAGCGCCTGCCGGTCGCCCTCCCGCAGCCCCGGGAGCGTGGCGACCGCACGGGCCGCGACCAGCAGCGCCGTCGCCTCGTCCGCCGCGAGGCGCAGCGGCTCCGCCACGTCGTCCGGGTTGTGCCACCAGATCCGGTCGCCGTCGGTGTCGATGTCCAGCAGGTCGCCGCCGCGGAAACTCGTCCCGCACATCGGCAGCACGTCGAGGTCGGAGATCAGCTCGTCCTCGGTGATGCCGAAGGCGCGGGCGACGTCGCTGACGTGCGCGCCGGGACGCTCCCGCAGGTAGGTCACGAGCGAGAGCATCCGCCGGGTCTGGTCGATGGCGTTGGCTGCCATGGTGTACGCGTTCCCCTCAGGCCATGTCGATCGGATCTTGCCGGGCCCACCGAAGCCGGAGCCCCCGTCCCCGCCTTGGGGCGCGCCCTAGCCCTTGGCCACGGCGCGCAGCCGCTCCACCACGTCGGCCCGCAGGTCCGCGGGCTCCACCACGGCCACGTCGGGGCCGAACTCCACCAGCCAGGCGTCGAGACCGTGGCCGTACGGGATCTCCAGCTCGTCCCAGCCGTCGCCCAGCTCCCGCGACGACAGCGCCCGCGAGCGCAGCGGATAGCCCGCGCCCGCCCGCAGCCTGATCAGCGCCGACCGGGTCGCGGTCTCCCCCGCCCAGCTCTCCACGGTCTCCCGCACGGTGACCACGTCCGGCACCGGCGCGCTGAACGACCCCGACCGGGAGCGGACCCGGCCGGTGATCCGGGAGAGCCGGAAGACCCGCTCGGCGCCCCGGTCGCGGTCCCAGCCGGCCAGGTACCAGTGCCCGCGCCAGCACTCCAGCGTCCACGGCTCGACCTGGCGCGTGCCGGCGGTCGCCGCGTTGCCCTTGCGGTAGTCGAAGACGACGGGCCGCCGGTCACGGCAGGCCAGCATCAACGGCTCGAAGGCGGCCTCGTGGACGGGGATGCGGGGTTCGAGGGCGCTGTGGTGCGCCTCGTACGAGTCCTCCGCCTCCGGCATCCCGGCGGCCCGCAGCTTCTGGAGCGCCCCGCTGGCCGCGCCGGCCAGCCGCGCCTGCTGCCAGACCTTGGCCGCCAGGCCCAGCGCCGCGGCCTCCTCGGCGTCCAGCGTGATCGCCGGCAGCCGGTTGCTGTCCCGCCGGGCCAGATAGCCGGTGTCCCCGTCGAGATTCTCGACCGTCTCGATGACCAGGCCCAGCTCGCGCAGATCGTCCTTGTCGCGCTCGAACATCCGGTTGAAGGAGTCGTCGGTGCCGGCTTCCAGATACGCCTCGATGGAGCCGCGCAGTTCACGCTTGCTGAGGGGGCGGCGTGTGCCGAGCAGACACAGCGCCAGATTCATCAACCGCTCGGCCTTGGCAATGGCCATCGACGCTCTGCTCCCCTTCGGTCGTGCGGGATCACACGCTGCCCGCCCGTTGACCGTACCGCCACAGGGTGGTGCGGCAAAGCTCGGGCGTGTCCGGGACACGCCCGAGGGCCCATGCCGGTCGGCATGGGCCCTCGAACTGTCCGGTGGTGATCGGACGGCGATCAGACAGCGACCAGATCGCAGACAAAGATCAGCGTCTCGCCGGGGGCGATGGCCCCGGGCGCGCCACGGTCGCCGTACGCCAGGTTCGCCGGGATGATCAGCTGGCGGCGGCCGCCGACCCTCATGCCCTGCACGCCCTGGTCCCAGCCCTGGATGACCTGTCCGGCACCGAGGTGGAACTTCAGCGGCGTACCGCGGTTCCAGGACGAGTCGAACTCCTCGCCCGTGGAGAAGGCCACGCCCACGTAGTGGACGGAGACGGTGTCACCCGCCTTGGCGACCTCCCCGTCACCTTCCCAGATCTCCTTGATGTCCAGCTCGACCGGCGGCTCGCCGCCCGGGAAGTCGACCTCGGGCTTCTCGATGCTCACGTGATTACTCCTAGGAACGCGGTCTTTAAACCGTGTCAGTCTCGCAGATCGCCGTCAGACCTTGCCGATGATGTCGACCACGAAGACAAGTGTGTTCTTCTGGAGCTCGTTGCCGTCCACGGCGCCGTAGCCGTCCTTCGGCGGGATCACCAGCTCGACGCGGTCACCGACGTGCTTGCCGGTCAGGCCCTTGTCCCAGCCCGCCACCACGGAGCCCGTACCGATCTGGAAGCCGATCGCACCGCCGTGGTCCCAGGACGAGTCGAACTTCTTGCCGTCCTCCCACTTCACGCCGGTGTACTGGCCGATCAGGCCCTCGCCCGCCTTGACCTCCGGGCCCGTGCCCTTGATCAGGACCTGCTGCTCCAGCTCCTTGGGGGCCTTCTCGCCCTTGGGGATGGTGATCTCCGCGGCCTTCTGGGACGGGGCCTTCACCGTGGGAAGACCCGCCTTCGGAGCGGCCTGGGTGCCCTTGGCCTCGGCCTTCGCGTCCACCGACGCGGCGTTCACCACGTCGACGACCCACACCAGGCCGTCGGTCGCCTTGATGCCCGACTCCGGGTTGAGGCCGGCGCCGATGAGCGCCTGGGCCGTACCCTCCACCTCGACGCGGCTGCCCGTCTTCTGGCCGATGACCGCCTCCAGGACCTTGGCGGGGATCCGCTGGCTGCTCTGCTGGATGCCCAGCTCGTTCAGCTGCGACACCAGCTGGGGCCGGGGCCCCTTCGTCTGGGCCTGCGCCTGCGAGGACCAGCTGCCGCCGAGGCTCTGGCCGTCCTTCATCGTCTGGCCCTCGAAGTCCAGGCGGACGAAGTTGTCCTTCGTGACCTTCGCGCCCTTGCCCTCGATGACCGTCGTGGCGATCAGCTTGTCCGAGGGCTTGGCGTCCTTCGGGGTCGTGATCTTGGGCTGGGCCCCGAACGCCCCCTCCACCTTGACCACGGGCTTCGACCCGCCCTCGTCGTCACCGCCACCACCGCTCTTGTCGTCCGAACCGCACGCCACGGCGGACAGCAGCAGGGCGGGCACGGCCAGTGCCACAGCGAGACGGCGCTTGTTCTTGGTGTGGTTCATGAGTCCAACTCGGGCTAGGGGGGTGAGGGCAACGCCCGCCACTCTACGGCTTGTGCCTTTGCTATCAACCTCATCCGGCACGCCCGACACAGCGGCACGCCAGGACCACGGAAGTCCTGGCGTGCCGCCGTACCCGTGACGAGTGCCCGGGGGGACACCCGTACGGGCGGGGATCACATCCCCGCGATGAGCTTCTCCACCCGGTCGTCCACCGACCGGAAGGGGTCCTTGCACAGCACCGTGCGCTGCGCCTGGTCGTTGAGCTTGAGATGGACCCAGTCGACGGTGAAGTCCCGCCGCTGCTCCTGCGCCCGGCGGATGAAGTCGCCGCGCAACCGTGCCCTGGTGGTCTGCGGGGGCACGGACTTGCCCTCGAAGATCTTCATGTCGTTGCAGATCCTGGCGGCCTGCCCGCGCTTCTCCAGGAGGTAGTAGAGACCCCGGCGACGGTGGATGTCGTGGTAGGCGAGGTCTATCTGGGCGACCCGCGGATTGGACATGGTCATGTTGTGCTTGGCGCGGTAGCGCTCGATGAGCTTGTACTTCATGACCCAGTCGATCTCCGTGCCGATACGGTCGAGGTCCTCCGCCTCGATCGCGTCCAGCGTCCGGCCCCACAGCTCCAGGACCTGCGCGACCACACCGGTGCGGATGCCCCGGCGGTCCACGAAGTCCACGGCCTTCTCGTAGTACTCCCGCTGGACCTCGATGGCGGAGGCCTCCCGGCCGCTCGCCAGGCGCACCTTGCGCTGGCCCGTGATGTCGTGGCTGACCTCGCGGATCGCCCGGATCGGGTTCTCCAGGGTCAGATCGCGCATCACCGTGCCCGCCTCGATCATGCGCAGCACGAGGTCGGTGGCCCCGACCTTGAGCAGCATGGTCGTCTCGGACATGTTCGAGTCGCCGACGATCACATGCAGACGGCGGTAGCGCTCCGCGTCGGCGTGCGGCTCGTCACGGGTGTTGATGATCGGCCGGGAGCGGGTCGTCGCGGAGCTGACACCCTCCCAGATGTGCTCGGCGCGCTGACTGACGCAGTAGACCGCCCCGCGCGGCGTCTGGAGCACCTTGCCGGCGCCGCAGAGGAGCTGGCGGGTGACGAGGAAGGGAATGAGGATGTCCGCGAGCCGGGAGAACTCTCCGTGACGGGCGACGAGATAGTTCTCGTGGCACCCGTACGAGTTTCCCGCCGAGTCGGTGTTGTTCTTGAAGAGATAGACGTCGCCCGCGATTCCCTCCTCGTGCAGGCGGCGTTCGGCGTCGACGAGCAGGCCTTCGAGAATGCGCTCGCCGGCCTTGTCGTGGGTGACCAGCTCGGTCACGTTGTCGCATTCGGGAGTGGCGTATTCCGGATGCGAACCGACATCGAGGTAGAGGCGGGCGCCGTTCCGCAGAAAGACATTGCTGCTGCGGCCCCATGAGACAACACGGCGGAAGAGGTAGCGCGCCACTTCGTCAGGTGACAGTCGGCGCTGTCCCCTGAACGTGCACGTGACGCCGTACTCGTTCTCCAGCCCGAAAATGCGGCGGTCCATGTCTGAACATTACGCCTGATGGCCTGAGCCCAAACCGGGTTCGGCCGCCCCGCTTCGATCATTTTCGATCAGGGGTGCGGCATTCGAAGGATGTACGGGAGCCGAGAGCACCCGCTGAGTGGTCAGCAGGACCAGCAGCGCGGCGGCCCCGCCCGCCCCCGCCACGGCGAAACTCGCCGGCGTTCCGGCCAGCTCCACCACGGGTCCCGCGACGGCCGTTCCCAGGGCCGCGCCCACCCCGAAGGTCGTCACGAGCCACGAGAACGCCTCGGTGACCGTGCCCTGCGGAGCGTGCCGGTCCACCACCAGGAAGGCACACGCGATGGCCGGTGCGAGGAACACCCCGGCGACGGCGGCGAACGCCGTCATCGCCAGGACCCCGGGGGTGAGGATCAGCGGCAGATAGCCGAGTGCCAGCAGCGCCACGATCACCCGCAGCCGCCGCTCGGGCGCACCCTTCCACTCCCGCGACCCGTACACCGTGCCGCCCACCAGCGCCCCCAGGCCCAGCGCGGCCATCAGCCACGTGTAGACCGCCTCCCGGCCGTGGTCGTCCGCGTACGCCACCCCCGCGACCGTGATCGAACCCAGCGCGATGCCCACGAACAGGAACGCGCCCAGCAGCGCCAGCAGCCCCGGCGAGCGCAGGGCGCCCAGCCAGTGCGCCTCGCGCGGCGCCGAGCGCCAGGCGCGCGACGGCTCCGACAGGACGACCGACAGCGCGCCGAGGACCCCGACCGCGTTCAGGACGAGCAGGGCGGCTCCCGGCGACCACAGCGAGACCAGCAGGGTCACGAGCAGCGGGCCGACCGTGAACATCACCTCCTGCGCCACCGCGTCCATGGCGTACGCCCGGTGCACCCGCTCCTCCGCGCCCAGGACCCCGGGCCACAGGGCCCGCAGCCCGCCCTCCAGCGGCGGCGTGGCCAGACCCGCGACCACCACGGCCGCGTACGCGACCGGCAGCGACCCGATGCCTGCGGTCACCAGCAGGACCGCGCCCAGCGCCGAGACGACGGCGGCGGGCAGCTGGACGCGCGGCTGGCCGTACAGGTCCACCGCCCGCCCCAGCAGCGGCTGGCCGATCGCGTTGGCGATGCCGTACACCGCCGCGAGCCCGCCGGCCAGGCTGTAGCTGCCACCCGCCGCGCGCACGAGCAGGACGATGGCGATGGGGGCCGTGGCGTTCGGCAGCCGCCCCACCAGCGTGCCCGTGAGCAGCCGCGCCGCGTGCGGCGCCCCGAGTATGTCTGCGTACCCCGCGGCCATGTCCCGTCCCCTCGTACCCGGCGTGGCCGGATCGCGCCCGGCCTGGCCGGGTTTTACGTATAACCTGTGGACGTCATACGTACCATGAGTGCAGTCCGCAGGTCCACACCACCGAGATCGGCAGCCATGACAGCACAGCCCCCGCGGCCCACCAGCCGGGACGTGGCACGCGCCGCCGGCGTCTCCCAGGCCACGGTGTCGCTCGTCCTCGGCGACAAATGGCGCGGCAGGGTCTCCGAACCGACCGTCGCACAGGTGCGCGAGACCGCGCGGGCCCTCGGCTACACACCCAACCTCGCCGCCCGCAGCCTGCGCCTCGGCCGCACCAGGACCGCCCTGCTCGTCGTGCCCGCCCTCACCAACGAATTCTTCGCCCGCGTCTACACCGGCGCCGCCGCCGTCGCCGCCGAACACGGCTTCGGCGTGGTCATCTACCCCTCACCCGCCGGCATCGGACCCGCCAGGGACCCCTTCGGCTCGGCCCGCACCGCCCTCGACGGCGTCATCGCCTCCTCCATGGCCACCGACGCCCTCGGCGCGATCCGCGACACCGGACTCCCCCTCGTCATGCTCGACAGCGACCCGGCCGCCCCCGGGGCCGCCGCCCAGGTCAACCTCGACATCGCCGACGGCTTCCGGCAGGTCACCGACCACCTCCTCGGCCTCGGCCACCGCCGCCTGGTCCACCTCGCCTCCGCCGTGGACTCCTGGACCTTCGGCGTACGCGCCGGAGCCCTCGCCGACGCCGTGCGCCACGTACCCGACGCCGGCGTCACCACCGTGACCGCGCCCTTCGACGTCGGCGCCGCCAAGGAAGCCGCCCTGCGCGCCCTGACCGCCCCCGGCCCCCGCCCCACAGCCGTCGTCTGCGACGGCGACATCTTCGCCGCGGGCGCCTGCAAAGCCGTACGCCACCTCGGCCTGCGCGTCCCGCACGACGTGTCCGTCACCGGCTTCGACGACCTCGCCCTGGCCACCGCCGTCGAACCGGAACTCACCACCGTCCGCCTGCCCGCCGAACAGGTGGGCGAACGCGGCATGGCGGCGCTCCTGGCCGTCCTCGACGGCCGCCGGCCCGAGCAGGGCGACCTCCCCGTCTCCCTGGTCGTCCGGGGCTCCACCGCGCCCGCACCGGACAACAAAACGCCGGGCAGGCCACTGCTCGGCCTGCCCGGCGCATAAAGCCATCCGGCGGGTACGGGAGCCCACGGCGCCCCGCCCTACGTCACCTACTTGTCGGAGTCCCCCGACGTCCCACCCGAACCGGAGCCGGAGTCGGAGTCGGAATCGCTCGCGTCCTCCGTGTCCGACGGGGCGTCCGTCGGGGTCGACGCCGCACCGTCCGCCTCCAGGAGACGGGCCAGCTGACGACCCACCACCCGCTTGAACTTCCGCGCCTGCGGACGCTCACGGTCCAGGACCGCCACCTCCAGCCGCTCGGCCGGAATCTCCCGCTCACCACCATTGGTGTCCCGCGACAGCGCCTGCACCGCCAGCTTCAGCGCCTCCGCGAGCGACATGCCCTCACGGTGCTGCTGATCCAGGAACGTACTGATCTGCTCCGCGTTCCCGCCCACCGCGACCGAGCCGTGCTCGTCCACGATCGAGCCGTCGTGCGGCAGCCGGTAGATCTGGTCACCGTCCGGCGTGGACCCCACCTCGGCCACCACCAGCTCCACCTCGTACGGCTTCTCACCGGCACTGGAGAAGATCGTGCCCAGCGTCTGCGCGTACACGTTGGCGAGGCCACGGGCCGTCACGTCGTCGCGGTCGTAGGTGTATCCGCGCAGATCCGCGTAGCGCACACCGCCGATCCGCAGATTCTCGTACTCGTTGTACTTGCCGGCGGCCGCGAAGCCGATCCGGTCGTAGATCTCGCTGAACTTATGCAGCGCCCGGGACGGGTTCTCGCCGACGAAGACGATGCCGTCGGCGTACTGGAGCACAACCAGACTGCGACCGCGGGCAATGCCCTTCCTGGCGTATTCCGCCCGGTCGGCCATCGCCTGCTGGGGTGAGACATAGAACGGCGTCGACACCGGCTATCCGTCCCTTTCTGTCAGTGGCATGGTGTTCAGAAGAGGGGTGGCGGTCAGAGCAGCGCGGCGCGCGGACCGTCGGGCTGTTGCAGGCGTCGCTCCAGGATCGAGCGGGCGATCTCGGCGGAATCCGTGTCGTTCAGCCTCCGGAAACCGTCCTCCGTGATCACCGTGACGATCGGATAGATCCGGCGGGCCACGTCCGGGCCGCCCGTCGCCGAGTCGTCGTCCGCCGCGTCGTACAGCGCCTGGATCACCAGCGTCGTGGCCTGCTGCTCCGTCAGCTCGTCGTGGTAGAGCTTCTTCATCGCCCCCCGGGCGAAGATGGAACCGGACCCGGTGGACGCGTAACCCGTCTCCTCGGAGCGGCCGCCCGTCACGTCGTACGAGAAGATGCGGCCCTTGCCGCGGTCCACGTCGTAGCCGGCGAAAAGCGGGACGACGGCCAGGCCCTGCATGGCCATCGCCAGATTGCTGCGGATCATCGTGGAGAGCCGGTTGGCCTTGCCCTCCAGGGAGAGCGTGGCTCCTTCGACCTTCTCGAAGTGCTCCAGCTCCAGCTGGAAGAGCTTCACCATCTCCACGGCGAGACCCGCCGTGCCCGCGATACCCACGGCCGAGTACTCGTCGGCCGGGAAGACCTTTTCGATGTCGCGCTGGGCGATCATGTTCCCCATGGTCGCCCGCCGGTCACCGGCCAGCACCACACCACCGGGGAACGTCACCGCGACGATCGTCGTGCCGTGCGGCGCCTCGATCGCACCCTGGAGAGGCGGCAGCGACCGCTTGCCCGGCAGCATGTCCGGCGACTGCGCGGCCAGGAAATCCATGAACGAGGACGACCCGGGCGTCAGGAAGGCAGCTGGTAGACGCCCGGTGCTACGAGTGTTGGCTTCCACGCGTTTCCCTCCAGATAAGCGATGGCGCGACGCAAGGTGTCGGGATCGTCTCCCAACTTACCGATGGCCGAATTGCAGTTGAAGCACAGTACGCCACGGACCCTACCCGTCTCGTGACAGTGATCCACATGAACTGCCGGAGCGGCTTTGCCGATCGGACGGGCCGTCACTACCACCGCCGCGACGCGGCCCGAAGGCCCCACGAGGTAGGTGCTCCCCACATCGGGAGCACCCCTTCACCCTCGTTCACATCCGTGACTACTGTCCGCCCTTTTGAACGAAGGACCGCACGAAGTCCTCTGCGTTCTCTTCGAGTACATCGTCAATCTCGTCAAGAACGGAGTCCACGTCGTCCGACAGCTTCTCCTGTCGTTCCTTGAGGTCCTCGGTCGCAGCCGCGTCCTGCGTCTGCTCCTCGACCTCCTCCGTGGAACGCGTCGCCTTCTGCTGTCCGCCGTCTGTGTCCTTGGTCGCCATATCCCTCACACCCCGCTCGGTTCGCCCCGCTCGATGTGACCTTCTTGATCAGACCCTACAAGCCGGGTCCGACATCGGCCCCGCAGTTGCTACAACGTCCGGGGGCCACCCGCATGATTCCCTTCCGGGGGCCTTTTCAGCCGCCGGACAGCACTCGGACCAGCTCTTCCGCCGTACGGCAGCGGTCCAAAAGCTCCTTGACGTGGTTACGTGTACCGCGCAACGGTTCCAGTGTCGGCACCCGTTGCAGTGAGTCACGGCCGGGGAGGTCGAAGATGACCGAATCCCAGGAGGCGGCCGCCACGTCGTCCGCGTACTGCTCCAGGCACCGGCCGCGGAAGTAGGCCCTGGTGTCCTCGGGAGGCTTGGTCCTGGCGCGCTCGACGTCCGGTTCGTCCAGGAGCCTGGACATCTTGCCGCGAGCCACCAGGCGGTTGTAGAGCCCCTTCTCGGGGCGTACGTCCGCGTACTGGAGGTCCACGAGGTGCAGCCGCGCCGCGTCCCAGTCCAGGCTGTCCCGGCGGCGGTAGCCCTCCAGGATCTCGCGCTTGGTGATCCAGTCGAGTTCCCCCGACAGGCTCATCGGGTCGTTCTCCAGCCGGTTGAGCGTGTCCTCCCAGCGGACCAGGATGTCCTTGGTCTGCTCGTCGGCGTCGGCGCCGTACCGCTCCTCGGTGTACTTCCTGGCCAGCTCGAAGTACTCCATCTGGAGCTGTACGGCGGTGAGTGTCCGCCCGCTGCGCAGCGTGATCAGCCGGCCCAGGCCCGGGTCGTGCGAGACCTGGTGCAGCGTGCGGACCGGCTGGTCGACGGCCAGGTCGACGTTGATGAAACCGTCCTCGATCATCGACAGGACGAGCGAGGTCGTGCCGAGCTTGAGGTAGGTGGAGATTTCCGAGAGGTTCGCGTCGCCGATGATCACGTGGAGCCTGCGGTATTTCTCGGCGTCCGAGTGCGGTTCGTCGCGGGTGTTGATGATGGGCCGCTTGAGTGTGGTCTCCAGCCCGACCTCGACCTCGAAGTAGTCGGCGCGCTGGCTGATCTGGAAGCCGTGTTCGTGGCCGTCCTGGCCGATGCCGACGCGGCCGGCCCCGGTGACGACCTGCCGGGAGACGAAGAAGGGCGTCAGGTGGCGCACGATGTCCGAGAAGGGGGTCTCCCGCTTCATCAGGTAGTTCTCGTGCGTGCCGTAGGACGCGCCCTTGTTGTCGGTGTTGTTCTTGTAGAGGTGGATGGGCTGGGCGCCCGGAAGCTGCGCGGCCCGTTCGGCGGCCTCGGCCATGATGCGCTCGCCGGCCTTGTCCCAGAGGACGGCGTCGCGGGGGTTGGTGATCTCCGGGGAGCTGTATTCGGGGTGGGCGTGGTCGACGTAGAGCCGTGCTCCGTTGGTGAGGATCACGTTCGCCAGGCCGATGTCCTCGTCGGTGAGCTGGCTGGAGTCGGCCGTCTCCCGTGCGAGGTCGAAGCCCCGGGCGTCCCGCAGCGGGTTCTCCTCCTCGAAGTCCCAGCGGGCGCGGCGCGCCCGGTGCATCGCCGCCGCGTAGGCGTTGACGATCTGGGACGAGGTGAGCATGGCATTGGCGTTCGGGTGGCCCGGGACGGAAATGCCGTATTCCGTTTCGATGCCCATTACTCGCCGTACGGTCATGCGGCCCTCCTTGCCCGGCGTCGCTCCCGTCCGGGAGCGGCGCTCAAGTACCGCTGGTGCTCCGGTGCGCGTGCGGTGCCCGTCCCCGCACTGCGCGACTCGGCGGTATCACTGAGCCTAGAACGCCTGAGCGCTGGTGGGGAGATCATTTCCGTCATTGGCCTGGTGTGGTGGATGGTGCGGTGGGAACTGGTGGCGGAAACCGGTGGCGGAAAGCAACCGGCTGCGGATGCCCTTGCGGACATCCGCAGCCGGTCCGCGCTTCTACAGGTATTGACCGGTGTTCGCGACCGTGTCGATGGAGCGTCCGGTGTCCGCGCCCTGTTTTCCGGTGACGAGTGTGCGGATGAATACGATCCGCTCGCCCTTCTTTCCGGAGATCCTGGCCCAGTCGTCGGGGTTGGTGGTGTTGGGCAGGTCCTCGTTCTCCTTGAACTCGTCCACGCAGGCCTGGAGGAGGTGGGAGACGCGGAGGCCCTTCTGGTTGTGGTCGAGGAAGTCCTTGATGGCCATCTTCTTCGACCGGTCGACGATGTTCTGGATCATGGCGCCGGAGTTGAAGTCCTTGAAATAGAGGACTTCCTTGTCTCCGTTGGCGTACGTGACTTCGAGGAAGCGGTTCTCCTCGGACTCGGTGTACATCCGTTCGACCACGGTCTGGATCATGCCGTGCACCGCGTCGTCGCGGGAATTGTGGTGCTCGGAGAGATCGTCCGCGTGGAGGGGCAGCGAGGACTTGAGGTACTTGGCGAAGATGTCCTTCGCGGCCTCCGCGTCCGGGCGCTCGATCTTGATCTTCACATCGAGGCGTCCGGGCCGCAGGATCGCGGGGTCGATCATGTCTTCCCGGTTGGAGGCGCCGATGACGATGACGTTCTCCAGGCCTTCCACTCCGTCGATCTCGGCGAGCAGCTGGGGGACGATGGTGTTCTCCACGTCCGAGCTGACGCCGGATCCGCGGGTGCGGAAGAGGGATTCCATCTCGTCGAAGAAGACGATGACGGGGGTGCCCTCGCTGGCCTTCTCGCGGGCGCGCTGGAAGACCAGGCGGATGTGCCGCTCGGTCTCGCCGACGTATTTGTTGAGGAGTTCGGGGCCCTTGATGTTGAGGAAGTAGCTCTTCCCCGCGGGCTGGCCGGTGACTTCGGCGACCTTCTTGGCAAGGGAGTTGGCGACTGCCTTGGCGATGAGGGTCTTGCCGCAGCCGGGCGGGCCGTAGAGCAGGATGCCCTTCGGCGGCCGCAGTTCGTGTTCCTTGAAGAGGTCCGGGTGGAGGTACGGGAGCTCGACGGCGTCGCGGATCATTTCGATCTGGCCGCCGAGGCCGCCGATCTTGTCGTAGTCGACGTCGGGGACCTCTTCGAGGACGAGTTCCTCGACCTCGCTCTTGGGGATGACTTCGTAGACGTATCCGGAGCGGGGTTCGAGGAGCAGGGCGTCGCCGGGGCGGATGTTGATGTCGAGCAGCGGCTCGGCGAGCCGTACCACCCGTTCCTCGTCGGTGTGACCGACCACCAGGGCGCGCTCGCCGTCCTCCAGGATCTCCTTGAGGGTGACGATGTCCCCGGCGCTCTCGTAGGCCATGGCCTCGACCACGTTGAGGGCCTCGTTGAGCATGAGTTCCTGGCCGCGTCTGAGCTCTTCGAGCTCGACGCTGGGGCTGACGTTCACCCGGAGCTTGCGGCCCCCGGTGAAGATGTCGGCCGTTCCGTCCTCGTTCGCCTGCAGGAAGACGCCGAAGCCGGCCGGCGGCTGTGCGAGCCGGTCGACCTCTTCCTTGAGGGCCACGATCTGGTCGCGGGCCTCACGCAGCGTATTGGCGAGCCGCTCGTTCTGCGCGGACACACCCGCCAGGTTCGTCTGCAACTCGACGATCCGCTCTTCGAGAATCCTCGTGTGCCGCGGAGAGTCGGCGAGCTTTCGTCGCAGGACGGCGATTTCCTGCTCGAGATAGGCAACCTGGCCGGCTGGGTCTTCTGACCCCCGCCCCGGCCGGTTACCGCGGTTGATGTCGTCGTCGTGGGCTGCCACGGTCCTCACCTCCTCCAAGGGGAGCTGGACGCTTCCTGACCCTACCTGCGTGGGTGGTGATTGAAACCCCTAGATCACAAAGACTGCCGGGTGTGTCCGATCTTCACTCTTGCGCTCTCCCTCACGCTCCCTCACGCCAGTGCAATACCCACCCGGAGCCATCGGAAAGCAGCCGGTTGTATCGTCGGAGTGTTCAACACCCGTCAGGGCTGGCGCGACTTACTCCATATTGCACCACCCGGCGCAGGAAACGGCAGGAGAGATGATCGTGCAGCAGGAGGCCTCCACCGAAGACGCCACCGAGGTCCGCGAGCCTCTGGAGGTCTGGATCGACCAGGACCTCTGCACCGGGGACGGGATCTGTGTCCAGTACGCCCCGGAGGTCTTCGAGCTCGACATCGACGGGCTGGCGTATGTGAAGAGTGGCGGGGACGAGCTGCTCCAGTCACCGGGAGCGACCACTCCGGTACCGCTGACGCTGTTGCGTGACGTCGTGGACTCCGCGAAGGAGTGCCCCGGCGACTGCATTCACGTACGGCGCGTTTCGGACAGGGTAGAGGTGTACGGCCCTGACGCGGAGTGACGCGGACGGGGCCGTACGGTCACGCGGGGTGAGAGGTCACCGGGAGTGGCGGGTCATATGCTCTGCGATCCCGGTCCTGTGCCGCGTACGAAGGCGCCGTTCTTCCACTCCCAGGTGATCTGTTGTTTCTCGTCCGGGCAGCAGCGGGGTACGTCGGGGCCCGAGTAGCCGAGGAGGGTCGCCGTGACGGCGCCGTCACGGACGGCGAGGCCGGGGCTGAGGCTCTGCTTCTCCTTGGGGTCCAGGAGGGTGGCCACGATCCGTGACCGGGTGGTGTCCTTCCCGGCCCTGGTGAGGACGTAGAGGCCGCTGGGCGGGGTGCCGGACCCCGCCACGCAGCGGACGGCGGCGACGGTCTCGGGGCTGCCGTCCCCGTCGAGGTCCCCGGAGGCCTTTTCCGTGACGACGGTGCCGGCGCCCGCGCACTCCAGCGGGAAGGTCACGCCGGCCGGGTCGGGGGCGGGCAGGGAGGCGCCGGTGGCCGTGGGTGCCGAGCTGTCCTGGGAGGCCGTCGCGGGTCCGGGCTGGAGCAGTCCGGCGACCGCCACCACGCCGGCCATCGCGGTCGCCGTGGCGAGCCAGTGCATCGGCCGGGGCCTGGTGTGCGCGAGGTCCGGGACGTCGGAGAGCTGCACGCGGAGGGTCTCCTGTGGGGGCGGTACCGGTGGGGAGACAGCATCGTGCCACACGTCACAGGGGCGCGGAACAGCGGGGTCCGTATCGTCAACATAAAGAAACCGCCGCCCAGTTCCCGTACATGCCGGGAGAACTGGGCGGCGGTGTGGCCGTGTTGGACGGGCTGGTACGGGCCTCCGGCGCGGGTCAGCGCGGGGCGCCGCCGCTGGCGCTGCCGGGGCCGTCGTAGTCGTCGCCGTACGCGCCCTTGGCGGGGCGGCGGCGGCGCAGGGGCGGTTCGACGCCGTCGGCGAGCCGGCGGGCGGTGATGAGGAAGCCGGTGTGGCCGATCATCCGGTGGTCGGGGCGGACGGCGAGGCCCTCGACGTGCCAGTTGCGGACCATGGATTCCCACGCGGCCGGTTCGTTGAACGTGCCGAATTCCCTGATGGTCTCGACCGTGCGGGCGAGCTGGGTGGTGGTGGCGACGTAGGCGCAGAGGATGCCGCCGGGGACGAGGGCCTTGGAGACGGTCTCGATGCACTCCCAGGGGGCGAGCATGTCGAGGATGACCCGGTCGACGTCCGTGTCCGACAGGTTGTCCTGGAGGTCTCCGACGGTCAGCTGCCAGGCGGGGTGGGGTTCGCCGAAGTAGCGTTCCACGTTCTGCTGGGCGATCTCGGCGAAGTCCTCGCGGCGCTCGTAGGAGTGGAGCATGCCCTGGTCGCCGATGACCCGCAGCAGGAACGCGCTGAGTGAGCCGGAGCCCACACCGGCCTCGACGACTCGCGCGCCGGGGAAGATGTCGGCGAAGGCCAGGATCTGGCCGGCGTCCTTCGGGTAGACCACGGCGGCGCCGCGGGGCATGGACAGGACATAGTCGGGGAGCAGGGGGCGCAGCGCGAGGTAGGCGACGTTTCCCGTGGTTCGGACCACGCTGCCCTCGGGAGCACCGATCAGCTCGTCGTGCGGGAAGGACCCTTTGTGGGTGTGGAAATTCTTCCCGGCTTCGAGCGTGAAGGTGTAGTGGCGTCCCTTGGGATCGGTGAGCTGGACCTGGTCCCCGACCTTGAAGGGCCCGCGTCGGCGGGCGGCACCGGTCGGTTCGGACATGTTGTTCAGCCTAGCTGGTTTATCCGGTGCCTCTTCCCGCCGGACGGCCTAGTGCGGTTCGGGGCGGGCCATGGCCGCGACGAACGCGCGTTCCACGTCGGCGGTGGAGAGGACGCCGTAGATCTCGCCCGTCTCCTCGACGACGAGGTATTCGGTGGCGGGGCTGGCCCTGAGGCGGTCCAGGAGTGCTTCGCCGGCGAGGTCGGCGGGGACCTTCATGCCGTCGTTGAGGTCCTGGGCGAGGCCGCTGACGGCGACCCAGGGGCGGCGGTGCTGGGGGACGCCGACGATGGCGGTCTCGCGGACGACTCCGGTGGGGTCGCCGTGGCCGTCCACGACGACGAGGGCGCGGGCTCCCGCTTCGTTGGCCCGGCGCAGGGCCTCGGAGAGGGGGGTGGCGGCCTCGACGGGAACGGCGCGGCGGGTGAGGACGCGCGCCTGGAGTTCGGGGAGGTGTTCGCGGAGGCGGGCCATGCGCAGGCTGTTGCCGGCGCCGGTCCAGATGATCGCGGCGAGCACGGCGGCGAGGAGGGCGTCGGTGACGGTCTCCAGGCCTCCGATGTCGCGGTTCGCGTTGCCGAGGGCGCCGGTCTGGGTGAGCAGCGGGAGGCCGATCAGGACGGCGACGGCGAGGGCGCGGCCGACCCAGGCGGCGGCGACGGTGCCGCTCATGGGCTTGCCGGTGATCTTCCAGACGACGGCGCGCAGCATGCGGCCGCCGTCGAGCGGGAGGCCGGGGAGCAGGTTGAAGGCGGCGACGATCAGGTTGGAGATCATCAGTCCGGCGAGGAGGACGCCGGGGACGGTGCCCGCGTCGACGGCGAGGAGGCCGAGGTAGAAGAGGCCGGAGAGGACGAGGGAGAGGAGGGGGCCCACGAAGGCGAGGATGAATTCGCGTCCGGGGGTCTCGGATTCCTTCTCGATCTCGGAGACGCCGCCGAAGAACTGGAGCTGGATGCGGCGTACGGGGAGTTTGAAGCGCAGGGCCGCGACGGTGTGGGCCAGTTCGTGGACGAGGACGGAGCCGTAGAAGGCGACCGCGAAGAAGAGGGCGACCGCGTACCGTACGGCGCCCAGCTCGGGCAGGACGCGGCCGAGCTGGCCGCCGAAGATCCAGGTGATCAGGGCGGCGACCAGGAACCAGCTGGGGGCGACGTAGACGGGCACGCCGAAGGGGCGGCCCATGAGAATGCCGCCGCCGGGGTCCGCGGGCCGTGCCGGTTTGCCGCCGGTGGCCTTGTCCCCCTTCCGGGGCTGCGGCCGCCTGCTCTCGCCGCTCTCGTCGTCCTCTTTCACGGGTTCCCTTCGTCGGCGGCGCGGGTCACGCGCACGATCATGTTCGATGATGCAGTGCGTGCCCTCTGTAGTCGATGGTATTCCGCTCGCTGTCAGTGTCGGGCCGTAGGGTCTGCGTCATGAGTACCAGCCGACCGCCCACTTCGCTGTCGCCTTCCCGTGCGAGCGACTTCATGCAGTGTCCTTTGCTGTACCGCTTCCGGGTCATCGACAAACTGCCCGAGAAGCCCAGTGCGGCGGCGACCCGCGGGACGCTGGTGCATGCCGTGCTGGAGCGGCTCTTCGACGCGCCGGCGGCGGAGCGTACGGCTCCGCGGGCGAGGTCGCTGGTGCCCGGACAGTGGGACCGGCTGCTGGAGTCGCGCCCCGAGCTGGGTGAGTTGTTCGCGGGGGATCCGGAGGGCGAGCGGCTGGCGGGCTGGCTGGCGGAGGCCGAGCAGCTGGTGGAGCGGTGGTTCTCGCTGGAGGACCCGACGCGGCTGGAGCCGGCGGAGCGTGAGCTGTTCGTGGAGACGGAGCTGGCGTCGGGGCTGCGGCTGCGCGGGGTGATCGACCGGGTGGACGTGGCGCCGACCGGTGAGGTGCGGATCGTCGACTACAAGACGGGCAAGGCCCCCCGCCCCGAGTACGCGGAGGGGGCGCTGTTCCAGATGACGTTCTACGCCCTGGTGGTGTGGCGGTGGAAGAAGGTGGTGCCGCGCCGTCTCCAGCTGGTCTATCTGGGGAGCGGCGAGGTGGTGACGTACGACCCGGTGGAGGCGGACCTGGAGCGGGTGGAGCGCAAGCTGCTGGCCCTGTGGGAGGCGATCGAGCTGGCGACGGAGACGGGTGACTGGCGGCCGCGGCCCACGAAGCTGTGCGGGTGGTGCGACCACCAGGCGGTGTGTCCGGAATTCGGCGGTACGCCTCCGGTGTATCCGCTGCCCGTGCCGTCGGCGGGTGTGCCGGCGCCGCAGGCGGGCGACGATGCGGTGTCCGTCGTCTGACGGAGAAAGCGCGCCTGACGGGGACAGCACGCCTGACGGAGAAAGTACGCCTGACGGGGACAGCACGTCTGACGGAGAAAGCGCGCCTGACGGGGAAAGTACGACCGGCGACTGCCGGGTGGGGCGGTCAGGGCAGAATGGGACGGGTCTATCGAAGGAGATCCCGTGACTGTCCGCGTCCTACTGGTCGACGATCAGCCGCTGTTGCGCACCGGCTTCCGGATGATCCTGGAGGCGGAGGGCGACATCGCGGTCGTCGGTGAGGCCGGGGACGGTCTTCAGGCCATCGACCAGGTGCGCGCGCTCCAGCCCGACGTGGTGCTGATGGACATCCGGATGCCCCGGATGGACGGGGTGGAGGCGACCCGCCAGATCACCGGCCCCGGCCGCGACGGTCCGGCGAAGGTGCTGGTCCTGACGACGTTCGACCTCGACGAGTACGTGGTGGAGGCGCTGCGCGCGGGGGCGAGCGGTTTCCTGCTCAAGGACGCGCCGGCGAACGAGCTGGTGCAGGCGATCCGGGTGGTGGCGGCGGGCGAGGCGATGCTCGCGCCGAGCATCACGCGCCGGCTCCTGGACAAGTACGCGGACCATCTGCCGTCGGGTGAGGACACGGTGCCGGACACCCTGCACACGCTGACGGACCGTGAGGTCGAGGTGTTGAAGCTGGTCGCGCGGGGGTTGTCGAACGCGGAGATCGCGGCGGACCTGTTCGTCAGCGAGACGACGGTCAAGACGCATGTGGGCCATGTGCTGACGAAGCTGGGGCTGCGCGACCGGGTCCAGGCGGCGGTGTACGCGTACGAGAGCGGGCTGGTGCGCCCCGGCGCCCAGTAGCCGGCCCCTGGCCCGGCCCCCGGCCGGCTCGCGCCGGGCGCCGGCCTGCTCGCGACAGCGCCCCGGCGGCCGGTGACGGCCGCCGGGGCGCTGTCAGTCCTTGTTGATCTCCCAGAAGCGGAAGACGGTCGAGGCGTCGAGCGTCCATTCCAGCCCGGAGATGTTGTCGTAGGCGACCGCGTACTGCTTGCCCTGCCACAGGGGCAGGATCGGCAGGTCGCGGGCCACGTCGTCCTGGAGTTCGCCGAAGTCCCGCTCGGTGGCGCCCCGGTTGGCCTGGGCGGCGGTGGCGGGGATGATCCGGCCGGTGATGTCGGTGTTCTCGTAGTGGTTCTGGAGGACGTTGTCCTTGCCGAAGAACGGCTGGGTGAAGTTGTCCGGATCGGGGTAGTCCGGGACCCAGCCCTTGACGTAGACGCCGTACGTGCCGGCCGCGATGCCCTTCTCGTACTGGTCGAACGGGACGGAGCGCACGCGCGCGTCGAACAGGCCGCTCGCGTTGAGCTGTCCGGCGATGGCCCGGAACTCCTGGTCGGTGGCGGGTCCGTAGCGGCTCGGGGTGGACCACAGGGTGAGTTCCACCTTGCCGGTGATGCCTTCGGACCGGAGCGCCTGCGCGGCCTTGGCGGGCTGCGGGCCGTCTCCGTACAGGTCGAAGAAGGCCGTGTTGTGGGCGGTGATGCCGGCCGGGACGATCGAGTAGAGCGGGGTCGCCGTGGACCGGTAGACCTTGCTGACGAGGGCGTCGCGGTCCACCAGGTAGGCGATGGCCTGGCGTACGCCGAGGCGTCCCGTGACGGGGTCGTCCATGTTGAAGACGAGGTGCTGGACCTCGGCGCTGGTGCCCTCGACGACGTCGATGCCCTTGTCGGAGGCGGCGGTGGAGTCCTGGAGTTTCGCGATGTCGGGGGCGGTCAGGCCGCGGTACGCGACATCGATGTCACCCTTCTCCAGCGCGGCCGCCAGCTTCTTCTGGTTCCCGTGGAACAGGCTCAGCGTGATGCCCGAGTTCTTGACCTGGGCGGTGCCGTCGTAGCGGGAGTTGACCCCGAAGACGGCCTTGGAGGTGTCGAGCGATGTGAGGGTGTACGGGCCCGAGCCGACGGCCTTGCCGTCCTTGCGGAGGCCGTCCGCGGGGTATTCGCGGTGGTCCACGATCGAGCCGGCGCCGGAGGCGATCTTGCTGGGGAACGTGGCGTCGGGGACTTTGAGGTGGAAGACCACGGTCCGCGCGTCCGGGGTGGCGATCGAACCGATCGTGGAGAGCAGCGGCGCGGGCCCGGCGGGGTCGTCGATCCTGATGGCCCGCTCGAAGGAGAACTTGACGTCCTCGGAGGTGAGGGAGTCGCCGTTGCTGAAGGCGAGGCCGTCGCGCAGGGTGCAGCGGTAGGTCCTGCTGCCGTTCTCGAACGCGCAGGCCCGCGCCGCTTCCGGCTGGGGGACGGAGCCGCCCTTGGGGAAGCTCAGCAGTGACTGGAAGACGTTGTTGAACAGGAGCCACGATCCGGGGTCGTAGCCCGAGGCCGGATCGGTGGCCAGGACGTCGTCCGACATGCCGACGACGATCGCGCTGCCGGTGTCGGCCGCTCCCCCGTCGTTCTGGGTCCCGCAGCCGCCCAGCAGGGCGATCGCGAGCCCCGCTCCGAGCGGAGCGCTGGTCCATTTTTTACTGTTGCGTGCCTTCACAGGTCTTGCCTCGTGCTTTCTGCCGGCCGCGCGGGTGGTCCGCCCGCGCGGCCGGTGGGATCAGGATCCGGAGGTGCCACGCCCCAGTTCCCAGAGGTGCAGGTTGGCGCCCGAGTCGAGCGTCCACTCCACCCCGAAGATGTCGTCCCGTGCGGCGATGTACTGCTTGCCCTGCCACAGCGGCAGCATCGGTACGTCCGTGGAGACGATGTTCTGGAGCTCGGCGAAGGTGTTCGACGCGGCGCTGCGGTCGGCCTCACGGCGCGACTCGGGGATCAGCGTGTCGATCGCCCTCTTGTTGGCGTAGGGGCTGCTGAGAATGTTGTCCTTGTCCAGGAACGGTGCGATGTAGTTGTCCGGGTCCGGGAAGTCGGGGAACCACCCGAGGCCGAAGACCGGGAACTTGCCTTCGTTCTTCTTGGGAAGGAAGGTCGCCCACGGTTCGCCCTTGAGATCCACGGAGAACAGCCCGCTGGAGTTCAGCTGGTCCCGAAGTGTCTCGAATTCGTTCTTCGTCGCGGCACCGTAGTGGTCGGTGGTGTAGTTGAGCGTGAACTTCACCGGGGTCGCGATGCCCGCCTCGGACAGGAACTTCGCCGCTTCCGCCTTGTTCCCGTCGCCGTACTCGTTGAAGAACGAGTTGGTGTGCCCGGTGATGCCGGACGGGATGACGGAGTAGAGCGGGTCGGCCATCGGGCCGTAGACCTTCTTGATGAGGTCGCCGCGGTTGACGACGGACGCGATGGCCTGGCGTACGGCCTTGTCCTTGACGACCGGCGCGTTGGTGTTGAAGGCGAGGTAGCGGATCTCCTGACCGGGTATCTCGGTCAGGTTGATGGTGTCGTCGGGCTTCGCCTGCATGTCCTGGATCATCTTGGGCGTCATCGAACGGTTCATCACGTCGATGTCGCCCTTCTTCAGGGCGGCGGCCATCTCTTCGGCGGTCGGGAAGTACCGGACCTCGACCTTGCTGTTCTGGAGCTTCAGCGCGCCCTTGTAGTGCGGGTTCTTGGTGTAGACGGCCTTGAGCATCTTGCCGTCCTTCACCTCCGCCTTGAAGGTGTACGGCCCGGAGCCCTCGATCTTGAAGCCTTCGAGGAGCTTCTTCGGCGCGTAGACCTTGGGGTCGATGATGCCGGCGATGGGGGTCGAGAGCTTGTACGGGAACGTGGCGTCCGCCGTCTTGAGGTGGAAGATCACCCCGTTGTCGCCGCTGGTCTCGATCTTGTCGATGTTGGCCAGCAGGCCGACGGCCCCGTTGGGGTCGTTGATGTTGCTGACGCGCTCGATGGAGTACTTGACGTCCTCGGCGGTGATCGGGTCGCCGTTGGAGAACGTGAGGCCCGAGCGCAGGGTGCAGCGGTAGCTCTCGCTGCCGGTGTCGGTGAAGCCGCACTGGCTGGCGGCGTCCGGCAGGGGCTCGCCGCCGCCGCGCGGGATGTAGAGCAGCGTCTGGATCGTCTGCTTGAGAAGGTTCCAGGTGTTGGTGTCGTAGGTGTACGCCGGGTCGACGGGGGCCGGGGCTTCCTTGGTCGCCACGAACGGGTCCGTGGTGCCCACGACAATGGCATCACCGCCGCCTGAGCCGCCGTCCGAGCCGCCACAACCGGCGAGCACGGGCGCGAGCAGGCCGACCACGGCCGACAGCACCAAAGTCTTGCGGTTCATCCTGGACGTACTCCTCATCCGGCACTGGGATACAGCGGTGCAAATGGGAGACTCCGCCGCCGCCACCCGTTCGGGGCAGTGCGATCGGGCCGGGATACAGGGCGATCGGTCCTGTCGTCGCGGCGACTTGACGGCCGCCGGGACATGCTGCTGGTGCGGCGAAGTACTCGCGACGAGATTAGTCCGAGGCGCCGGGAGGCCCGGACCGGGGCCGAAGTGGCCCGTCATCACAAAGTGACCGGCCATAGCGGCGAGTTGATGTACCGCGTCCGGCAGGTTTCGTACACGCCTTGACCAATCGGGACACAAGGGCCCATCGAAGCCGCCGCCCATCAGGCATGTCGCCGGTGCGCCAGCCCCCAGCGGCCCGCGGGAGCGTGATAAAGCTCACTGCTTGAACCGTGAGCCGAGGTCACGGCGGCTCCATCCGGGTCACGGAAAATACACGGCCCGATGCGATGAGTTTCCGATTGTATCCAATAACCACGCGGAGTGGGACTCAGTCGCGGCGTGTCATCAGACCGCGCAGGAAGACGAGGTCGATCTCTTCGAGGGAGGCGACGACCGAGCGGCCCTCGGAGGGCGCGATCGGGGCGACGGAGGGCACCGCGACCACCTTGCAGCCGGCCGCCTCTGCCGAGGCCACGCCGGTGGCCGTGTCCTCGATGACGGCGCAGCGCGCCGGGTCGGCGCCCAGGCCGCGGGCGGCGATCAGGTAGGGGTCGGGGTGCGGTTTGGTACGGGGCACCTCGTCGCCGGCGACGGTGAGGGCGAAGTACTGGGGTCCGAGGGAGAGCAGGACCCGGTCGATGATGCGCCGGTGGGAGGCGGAGACCAGGGCGGTGGGGACGTCGTGGGCGGCCAGTTCGGCCAGGAGTCTCGCCGCGCCGGGCATCATCGGGACGCCGAGGCCGATCCTGTCCTCGAACTTGTCGTTGAGCAGTACGGTCAGCTCGGCCAGGGTGACGGCGGCGCCGGTGGCCTCGATGAGGAAGGCCGCGCTGCGGGTCATGGGGCCGCCGACGACCACGTGGCGCCAGGACTCGTCGAGGGCGTGGCCGAGGTCCTTGAAGACCTCCACCTCGGCGTCCCACCAGAACCCCTCGGTGTCGACCAGGGTGCCGTCCATGTCGAGAAGGACGGCCTGAAGGGCGGAGCCTTCGGCCGTTCGGGTCAACGATGCGGGGACCGTACTGGTCATCCGGCACACCTCCGTGAGGGACGGGAAGGCCGGTCGCCTGTTCCGCGGGGAATCCCCCCGGGACAGGCGACCGGCCTGCGCTGGACCGATAAGTGTACGGCCCTGCCGATCTCCGTGCGCGCCGGACACGGCAGGTCCGTGTCCTGGTGGCCCGGCCCCCGCCGAATCGGCGCGCCGGAGCGGGTGTGCGGGCGGGTCAGCGGGCGTTGAAGTACTTCGCCTCGGGGTGGTGGATGATGATCGCGTCCGTGGACTGCTCGGGGTGGAGCTGGAACTCCTCGGACAGCTGGACTCCGATGCGCTCGGGCCGGAGCAGCTCGGCGATCTTCGCCCGGTCCTCCAGGTCGGGGCAGGCCCCGTACCCCAGGGAGAAGCGGGCGCCCCGGTACTTGAGCGCGAACATGTCCTCCACCTCGGCCGGGTCCTCCCCGGCGAAGCCCAGTTCGGAGCGGACCCGGGCGTGCCAGTACTCGGCGAGGGCCTCGGCGAGCTGGACGGAGAGGCCGTGCAGTTCGAGGTAGTCGCGGTAGGCGTTCTTCTCGAAGAGTTCGGCGGTGGTCTCGCCGATCCTGCTGCCGACGGTGACGACCTGGAGGCCGACGACGTCCGTCTCGCCGGACTCCTCGGGGCGGAAGAAGTCCGCCAGGCAGAGGCGGCGGCCGCGGCGCTGGCGGGGGAAGGTGAAGCGGGTGCGCTCCGAGCCGTCCTCGCCGAGGAGGATGAGGTCGTCGCCCTTGGAGACGCAGGGGAAGTAGCCGTAGACGACGGCCGCTTCGAGCATGCCGCCGGTGTGCAGCTGGTCGAGCCAGCCGCGCAGGTGGGGCCGGCCCTCGGTCTCGACGAGTTCCTCGTACGTGGGTCCGCCCTTGCGGGCTTCCTTGAGACCCCACTGGCCCTTGAAGAGCGCGCCCTCGTCCAGCCAGGAGGCGTACTCCTTGAGCTGGATGCCCTTGACGACGCGGGTGCCCCAGAACGGCGGGGTGGGCAGGGGGTTGTCGGTGGCGACGTCCGAGCGGGCGGCGCCCTCCTCGGGGCGTTCCTCCACGACGGTGTTGGTGGTGGCCTTGACGCGGCGCTGCTTGAGCTCGGGGAGGGTGGCGCCGGGGACGCCGCGCTTGACGGCGATGAGGGCGTCCATCAGGCGCAGGCCCTCGAACGCGTCGCGGGCGTAGCGGACTTCGCCCTCGTAGATCTCGTGGAGGTCCTGTTCGACGTAGGCGCGGGTGAGGGCGGCTCCGCCGAGGATGACCGGGTAGTCGGCGGCCATCCGGCGCTGGTTGAGCTCCTGGAGGTTCTCCTTCATGATCACGGTCGACTTCACCAGCAGCCCCGACATGCCGATGACGTCCGCGCGGTGTTCCTCGGCGGCTTCCAGGATCGCGGAGACGGGCTGCTTGATGCCGAGGTTGACCACGTTGTAGCCGTTGTTGGAGAGAATGATGTCGACGAGGTTCTTGCCGATGTCGTGGACGTCGCCGCGGACGGTGGCGAGGACGATGGTGCCCTTGCCGTCGGCATCGCTCTTCTCCATGTGCGGTTCCAGGTACGCGACCGCGGTCTTCATGACCTCGGCGGACTGGAGGACGAACGGGAGCTGCATCTGGCCGGAGCCGAAGAGTTCGCCGACGACCTTCATGCCGTTCAGCAGGGTGGCGTTGACGATCTCCAGGGCGGGCCGTTCGGTGAGGGCCTCGGCGAGGTCGGCCTCCAGGCCGTTCTTCTCGCCGTCGATGATGCGGCGCTCCAGCCGCTCGTTCAGCGGGAGGGCCAGCAGCTCCTCGGCGCGGCCGTCCTTCATCGACTTCATGTTGACGCCCTCGAAGAGCGCCATGAGCTTCTGGAGCGGGTCGTACCCTTCCTCGCGCCGGTCGTAGATCAGGTCGAGGGCGACCTTGACCTGCTCCTCCTCCAGGCGGGCGATCGGCAGGATCTTCGAGGCGTGCACGATCGCCGAGTCCAGGCCGGCCTTGACGCACTCGTCGAGGAAGACGGAGTTGAGGACGACGCGGGCGGCCGGGTTGAGGCCGAAGGAGATGTTGGACAGGCCGAGGGTGGTCTGGACGTCGGGGTGGCGGCGCTTGAGTTCGCGGATGGCGTCGATGGTGGCGATGCCGTCCTTGCGGGACTCCTCCTGGCCGGTGCAGATGGTGAAGGTCAGGGTGTCGATGAGGATGTCGGACTCGTGGACGCCCCAGTTCCCGGTGAGGTCGCCGATGAGCCGCTCGGCGATGGCGACCTTGTGCTCGGGGGTACGGGCCTGGCCCTCCTCGTCGATGGTCAGCGCGATGAGCGCGGCGCCGTGCTCGACGGCGAGTTCGGTGACCTTGTGGAAGCGGGACTCGGGGCCGTCGCCGTCCTCGTAGTTCACGGAGTTGATGACCGCGCGTCCGCCGAGCTTCTCCAGGCCCGCCCGCAGGACGGGGAGTTCGGTGGAGTCGAGGACGATCGGGAGGGTGGAGGCGGTAGCGAAGCGGCCGGCCAGTTCGGCCATGTCGGCGGCGCCGTCGCGGCCGACGTAGTCGACGCAGAGGTCCAGCAGGTGGGCGCCTTCGCGGATCTGGTCGCGAGCCATCTCGACGCAGTCGTCCCAGCGGCCTTCCAGCATGGCCTCGCGGAACTTCTTCGACCCGTTGGCGTTCGTCCGCTCGCCGATGGCGAGGAACGCGGCGTCCTGGCGGAACGGCACGGTCTGGTAGAGGGACGCCGCGCCCGGCTCGGGCCGGGGGTCGCGGACCGTGGGCACCGCGTCGCGGACGCGCTCCACGACCTGGCGCAGGTGCTCGGGGGTCGTACCGCAGCAGCCGCCGACGAGGGAGATGCCGTACTCGCGGACGAAGGTCTCCTGCGCGTCGGCCAGTTCGGTGGCGGAGAGCGGGTAGTGCGCGCCGTTCTTGCCGAGGACGGGGAGGCCGGCGTTGGGCATGCAGGAGAGCGGGATACGGGAGTGCCGGGCGAGGTAGCGCAGGTGCTCGCTCATCTCGGCCGGCCCGGTGGCGCAGTTGAGGCCGATCATGTCGATGCCGAGGGGCTCCAGGGCGGTGAGGGCCGCGCCGATCTCGGAGCCGAGGAGCATCGTGCCGGTCGTCTCGACCGTCACCGAGCAGATGATCGGGAGGTTCGCGCCGGTGGCCGTCAGGGCGCGGCGGGCGCCGAGGACGGCGGCCTTGGTCTGGAGCAGGTCCTGGGTGGTCTCCACCAGGAGGGCGTCCGCGCCGCCGGCGATCATGCCTTCCGCGTTCTGCTGGTAGGCGTCGCGCAGGGTGAGGTAGGGGGCGTGGCCGAGGGTCGGCAGCTTGGTGCCGGGGCCCATGGAGCCGAGGACCCAGCGCTGCTGTCCGGTGCTGGTGGTGAACTCGTCGGCGACCTCGCGGGCGATCCTGGCGCCCGCCTCGGCGAGCTCGAAGACGCGGTCGGCGATGTCGTACTCGGCGAGGGCGGCGTAGTTCGTACCGAAGGTGTTGGTCTCGACGCAGTCGACCCCGACGGCGAAATACTCTTCGTGGACGTGCCGGACGATGTCCGGGCGGGTCACGTTGAGGATCTCGTTGCAGCCTTCCAGCTGCTCGAAGTCCTCCATGGTGGGGTCCTGTGCCTGGAGCATCGTGCCCATCGCGCCGTCGGCGACCACCACGCGCGTGGCGAGTGCCTCACGGAGGGCGTCGATCCGGCTCTTGCTGTCGGTGGAGGGTGCTGGCGACGAGGCCATGAAGGTACTCCCGGGTTGCGACGGCTGTCGGCTTTGCGGCGTCTGGAGACGGCGCACCCGGCCAGCGTAGCCGGGCGGGTGCGGGAACGGGGTGCCATTCCGGCCGCCGGACGGGCGGTGGGCCTGTGTCGGCGTGTCGTGTCCGCGCTGACATAAGGTCGGCATCGGCCGATAGTGTTCAGCATTGTCGAACTGTGTGTAACGAAAAGCGCGCGTACGGAGGTCCGGCCGATGGCGAAGAACATCCAGTCGCTGGAACGGGCGGCGGCCATGCTGCGCCTGCTGGCGGGCGGCGAGCGGCGGCTCGGCCTCTCGGACATCGCCGCCTCCCTCGGTCTCGCGAAGGGCACGGCGCACGGCATCCTGCGCACCCTCCAGGCGGAGGGCTTCGTCGAGCAGGAGCCGGCCTCGGGCCGCTACCAGCTGGGGGCGGAGCTGCTGCGGCTGGGGAACAGCTATCTGGACGTGCACGAGCTGCGCTCCCGGGCGCTGGTCTGGACGGACGACCTGGCGCGGTCCAGCGGGGAGAGCGTCCACCTGGGGGTGGTCCACCAGCAGGGTGTGCTGATCGTCCACCACGTCTTCCGGCCGGACGACAGCAGGCAGGTCCTGGAGGTGGGGGCCATGCAGCCGCTGCACTCGACGGCGCTCGGCAAGGTGCTGTCGGCGTACGACCCGGTGGCCCATCACGAGGTCATGGAGGGGGAGCGTACGGCGCTCACGCCCCGGACCGTCACCGGTGCGGCGGAGTTCGAGGAGATCCTCGATCTGACCCGCGCGCGGGGGTGGGCGGTGGACGTCGAGGAGACCTGGGAGGGCGTCGCGGCGGTGGCCGCGCCCATCCACGACCGCAGGAAGATGCCGGTCGGGGCCATAGCGATCACCGGTGCGGTCGAACGTATCTGCAAGGACGGAGAGGTACGTCCCGAGCTGGTGGCGGCGGTGCGCGAGTGCGCCCGTTCGGTCTCCAGGGACATCGGCGCCGGGCGCTTTTGAGCGGTATGGCGGATCATGAGTAGTACGAGGTTTCGGTTCCCGGACCCTTGACTGCGTGTTGGACACAGGAGAAAACTGCCGTTCAGCGGTCGGCATTGTCGAACACTTACCGGTAATGCGAGTTAGTGTGGGACAGCGCCAGTGGCCGGCAACGCTCTCGTGTGAGGGCGCGGGCCCCTGGCGTGTGCCGGAGGCCCGCCTCCCCCTGGACAAAGGAGTCTCGGGTGTCCAACTTTGACATCTTCATAGGCGAGACCACAGGTACCGCCATTTTGATCCTGCTCGGCGGAGGCGTTGTCGCCGCCGTGGTACTCAAGCGCTCGAAGGCCCGGGACGCGGGCTGGCTCGCCATCAGCTTCGGCTGGGGCTTCGCCGTACTGACCGGCGCCTACCTGTCCGCGGGCATCTCCGGCGCACAGCTCAATCCGGCGCTCACCCTCGGTCTGGCGATCGAGGGCGGTACGAAGTGGAGCGACGTACCGCTCTACATCGGCTCCCAGCTGCTGGGGGCGATCATCGGCGCGTTCCTGGTCTGGGTCACCTACATGGGTCAGTTCACGGCCCACCTCACCGACCCGGAGATCCTCGCGGCCCAGCCCGCGACAGAGGGGCTGGTCGACCAGAAGACGGCCCCCCACGCCGGTCCCGTCCTCGGGATCTTCTCCACCGGACCCGAGGTCAGGAACGTCCTCCAGAACGTGCTGACCGAGATCATCGCCACGTTCGTCCTGGTCATCGCGATCCTCACCCAGGGACTCAACAACTCGGGCAACGGCCTCGGCACCATCGGCGTGCTGGTCACCGCGCTGGTCGTGGTGGGCATCGGCCTGTCGCTCGGCGGCCCCACGGGGTACGCGATCAACCCGGCCCGCGACCTGGGCCCCCGTATCGTCCACGCGCTCCTGCCGCTGCCCAACAAGGGCGGCTCCGACTGGAGCTACGCCTGGATACCGGTGGTGGCACCGCTGATCGGCGGCGCCGCGGCCGGTGGTTTCTACAACTGGGTCCTCGCCTGAGCCTGAGCCTCTTCATCCCTTCGCACAGAGCAGGAGCGATACCGTGAGTGACGCAACCACCGGGACTTCCTCCCACGGCACCGGCCCGTTCATCGCCGCCATCGACCAGGGCACCACGTCCAGCCGCTGCATCGTCTTCGACGTCGACGGGCGCATCGTCGCCGTCGACCAGAAGGAGCACGAACAGATCTTCCCCAAGCCCGGCTGGGTGGAGCACAACGCCACCGAGATCTGGACCAACGTCCAGGAAGTCGTGGCGAACGCCATCCAGAAGGCGGGCATCACCAAGAAGGACGTCTTGGCGATCGGCATCACCAACCAGCGCGAGACCACCATGCTCTGGGACAAGAACACCGGTGAGCCCGTGCACAACGCGATCGTCTGGCAGGACACCCGTACCGGCGCGCTCGTCCGCGAACTCGGCCGCAACGTCGGCCAGGACCGCTTCCGCCGCGAGACCGGCCTGCCGCTGGCGACCTACTTCGCGGGGCCGAAGGCCCGCTGGCTGCTCGACAACGTCGAGGGCCTGCGCGAGCGCGCCGAACGCGGCGACATCCTCTTCGGCACCATGGACTCCTGGGTGATCTGGAACCTGACCGGCGGGGTCGACGGCGGCGTGCACGTCACGGACGTCACCAACGCCTCCCGGACGATGCTGATGAGCCTCACCACCCTCCAGTGGGACCCCAAGCTCTGTACCTCCATCGGCGTGCCCATCGAGATGCTGCCGGAGATCCGCTCCTCCGCGGAGGTGTACGGGAACGCCAAGGGCGGCGCCCTCGACGGCATCCCGGTCGCCTCGGCGCTCGGCGACCAGCAGGCGGCGCTGTTCGGCCAGACCTGCTTCGAGGAGGGCGAGGCCAAGTCCACGTACGGCACGGGCACGTTCATGCTGATGAACACGGCCCACAAGCCCATCAACTCGTACTCCGGCCTGCTGACGACCGTCGGCTACCGCATCGGCGACCAGCCGGCCGTGTACGCCCTGGAAGGCGCGATCGCCGTCACCGGTTCGCTGGTGCAGTGGATGCGCGACCAGATGGGCCTCATCAAGTCGGCGCCCGAGATCGAGACCCTGGCCTCCTCCGTGGAGGACAACGGCGGGGTGTACTTCGTCCCCGCCTTCTCCGGGCTCTTCGCCCCGCACTGGCGCGCCGACGCCCGCGGTGTCATCGCCGGTCTGACCGGCTACGTCACCAAGGCCCACATCGCCCGCGCGGTGCTGGAGGCGACCGCCTGGCAGACCCGTGAGATCAGCGACGCCATGACGAAGGACTCGGGCGTCGAGCTGACGACCCTCAAGGTCGACGGCGGCATGACCGCCAACAACCTGCTGATGCAGACGCTCGCCGACGTCCTCGACGCACCCGTGGTGCGCCCGATGGTCGCCGAGACGACCGCGCTCGGCGCCGCCTACGCCGCCGGGCTCGCCGTCGGCTTCTGGCCGGACACCGACGCCCTCAAGGCCAACTGGCGCAGGGCCGCCGAGTGGACGCCCCAGATGGACGCGGACACCCGCGAGCGTGAGTACAAGAGCTGGCTCAAGGCGGTCGACAGGACCATGGGCTGGCTCGAAGAAGAAGACAGCTGAGGACAGCTGAGCACGGCTGACCACGACGCACACCGGCCGCCGAGCCCGGACGAGCTGACGAGGAGTCAACGATGAGCACCACCCTCCAGAGCGCCCCCGCACTGGGGACGCACCCGGCCGGCGGATCCCTGCCGAGCCGCGCCCAGACCCGGGAGCAGCTTTCCACGGCGACGTACGACCTCCTGGTGATCGGCGGCGGCATCCTGGGCATCTCCACCGCCTGGCACGCCTCCCAGTCGGGGCTGCGGGTGGCTCTGGTGGACGGCGGCGACTTCGCCGGCGCCACCTCGTCCGCCTCCTCCAAGCTGCTCCACGGCGGACTGCGCTATCTCCAGACCGGCGCGGTGAAGCTGGTCGCGGAGAACCACTTCGAGCGGCGTGCGGTGTCCCGCCAGGTGGCACCGCACCTGGCCAACCCGCTCACCTTCTACCTGCCCGTCTACAAGGGCGGACCGCACGGCGCCACCAAGCTGGGCGCGGGCGTCTTCGCGTACTCCGCGCTCTCCGCGTTCGGTGACGGCGTGGGCCATGTGATCAGCCCGGCCAAGGCGCGGCGCGCCGTGCCCGAGTTGCGTACGGACAACCTCAAGGCCGTGGCCGTGTACGGCGACGACCAGATGAACGACGCGCGGATGGCGCTCATGACGGTCCGCGCGGCCGTCGACTCGGGCGCCACCGTGCTCAACCACGCCGAGGTCACCGGACTGCGCTTCACCGGCGGCCGGGTGACCGGCGCGGACCTCAAGGACGCTTTGGACGGCAGCGAGTTCGGGGTGAACGCCCGGCTGGTGCTGAACGCCACGGGACCGTGGGTGGACCGGCTGCGGACCATGGAGGACGCGGCCTCGGAGCCGTCGATCCGCCTCTCCAAGGGCGCGCATCTGGTCCTGCGGCGCACCGCCCCGTGGAACGCGGCGCTCGCCACCCCCATCGACAAGTACCGCATCACCTTCGCCCTCCCCTGGGAGGACATGCTGGTGCTCGGGACGACGGACGAGGAGTACGTGGGCGACCCCGCCGACGTCGCCGTCAACGAGAAGGACATCCACCAGATCCTCGACGAGGCGTCGCTGTCCGTACGGGACCAGCAGCTGTCCCGGGACCTGATCACATACTCGTACGCGGGTCTGCGGGTGCTGCCCGGCGGCCCCGGCGACACCTCCAAGGCCAAGCGCGAGACGGTCGTGACCGAGGGCAGCGGCGGCATGCTGTCGGTGGCGGGCGGCAAGTGGACGACCTTCCGGCACATCGGCCGCATGGTGGTCAACAAGCTGGCGGAGCTGCCGGGGCACCCGCTCAGCGACAACATGGAGCCGATCTCGGACCTGCCGAAGAAGCCCCCGCTGCCGGGGCTCGCCAACCCGCACGCGGTGGCGCACCGGCTGATGATCGACGGGGGCGGCACGGGCCCGTCGATGGCGCCCGACACCGCCCACCATCTGGCCACCCACTACGGCACGCTGGCGTTCGACATCGTCCGTCTCGCCAACGAGCACACGGAGTTGGGCGAGCGGATCCACCCGGACGCCCCGGAGATCTGGGCGCAGGTCGTCTACGCCCGTGACCACGAGTGGGCCGAGACGGCGGACGACGTCCTGCGGCGGCGTACGACCCTGACGATCCGCGGACTGGCCACGGACGAGATCCGGGCGCGCGTCGAGGCGATCCTCGCCGAGCGGAACTGACGGCGGGCACACGTCCACGACGGACCGCGGGCACGTATCGAGGGGCGCTCCTTCCACGGAGCGCCCCTCTCCGGTGTTTCCCGGCGCATAATGGGAGTCGATACATCGGATGTATGGAGGTCGCCCATGGCTGTCACCGACGAGGCCATCGAGAAGATCAAGGGAATGATCGTCTCGGGTGCGCTGCGCCCGGGCGATCGCCTCCCCAAGGAGAGCGAACTCGCCGCCGAGCTGGGCCTGTCCCGCAACTCCCTGCGGGAGGCGGTCCGCGCGCTGTCGCTCATCCGCATTCTCGACGTACGGCAGGGCGACGGCACGTACGTCACCAGCCTCGATCCCCAGCTATTGCTGGAAGCGCTGAGCTTTGTGGTGGACTTCCACCGCGACGACACCGTGCTGGAGTTCCTCGCGGTACGGCGCATCCTGGAGCCGGCCGCCACCGCCATGGCGTGCGTGCGGATCACCGACGCGGAACTGGACGCGATGGACGCCCGGTTGGACGCGCTGGGAGCGGATCCCTCGGTGGAGGAGCTGGTCGCGTCGGACCTGGAGTTCCACCGGCGCATCGTGCAGTTCTCGGGCAACTCCGTGCTCTGCTCGCTGCTGGACGGGCTCTCGGGGCCGACCACCCGGGCCCGGGTCTGGAGGGGGCTGACCCAGGAGGACGCCGTCAGCCGCACCCTGCACGAGCACCGGGCGATCCTGGCGGCGCTGCGGGACCGGGACGCGGAGGCGGCGCGCTCGTGGGCGACCGTACACGTGGCGAGTGTGGAGATGTGGCTGCGGTCGACACTGTGATGCCCTGATCCTCCGGGGGAACGCGGAACGGGCGCCGGACAGGCCGTGTGGCCTCTCCGGCGCCCGTCCGCCGCTGTGGGGTGTCAGTCCTGCTTCTCACCGCTCGCGAAGCGCGAGATGACCAGCGCGACGATGATGATCGCGCCGTTGAGGAACTGGTTCCACAGGGCCGGTACGCCCCCGAGGGTCATCACGTTCACGACCAGCTGGAGCGTGAGCACCCCGGTCAGCGCGCCGAACAGCGTGCCGCGCCCGCCCTTGAGGCTGATGCCTCCGATGACCGCCGCCGCGAAGACCTGGAAGATCCAGCCGTTGCCCTGCGTGGCCGCGACCGAGCCGTAGTGGCCGGTGTAGAGGATTCCCGCGAAGGCGGCCAGCAGGCCGCCGATCGCGAGCACGATCCAGGTGATCCGGTCCACCCGGATCCCGGCCGCGCGGGCCGCTTCCGGGTTGCCGCCGATGGCGTACAGCGACCGGCCGTGCTTGAGCCAGGCGAGCGCCGCCCCGCCGATCGCGAAGAGCGCCAGGCAGATCCAGACGGCGGCCGGGGCGCCCAGCCAGTCGGTCTTGCCGAGGTACCGGAAGGACTCCGGGACGTCGGTGATCGACTTGCCCTCGGTGATGCCGATGTGGAGACCGCGCAGCATGGTGAGCATGCCGAGGGTGGCGATGAAGCCGTTGACCCGCAGCTTGAGCATCAGGAAGCCGTTGATCCCCCCGATGATCACGCCGACCAGCAGGCAGAGGGGGATGGCGCTCCAGGACGGCAGTACGCCGAGCCCGTTGAACCGGCCGCCCTCCGTGGGCAGGATCAGCCACATGGCCACGACCGGCGCGATGCCGATCGTCGACTCCAGTGACAGGTCCATCCGGCCGCAGATCAGGATCAGCGCCTGGCCGAGCACGAGCAGGCTCAGCTCGGACGACTGCTGGACCACGCTGATCAGGTTGTTGGAGGTGAGGAAGACCGGCGAGACGATGAAGCCGATCACCATCAGCACCAGGATCACCGGTACGAGCGAGAAGTCGCTCCACCGGATGAGCTTGAGCCGGCTCGCCGGCCCCGCTCCCTTCGCGGTGTCCACCGTCGGCGGACTGATCGTGTCGGTCATTCCCTCTCCCCCACACCTTCCATGGCGGCGACCAGTTCCTGGTCCGTCCACCCGCTCCCGAACGTGGCCACGACGCGCCCGTGGAAGAGCGCCAGGACCCGGTCGCACACCCGCAGATCATCCAGTTCGTCGGAGATGATCACGGCCGCGCTGCCCTGGTCCGCCACCGTGCGCACCACACCGAGCAGCGAGTCCTTCGATTTGATGTCGACCCCGGCGGTCGGCCGCAGGGCGACCAGCGCGCTGGGCTTGCGGGCCAGCGCGCGGGCCACGACGACCTTCTGCTGGTTGCCGCCCGACAGGCCCGAGACCGGCTGCTCGGGGCCCTGCGTCTTGATGTCCAGCGACGCGATCATCGTCCGGGCGAACTCCCGCGTACGGGAGGGCAGTACGGTCCCCCACGGGCCGAGCTGGTCGGTGACCGTGAGCGTCGCGTTCTCCGCGACGCTGCGTTCCAGGACCAGCCCCTGCCGGTGCCGGTCCTCGGGGATGTAGCCGATGCCGGCGTCCAGGGCGTGCGGGACGCTGCCCGGCTTGACCTTCGTGCCGTGCATCAAGACGCTGCCGCCGGACGGCTTGCGCATCCCGGCCAGGATCTCGCCGAGGGCGGTGGCGCCGCTGGCCGCGGCGCCCGCCACACCGAGCACCTCACCCGGCCGTACGGCCAGGTCCAGCGGCTCGAACTCCCCTTCCAGGGTGAGCCCTTCGGTCCGCAGGACGGGCTCGGCCGTGGTGTCCTGCTCCTTCGTGCCCGCCGCGTGCCAGGCCGCCTTGCCCGTGGACTCCCCCGTCATCGCCGTGACCAGGTCCGCCTTCGACAGGTCGGCGACCTGGGCGGTCAGCACATGGCGGGCGTCCCGGTACACAGTGACGGCGGTGCACAGCTCGTACACCTCTTGCAGGTGATGGGAGATGAAGAGGAACGCCACTCCCTGGCCCTGGAGTTCCCGGAGCTTGTCGAAGAGCCGCTGGATCCCCCGGGCGTCGAGCTGGGCGGTCGGCTCGTCCAGGATGATCAGCCGGGCGCCGAAGGACAGCGCCCGGGCGATCTCCACGAACTGCCGCTGCTCGACCGGGAGATCCTTGGCGCGGACGTTCGGGTCGACGTCGACCCCGTACCCCGCGAGCAGCTCCCTGGCGCGCTCCCGCAGCCCGCGCCAGCTGATGAAGCGGCCGCCGGACCCCGAGGCGTCCAGGCCGTAGTTGTTGAGGAAGAGGTTCTCGGCGACGGTCAGGTCGGGCACGACCATCGACTTCTGGTAGACGCAGGCGACCTTGGACTGCCAGGCCGTGGTGTCCCCGAAGGCGGGCGCGGGCTCGCCGCCGAAGCTGACCTGTCCTGCGTCGGGCCTGTGCAGCCCGGTGAGCACGCTCACCAGGGTGGACTTGCCCGCGCCGTTGCGCCCGACGAGCGCGTGGGACTCGCCGGGGCGGACCGTGAGCCGGACACCGTCGAGCGCCACGGTGGGACCGAAGCGCTTGACGATGCCTTCCGCGTGGACCGCGGCGGGTGCGGCCGCGTCCGGAGGTGCCTGGTCCATGGCTAGTTCTTCTTCTCCAGCTGGTTGGCCCAGAGCTTCGGGTCGTCCACGTTCGCCTTGGTCACCAGGGGCGCGGGGAGCTGGTCCTCGAAACCGTTGGGGATCTTGATGATCGTGGACTCGTGGTCGGTGGGACCGGCCTTCGGGGTCGTACCGGCCAGCGCCTCCTTGGCCCAGTACAGCGCGTACTTGGCGTAGAGGTCGGCGGGCTGCGAGATGGTGGCGTCGATCTTGCCCGCGCGGATGGCGTCCAGTTCCTCGGGGATGCCGTCGTTGGAGATGATCGTGATGTGCCCGGGGGTGCCGGGGGCCTTGAGGAGCTTCTTCTGCTCCAGCAGGGCCAGCGTCGGCTGGAGGAAGACACCGCCGGCCTGCATGTAGATGCCGTTGAGGTCGGGGTGGGCGGCGAGGGTGGACTGGAGCTTGGCCGAGGCCACGTCACCCTTCCACTCGGTGGCCAGCTCGAAGACCTGGATGTCCGGGAACTTCTCCGTCATGCAGCTCTTGAACGCCTCGGAGCGGTCACGGCCGTTGATGGAGGAGAGGTCGCCCTGGAACTCCGCGACCTTGCCCTTGCCCTTGAGCTGCTCGCCCAGGTACTCACAGGCCTTCTGGCCGTACGCGCGGTTGTCGGCCCTGACGACCATGTAGACGTCGCCCTTGTCGGGGCGGGTGTCCACGCTGATGACGGGGATCTTCTTGTCGCTCAGCGTCTGGAGCGTCTCGGCTATCGCGCCGGTGTCCTGCGGGGCCATGACGACGGCCTTGGCGCCCTGGTCGGTGAAGGCCTGGACGTTGGCGACGAGCTTGCCGATGTCGTTCTGCGAGTTGGTCGGCGTGAGGGCGTCGATGCCGTCCTCCTTGACCCCCTTGTCGATGTACTGCTGGTAGGAGTTCCAGAAGTCGCTGTCGGCGCGCGGCAGGTCGATGCCGACCTTCCCGCCGCCGGAGCCACTGTCGGATTCCGACTCGCGGTTGCAGCCGGCGAGGGCTGCCACGGCGAGCACCACGGCACAGGCGGAGGCGCCCGTCGTACGAAGTCTGCGGAGTGGGGAGCGGTCCGCGGTGTGACGCTTCATGGAGGTCCCGTCCTTATGAAGGTGAATGTCGGCTCAGTTGGCGGGACGCAGGCGCAGGCCTTGCATCCCACCGTCCACCGCGAGTGCCGTCCCCGTGACGGCCGCCGCGGCGGGGCTGGCGAGGTAGGCGACCGCGGCGGCGACCTCGTCCGCGCCGACCAGTCGTCCTGACGGCTGGCGGGCGGCGAGGGCGGCGCGCTCGGCCGCGGGGTCCGGGGCCTGGTCGAGCAGGCGTCCGATCCAGGGTGTGTCGGCGGTTCCGGGGTTGACGCAGTTGACGCGGATGCCCTCCCGGACGTGGTCCGCGGCCATCGCCAGGGTGAGCGAGAGGACAGCCCCCTTGCTGGCGCTGTAGAGGGCGCGCTGGGGCAGGCCCGCGGTCGCGGCGATGGAGCAGGTCTGGGTGATGGAGACGCAGCCCGGCCGGCCGGCCGCCGCGCGCCGCAGGTGGGGCACCGCGTGGCGCGCGGTGCGGACCATGCCGAGGACGTTGATGTCGAGGACCCGCTGCCACTCGTCGTCGGAGTTGTCGGTGACGGCCCCGATGGCGCCGACCCCGGCGTTGGAGACGACGGTGTGCAGCGCGCCGAACTCCGCCGCCGCCGCGTCGACGGCGGCCTTGACCGCCGCGTCGTCGGTGACGTCCGCCTTGAGCGCCAGCGTCCCCTCGGGGGCTCCCGCGGTGTCCCGGTCCAGTACGGCGACCTGGGCACCCCGTTCGAGCAGCAGCGCGGCGATGGCCGCGCCGATGCCGGAGGCACCACCCGTCACCAGGGCGTTCAGCCCCTCGAAGTCCCGTACTGATGTCATGAGCTGATCTCCTCGGTGGTGCGGCGGGCCTGCCAGACGGGCCCGTCGGGGTAGCTGTGCTCGGCGATCGACCCGGGGAGCATCCGGGCGGAGAAGCCGGGCGCCGTCGGGGCGGAGTATCTCCCGGAGACGATGACGACGGGGTCGGCGAAGTGTTCGTGGAGGTGGTCCACGTACTCGATGACCCGGTCCTCCCAGCTGCCGGAGACGGCCACGAAGTCGAACATCGAGAGGTGCTGGACCAGTTCGCACAGTCCGACCCCGCCGGCGTGCGGGCAGACGGGCACGCCGTACTTGGCCGCCAGGAGCAGGATCGCCACGTTCTCGTTGACGCCGGCCACGCGGGCCGCGTCGATCTGGACGAAGTCGACGGCACCCGCCTGGAGCAGCTGCTTGAAGACGACCCGGTTGGCGACGTGTTCCCCGGTCGCCACCTTCACCGGCTGCCCGGCGCGGATGGCGGCGTGGCCGAGGATGTCGTCGGGGCTGGTGGGCTCCTCGATCCAGTGCGGTTCGTACGGGGCGAGGGCGGCCATCCAGCGGATCGCCTCGGCGACGTCCCAGCGCTGGTTCGCGTCGACGGCGATCCGGATGTCGGGGCCGACGGCCTCGCGGGCCAGCTTCATGCGCCGTACGTCGTCGTCCAGATCGCCGCCCACCTTGAGCTTGATCTGCTCGAAGCCGTCGGCGACGGCCTGCTGGGCGAGGCCGACCAGCTTGGCGTCGGCGTAACCGAGCCAGCCCGGTGAGGTGGTGTACGCGGGGTAGCCCCGCTCGCGCAGTTGCGCGGCCCGCTCGGCGCGGCCCGGCTCGGCGGCCCGCAGGATGGCGAGCGCGTCGTCCGGGGTGAGGACGTCCGTCAGATAGCGGAAGTCGACGAGCGAGACGAGCTCCTCGGGGGTCATCCCGGCGAGGAACTCCCAGACCGGCTTGCCCGCGTATCCGGCGGCCAGGTCCCAGGCGGCATTGACGACGGCGCCCGCCGCCATGTGCATCACGCCCTTCTCCGGGCCGAGCCAGCGCAGCTGCGAGTCATGGGTGAGCTCGAAGTAGAGCGCGGCGAGATCGGCCGCGGTGCGCGGGGCCGGGCGCCCCACGACGTACGGACGCAGTGCCTCGATGGCGGCGGCGGTGACCTCGTTGCCCCGCCCGATCGTGAAGCAGAAGCCGTGCCCCTCGGCGCCGTCCGTGGTACGCAGGACGACGTAGGCCGCCGAGTAGTCGGGGTCCGGGTTCATGGCGTCGGAGCCGTCGAGCTGTTCCGAGGTGGGAAAACGGATGTCGTGAACCTCGAACCCTGTGACGGTCTGACTCATGCACGCCCCCTTGGAAGAACATCGGACCTCTTGTGGTCATCCGATGTATAGCGTCGCTGACGCCTAAACGTCCAGGGCCAGGAGAAAAATAACGGTCACAGCTCGGATGAATCGTCCGCTGGTTGGCTATGTTCCCCGAGCTATGCCCCACCGCGCCGAAGTTCACCCGGGCGTGCGCGGGGCTGCGGGCGGAGAGCCGGAAAGCCGTAAGGTTGGGGCGTGGACAAGGGAACTTCGGAAGGAGGCACTGGGTGATCGAGCTCGAGGCGGTTCCTGAGCTGATCGACCCGGTCATGGTGGCCGCGTTCGAGGGCTGGAACGACGCCGGCGACGCCGCCTCCACCGCGGTCGCGCATCTGGACCGGGAGTGGAAGGGCGAGGTGTTCGCGGCGCTGGACGCCGAGGACTACTACGACTTCCAGGTCAACCGGCCGACGGTGTGGCTGGACGGCGGAGTACGGAAGATCACCTGGCCGACCACCCGGCTCTCCGTGGTCCGGGTCGGCGGTGAGACGCCCCGCGACCTGGTACTCGTCCGCGGCATCGAACCGTCCATGCGCTGGCGCTCCTTCTGCAACGAGATCCTGGGCTTCGCCCATGAGCTGGGCGTGGAGATGGTGGTCATCCTGGGCGCGCTGCTCGGCGACACCCCGCACACCAGGCCGGTGCCGGTCAGCGGGATCACCTCGGACGCCGATCTGGCCAGGACGATGGATCTGGAGGAGACCCGCTACGAGGGACCGACCGGCATCGTCGGCATCCTCCAGGAGGCGTGCACGCACGCGGGGGTGCCCGCGGTGAGCCTGTGGGCGGCCGTGCCGCACTACGTGTCGCAGCCGCCCAACCCCAAGGCGACGCTGGCGCTCCTCAACCGCCTGGAGGACCTGATCGGTCTGCGGATCCCGCTGGGTGAACTGGCCGAGGACGCGCGGGCGTGGCAGCTCGGCGTCGACCAACTGGCCGCCGAGGACAGCGAGGTGGCGGAGTACGTCCAGACGCTGGAGGAGGCGCGGGACACGGCGGAACTGCCCGAGGCGTCCGGCGAGGCCATCGCGCGGGAGTTCGAGCGGTATCTGCGGCGCCGCGACGGCGGGCCGGGACAGGCGCCGGGCGGGCATGCCACGGAGAGCGGTGAGGGGCCGTCGTACCGCCGTGATCCCGCCGCGGGGCGGGGCCGTCCGCAGAGACCGCCGCGGCCGGGTCCTGAGGCGGAGACCGACCCGGAGTCCGGGCCCGGTGCCGACGACTCCGCCGACGAGGACAAGGGCAACGACGACACCCCGTAGGGCGTCTTCTTCCGCGCTGTCTGCCCGCTGCTCGCTGCCGACGCCGGACGGACCGTGGTGCGGTCCGTCCGGCGCGGTGCGTTTCCTACGGACGTACGTGAGTGCGTACGCGCGCGATCGACACCACGTCGTAGTCCGTCTCCGGGGTCGGGGCGGTCACGTCGAACCGGGCGTTGGGCAGGTAGACGCGGTCACCGTACGCCGCCGCCGTCGTGGGGACCCGGAAGGCCCCCGGGGCGGTGATCCGGGTGAGCGCCGTGCCCTTCGTGCCCGCGCCGTCGAGCAGCAGGACGTCGATGGCGTTCTGCCGGTTCTGGACCACGTAGAGGGTACGGCCGAGGAGCAGCAGCCCGTCGCCGTTCGGCAGCCTGGTCGGCCCGAGGTCCACGGCGCGCGCCACGCCGGTGCGGGGGTCGACCCGCATCAGGCCGCCGCCGTTCGCGAAGCTGTTCACCACGAGCAGCGCCCGGCCGTCGGGGGTGGCGGTGATGCCGTTGGCGGTGAGGGCCGGCCCCTGGACCCAGTCGCCGCTGAGCGGGACGGTCTCGACGCGGTCGCCCGGCTCACCGTGCCTGCCCAACGGCAGCCTGTAGAGCTGTGGTTCGAAGGAGTCCGTGAACCACGCGGCGTCCGGTGTCAGGATCACGTCGTTGACCATGGTGAGGTCCGTGCCCACGGTGAAGGTCTTCGTGACCTTCCCCGTCCGCAGGTCCGCGATCCGGATCTCGCCGCTGACCCCGCCGCTCAGGAACAGCCGCCCCCGGCCGTCCGTCTTGAGCCCGATGACGGGGTGTTCGGGGCCGAGCCCCTGGACGACGACCTTGCCGCGGCCGGTGGCGAGGCTCGCGCGGAAGACGTCGCCCCGCGCGATCGAACCTATGTAGGCGTACGGGTCGGAGCCGATGGCGATGCCCTCGGGCCGGAAGCCGTCCGGCAGGGCGAAGGCGGTGGGCCAGGTCCGTGCGGTGGGGCGCGGGGCGGCCGAGGCGGTGGAGCCGAGCGGGGCGAGGAGCGCCGCGCCGCCGAGGGCGGCCGCGGCGGCGAACAAGTCACGCCGTGCGAAGGAACGTTGCATGGTGAGCGTCCTCCCGGAAGTGGGGGTGTGCCGTCCCTCACACCCCATCACACGCTCTGAGCTCGCAGGGAGTTTGGCCGGATCACGCACAACAGCACGGCCGGTTACGGATGTCGGTATCCGTGACCGGCCGTGCTGGGCTGGTGGGTGGCCCCGGGACGTACCCGGGACCATCGGGGGGCGGTTTCCTAGAGGGCCACTCCGAGCAGGGCGTCGACCGCGCGGGAGACCACGCCGGGCGCCCCCTCGTCCGTACCGCCCGTGGAGGCCTGGAGCTCCGCCCAGCGGTCCACGGCGGCCAGCGCCGCCGGGGCGTCCAGGTCGTCCGCCAGCGCCGCGCGGATCTCCTCGACGACCGCGTCGGCCGGGGGGCCGTCGGGGCGCGAGACGGCGGCCCGCCAGCGGGCGAGGCGCTCCTGGGCGTCCTGGAGCACCTGGTCGGTCCACTCCCAGTCGGAGCGGTAGTGGTGCGCCAGCAGGGTGAGCCGGATCGCCGCCGGGTCCACGCCGTCCCGGCGGAGCGTCGAGACGAAGACGAGATTGCCCTTGGACTTGGACATCTTCTCGCCGTCGAGACCGACCATGCCGGCGTGCACGTACGCCTGGGCGAAGGGGTGTTCACCCGTCAGCGCCTGGGCGTGCGAGGCGCCCATCTCGTGGTGCGGGAAGGCCAGGTCGCTGCCGCCGCCCTGGACGTCGAAGCCCATGCCGAGGTGGTCGAGCGCGATGGCCACGCACTCGATGTGCCAGCCGGGCCGGCCCTGGCCGAGGCTCCCGCCGTCCCAGCTGGGCTCGCCCGGCCTGGCGGCCATCCAGAGGATCGGGTCGAGGGGGTTCTTCTTGCCGGGGCGGTCGGGGTCGCCGCCCCGCTCGGCGGAGAGCAGCCGCATCGCCTCGGCGTCGAGGCGCGACACCTCGCCGAAGTGCGGGTCGGCCGCCACCGAGAAGTAGATGTCGCCCTGGAGTTCGTACGCGGCCCCGGCGTCCCGCAGCCGCTCCACGAGCGGCACGATGCCCGGTATGGCCTCGACCGCGCCGATGTAGTGCTGGGGCGGAAGCATCCGCAGGGCCGTCATGTCCTCCCGGAACAGGGCGGTTTCACGCTCCGCGAGCGCCACCCAGTCCTCGCCGTCGCGCTCGGCGCGCTCCAGCAGGGGATCGTCGACGTCGGTCACGTTCTGGACGTAGTGAACCTGCCGCTTCGTGTCGAGCCACACGCGCTGCACGAGGTCGAACGCGTTGTAGGTCGCCGCGTGTCCCATGTGGGTCGCGTCGTACGGGGTGATGCCGCAGACGTAGATGCGGGCGACGGGACCGGGCGCGAGGGTGACGCGGCCGTCGGTCGAGGTGTCGTGAATCCTGAGGTCGCGGCCCTTGCCAGGCAGGGCGGGGACCTCGGAAGCGGGCCAGGCATGCATGTCATGAGCGTAACCGGCCGGTAGTTCCGGAAACGAACCGGATGCGCGGTCCTGGCCGGTTGGGCGCTCTTGCGGAAAGATCAGCCCCGTGGTGGGCGGTCCCGGGCGGACCGCGCCCACCAGGTCCCGGCGGACCCCGGACCTGTTCCCGCACCTGTGGTCCGACCGGTTCTCACACCGGCGGCCAGGGGATGGCGGGCCACTGGCCGGACGGCTGCGGGTGGAGTCCCGTGTGGCGCAGCTCACGGACCCGGGCGCGGACCGCCTCGGTCTCGGCCCCGGTGATCAGCCCCGCCAGCCGGTCCGCGAGCGGCTCGCCGTCGGCGAGCGCGTCCTCCAGCCGGGCGAGTACGGACAGCGCCTCCCCGGTGAGGGGTTCACCCGCCCAGCCCCAGAGCAGCGTGCGCAGCTTGTCGTCCACGTTGAAGGTGACGCCGTGGTCGATGCCGTACAGCCGTCCCCCGGCGGCCGGCAGGAGATGGCCGCCCTTGCGGTCGCCGTTGTTGATGACGGCGTCCAGGACCGCGAGCCGCCGCAGCCGCTCGTCGTCGGCGTGCACGAGCAGGGCCGTCTGCCCCTCGCCGACCTCGGCGAAGCCGACGGCCTTCCAGCCCTCGCCCGGTTCCTCGTCCTCGACCAGGGCGAGCAGGGCCGCCGCCTCGTCGGCGTCCGTCTCGATCCACAGCTGGCACATGCCTTCGCCGTACGGGCCCTCGCGCAGCACGGTGGGCGGTACGAGCCCCCAGCCGGTCGCCTCGGAGATCTCGTACGCCGCCACCTCGCGCCGGGCGAGGTTGCCGTCCGGGAAGTCCCACAGCGGGCGCTCTCCGGCCACGGGCTTGTAGACGCAGTGCGCCTCGGTGCCCTCGTACGAGACGGAGCAGTACAGGACCGCGTTGGACGCCTCACGGATCCGGCCGCGCACGGTCAGCTCGCCCTTGGCGAGCAGGTCGCCCGGGCTCATGCTCCGCGGCGGTATCCGTTCTGGCGCGGGCATACGTGTCCTTCCGGATCGAGCGGCAGGCTGCACAGCGGGCACGGCGGGCGCCCCGCGTTGACCACGTCCAGGGCGCGTTTGGCGAAGGCGCGGGCCTGCGCACCGCTGAGGCGCACCCGGAGCATCGGCGGACCGTTCTCCTCGTCCTGGAGGAGCCGCTCCTCGGCCTCGGCGAGGTCCTCGTCGGTGTCGGCGTCCACCTCGACGAGCGCCTGCGCCTCGACGATCATGCGCTGTTCGTCACCGTCCCACGCCAGCGCCATCGTGCCGACCCGGAACTCCTCCTCCACGGGGGCGTCCAGCGGGGCGGAGTCGGCGATCTCGGTGGGGGCGACGGCGGGCACCGGCGCGTTGCCGCCGGTGCGGCGGACCACTTCGTCGAGCAGTTCGTCGATCCGCTCGGCGAGGGCTGCCACCTGGGTCTTCTCCAGGGCGACGCTGGTGACGCGCCCCGCGGCGGACGCCTGGAGGAAGAACGTACGGCGTCCAGGCAGCCCGACCGTACCGGCCACGAAACGGTCCGGTGGGTCGTAGAGGAACACCTGACGGGACACGTCCTGATCTCCCTTGGGAATCGGCTGGGAAAGTGCTGGGTACTGGGGGAAGTGCTGCGTGAGGAAGGCGCGTCCACCCTACTGCGCGGATGGATCACGGTGCTCCCGCGCCGCCTCCTACAACACCCGTACCGCCGCTTGTGTTCTCACGCGGCGCCAGTCCGTTCAGATCGCCCGTGTCACCGAGCCGTACGACATAGGGGCGCAAGCGCGTGTACCGGACGACGGTGACCGAGCACGGGTCCACGTGGATCCGCTGGAAGAGGTCGAGGTGCATGCCGAGGGCGTCGGCCACGAGCGCCTTGATGATGTCGCCGTGCGAGCACATGAGGTAGACGGCGTCGTCGCCGTGCTCCTTCTCGACGCGCGCGTTCCAGTCCCGTATGGCCTCCACGGCGCGCGCCTGCATGGCGCGCATCGACTCGCCGCCGGGGAACGCGGCGGCGGAGGGGTGCTGCTGCACGACCTCCATCAGCGGTTCGTCGCTCAGCTCGGCGAGTTTGCGGCCCGACCAGTCGCCGTAGTGGCACTCGCCGATCCGGTCCTCGCTGTGCACGGGCACGTCCGGCCTGCTGTCGAGCAGCGGCCGCAGGGTCTCCTGGCAGCGCTGGAGGGGGCTGCTGACGACGGCGGCGAGCGGTACGCCGACCAGCCGGCCGGGCAGGGCGGCGGCCTGGGCCGCGCCGCGCTCGTCGAGCGCGACCCCGGGGGTCCAGCCCGCGAGCAGCCCCGCGGTGTTGGCGGTGGAGCGTCCGTGACGTACGAGGATCAACGTGGCCATGCCCGTCAGCGTAAGGCGCTGGCAGGCCAAAGATGCGTACGGGGGGCCGGAGCGGGGACAATGCGCCAGTGATCGTGGACTGTGCCATCTACCGCGACGGACACCGTACCGACGGGCCCGCCGACTTCTCCGACGCCCTCGACGAGGCGCGTGCCCACGGGGACGCGTTTCTCTGGATCGGGCTGCACGAGCCGACGGAGGAGGAGTTCTCGCTCGTGAGCAGCGAGTTCGGCCTCCACCCGCTCGCCGTCGAGGACGCTCTCACCGCCCACCAGCGGCCCAAGCTGGAGGTGTACGACGACTCGCTGTTCCTGGTCCTCAAGCCCGTGGAGTACGAGCAGAAGAGCGACACGGTCACCACGGGTGAGCTGATGATCTTCATCGGGGACTCGTTCGTGGTGACCGTCCGGCACGGCGAGGGCTCGCCGCTCGGGGAGGTACGGCGGCGGTTGGAGGCCGATCCGTCCGTGCTCAAGCACGGGCCCACCGCCGTGATGTACGCGGTCAGTGACGAGGTGGTCGACCACTACACCGAGGTGGCCGACGAGCTCCAGGTCGACCTGGAGGAGCTGGAGGCCGAGGTCTTCGCGCCGGACGGCGGCGACAGCTCGTCCGGTTCGTCGCGGCCGTCCTCCAGCAAGTCGACGGCGGCGCGGATCTACGGCTTCAAGCGGCAGGTGCTGGAGTTCCGGCGGGCGACCGTGCCGCTGGCGGCGCCGATGGCCCGGCTGGCGGGCGGGTCGCTGCCGTTCGTGCACGACCGTTCGCGGCCCTTCTTCCGTGACGTGAACGACCACCTGCTGCACGCCAACGAGCAGGTCGAGGGGCTGGACCGGCTGCTGTCCGACATCCTCTCGGCGCATCTGGCACAGATGGGCGTGCGGCAGAACGACGACATGCGGAAGATCTCGGCGTGGGCCGCGATGGCCGCCGTACCGACGCTGATCGCGGGGATCTACGGCATGAACTTCGAGCACATGCCGGAGCTGACGTACGTGTGGGCGTACCCCACCGTGATCGCCGTCATGGTGGGGCTCGTCCTCGGTCTGCACCGCGCCTTCAAGCGGCGCGGCTGGCTGTGAGGGGGCGGGGCGCGGTCCGTGGGCGGGGGCCGGCACCCACGGGGTGGGCGCCGGCCCTTTCGGCGGGCGCCGCGGTCAGTACGCGGGGGCGGGGGCCGGAGGCCCGCTCAGGGCGTCGCGGCGCTCCGGCATGGACAGCGTGACCATCCGGCGCCAGCCGAACGCCCGCTCGTACGCGTACATCGCGTGGACCCCGGCGGTGAGCACCGCGGACTTGGCGGCGGACCAGCCGAGCAGCCGCGCCATGTGCGCCATCACCGCGAGGCTCACCCGGCGGTAGACCTGGATCTCGGCCATCGCGCACTCGCGCAGGGCCCGCTGGATCCGCCTGCCGTGGCCCGTGCGGGCCAGCCGCAGCAGTTCCTCGTGGCAGTAGGCGAGGTGGTTGTCCTCGTCGCTACTGATCATCCGGACGGCGTTGCCGATCTCCGGGTGGTCGCCGAAGTACTTGACCAGCATCACCATCTGGTCGGACGCGCGCTGCTCGGTGATCCGGCTGTGCGCGAGGTACACGACGATGTCGTCCTCGGTCAGCGGCTCGTCGCGGCGCAGCTTGTCGTGGGCGAGTCCGATGCCCCGGCGCTCCAGCAGCATCGTGTAGTCGGTGTCGTCGGGGACCTCGACCGGCTCCAGGCCGCGCTTCTTCAGGAGCGCGTTGAAGATCCGCCCGTGCTTGTCCTCGTCGGCTCCGTGCCGGGTGACCTTGGGGGCCAGGTCCCGCATGCTCTCGGGCAGCAGGGCGGCGATACGGCCGTTCTCCCAGCCGCCCTGGGTCTCGCCACTGGCCGCGATGGAGCAGAAGAGCTGGAACGAACGATCGTTGTCCAGGATTTCCTGGAACAGGCTTCGGGCCGAAAGCATCACTGCCACCTCCATACAGGCGTCCGCGAGAACGAGTCAAAGCGGGCGGGGGGCAACAGGCAACAGCAGCGGGGGCCGACTCGGCCGGACGTACGAACGCGGAGCGGCCCCCGGTGGCGTAACCGAAGGGCCGCTCCGCGCGTTGTTGTACGTGACGGCCGTGGCGGGGAAGACCCCCCGAGCCCCCACCACGGCCGCAGACTTCCTCTCGCCCGTTCGGGTTACGGGACGGTGGGGCGGGTTGTCGTGTGGCGCCCCCGTCCTAGGAGACGAGGCCCGCGCGCTCCAGGGCGTCGGTGCCGACCCGCAGGGCCGCGAGCCGCTCGTCGAGCGTCAGGCCGGCCGGCGCGAGGGTGAGCGTGGTGACACCCGCCGCGGCGTACGCGCTCATCCGGTCGGCGATCCGCTCCACGGACCCGAGCAGGGTGGTCGAGTCGATCAGCTGGTGCGGCACGGCGGCGGCGGCGCCCGCCTTGTCCCCGGAGAGGTACGCGTCCTGGATCTCGGCCGCCTCCTTCTCGTACCCCATGCGCCGCGCGAGCTGGTTGTAGAAGTTCTGCTTGCGGCTGCCCATGCCGCCGACGTACAGCGCGGTGTACGGGCGGAAGGTGTCGGCCAGCGCCGTGATGTCGTCGCCGACGGCGATCGGCACGGTCGGGCAGACGTCGAAGCCGTCCATGGTCAGGCCGGCCTTCTCGCGGCCCGCGCGGAGGTGACGGACCGCCGTGTCCTCCAGGTGCTCGGCGGAGGGGAAGATCAGCAGCGCGCCGTCGGCGATCTCGCCGGTCTGCTCCAGGTTCTTCGGACCGATCGCGGCGATGTAGAGCGGGATGTGCTCGCGCTCCGGGTGGACGGTGAGCTTGATCGGCTTGCCGGGGCCGCCGGGCAGCGGCAGCGTCCAGTGCTCACCCTCGTACGACAGCCGCTCGCGGGACATCGCCCTGCGGACGATCTCGACGTACTCGCGGGTGCGGGCGAGCGGCTTGTCGAACTTGACGCCGTACCAGCCCTCGGAGACCTGCGGTCCCGAGACGCCGAGGCCGAGGCGGAAGCGGCCGCCGGAGAGGGAGTCGAGGGTGGCGGCGGTCATCGCGGTCATGGCGGGCTGGCGGGCCGGGATCTGGAGGATCGCGGAGCCGACGTCGATGCTCTCCGTGTGGGCGGCGACCCAGGCCAGGACGGTCGGGGCGTCGGAGCCGTAGGCCTCGGCGGCCCAGCAGACGTCGTAGCCGAGCCGGTCGGCCTCCTGCGCCACCGCGAGGTTGTCGCCGTCCATCCCCGCGCCCCAGTAACCGAGGTTGATGCCGAGCCGCATAACCACTCCCTTGCTCGTCTACCCGCCAGTAACGTCTCTGTCCGCCGGACTCTAGCGCGCGGTGCGGGGCCGCGTCAGGAGCGGGCTGTCCACAGGCTCTCCCGGCACGTTGTCCACAGGCTCTCTCCGTGCGCGGCCCCGGCCAGTAATCTCAGCGCCCATGGAGCAGAGGCATCTCGGCCGTACCGGCCTGCGTGTGTCCCGGATCGGGCTCGGCACCCTGACCTGGGGCAGAGACACCGACGAGCACGACGCGGCCGACCAGTTGAAGGCGTTCTGGGAGGCGGGCGGGACGCTGGTCGACACCGCGGACGTGTACGGGGGCGGGGAGGCCGAGTATCTGCTCGGGCAGTTGGTCGAGCGGCTCGTCCCGCGCCGCGATCTGATCATCTCGACGAAGGCCGGCAGCGTGCCGGACCCGGACCGGCGCTTCGACGGGTCCCGGGGGCATCTGCTGGCGGCGCTGGACGCGTCGCTGGCACGGCTCGGGACGGACTACGTGGACCTGTGGCAGATCCACGCGTTCGACGCGGCGACCCCGCTGGAGGAGACGCTCCACGCGCTGGACATCGCGGTCAGCAGCGGGCGGGTGCGGTACGCGGGCGTGTCGAACTTCTGCGGCTGGCAGCTCGCCAAGGCCGCCACCTGGCAGCTGGCCTCGCCCGGTATACGTACGCGGCTGGCGGGGACGCAGATGGAGTACTCGCTGTTGCAGCGCGGCGTGGAGCGTGAGGTGTTGCCCGCCGCGATCGACCTGGGCATCGGGCTGCTGCCGTCGTCGCCCCTCGGCCGCGGGGTGCTCACCGGGAAGTACCGGCACGGCACCCCGGCGGATTCGCGGGCCGCGTCGGACATGGCGCCGTTCGTGGAGCCGTATCTCGACGAGGCGGCGAGCCGCATCGTCGACGCGGTCGCGACGGCGGCGGAGGGACTGGCCACGACGGCGCTGGAGGTGGCGCTGGCGTGGGTCAGGGACCGCCCGGGGGTGGTGGCCCCGATCGTGGGCGCGCGCAACGCGCAGCAGCTCACGGCGGCTTTGTCAGTGGAGAGCCTTAGTCTTCCTGACGAGATCTGCCAGGCGCTCGACGACGTGTCGGCGCCCGTGCACCGCTATCCGGACCAGGACTGGAGCACGCTGTGAGTACGGACCGCGACACCACGACCGTGGAGGACACCGCGCCGGGGGCCGAGGCCGGGGGGCCGGCAGCGGGCGTGGAGCCGGGCGCGGGTGGTGGCGGTGTGACGGAGGTGGTTGGCGCGGGTGACGGGGGCGCGGAGGCCGAGGCGGACGGGGCCGGGACAGGTGGGTCCGATGCGGGTGAGACCGCTACGGACAGGGCCGATACGGCGGAAGCCGATTCGGACAGCGCCGATGCGAATGGCGCCGGTTCGGACGGAGCCGATGCGGGAGCGGTCGGTGTAGAGGGTGGTGCTGAGGCTGCCGCGGTGTCCGAGGCTGCCGCCGAGCTCGCCGCGCAGCGGGAGTTGCGGGAGCGGATCGAGCAGCGCAAGGCCGAGAAGGAAGGGCCCATCGCCGCCGGCACGAAGCTGAGCGGGCACGCCGCCGACCTGCTCGCCGCCGTGCGGGCCGTGGAGAGCGGCGACAAGCCCGACCCGGCCCTCCTGCGGGCCGTGGCCGCCGCCCCGGCCCCGGTGGCCCCTGGGGCCGCTCCTGTCGCTCCTGCCGCCCCCGCCCCGGTGGCTCCGGCGCCCGGGACCGCACCGGCGCCGCGGGCCGTCGTGGACGGCGTACGGGCCGTGCTCGCCGAGGGCGGTGCGCCGGAGGCGTTCGCGGGGCAGGTCTCGGCCGTGCTCGGGGAGCAGGCCGCCGGTCTCCTGCGCGAGGACCCGTGGCAACTGCTGTCCGTGCCGGGGGTGCGGCCCGAGCAGGCGGACGGCTTCGCGCGGGCGCTCCTCGGCGCGGCCTGCGGGCCCGGTGACGAGCGGCGGGCCGCCGCGCTCGTCGGGTGGCTGCTGGAGCGCGGCGCGCTCCAGGGCCACACCGCGCTGGAGGCGTCGGCGGTGCGTACCGCCCTGGCCGGGCACGGCGTGCCGGATCCCGACGAGGCCGTGCGGCACGCCGTCTCCGAGGGGGCGGTCCTCGTGTTCCAGGAGGGTCCCGAGGGGGGCGAGCAGCACGAAGAGAGCGACGAGGGCGACGAGGCGGGGGAGGACGCGGGCGGGGAGAGCCCGGCCGACGGGGCCGACGCTCCGGGCCGGCCCGTGCTCCTCGGGCTCGACCGGTACGCCCTCGCGGAGGAGAGCCTGGCCGACGGGCTCGCGCGGCTCGTCAAGACCGGGCCGGACGCCTCCTGGGAGGAGGCCGCCACGGCGGCCGGTTCGCCGTCGGCCGCCGAGCTGATCCGGGCGGTCGCGGGGCATGGGCTCGTACTGCACACCGGCGGTGAGGCCGCGCGCGCCGAGCCCGTGGTCCTGGCCGGGGCGGCGCGTGCGCTCGGGCTGCGCGCGGTGGTCGCGGCCCACAGCGAGAACGGCCGGGCCAGGCTGGGCGGCGGCGCGGGGGGAGACGCGGGCGAGGGCGCCGTCACCGTCGCCGGGCTGCTCGCGGGCGCGGAGGGCCCCGGGCGGGACGCGGACGGCATGTTCGCGCTCGACCTGCTCGTCGTACTGGACGCACCGCAGCTGGACGTGGAGACGGCCACGATGCTCGTGGAGTCCCTGCCCGACGGCAGCCGGCTGGTCCTCAGCGGGGACCCCGGGGTGCTCTGGTCGGCGGGCGCGGGCCGGGTGTTCGGGGATCTGCTCGCCGCGCGGGTGTGCCCGCAGATCGCGTCCCGCACGCCGGACCCCGGGCCGGTCGGTGAGCTGGTCTCCGGCATCGGCATCGGTGAGCTGAACCAGGTGGCGGCCCCCGGCAAGGAGGTCGTGATCGTGCCGGTACGGGACGCGGGCGAGGCGGTGCACCGTACGGTGCAGCTGGTCGCGGACTCGGTGCCGCGCGCGTTCGGCCTGGCGGCCGGGCAGACTCAGGTGATCACCGTGGGCCACGGCGGCTCGGCCGGGACCCGTGCGCTCAACACGGCGCTCAAGGAGCGGCTCAACCCCGGCCCCGGGCGGTTCGGGGGCTTCGACCCGGGGGACCGTATCGCCTACGTGCCGGCGCCCGGCAGGACACTCCAGGGCTCGGTGGTCTCGGCCGACGCGGAGGGACTGCACCTGGAGTGCGGGGGCGCGGCGGTGGTGGTGCCGAAGGACCGGGTGGAGTCGGCGGTACGGCACGGGTGGGCGCTCACGGCGCACCAGGCGGCCGGGATGCGGTGGGAGGCGGCGGTGGTAGTGCTGCCCGGGGACGCGGCGCAGGGCCTGAGCCGTCCGTGGGTGTACACGGCGTTCAGCCGGGGCGACCGGCACTTGTCGGTGGTGCACGGAGTGGACGAGGCGTTGCCCCGGGCGGTGGCGGAGGGTGTGCCACGGGAGCGGGTGACGCGGTTGCGGGGCCTGGTGGAGGGCCTGCTGGGGGCGACCGCGTAGCTGTTCGACGGGCCGCGCGTATCGGTGACCGCGTTGCGGCCACGGTTGTCCTCAATCGCCTGACGGGCTTGATTTTGCCCGCGCGCCCGGTGCCGGGTGCGGGTTACTGCGTCCTCAATCGCCGGACGGGCTTGGTTGTGCCCGCTGCGGGCCGGCTTTTCGGCTGCGGGTCGTTGCCGGGGGCCGGTCAGGGGCCGTGTCCTGCACTGCATGTTTTACGTCGCGTTCAGCACCTTGTCTTAGCAACGGTCGCCATGCGACACAAAACACGCTCTACGTTCCGGACACGA